>MEYP01000015.1:30066-39704 GCA_001775835.1 Candidatus Azambacteria bacterium RIFCSPHIGHO2_02_FULL_52_12 | reverse complement strand
TTGACATTATTGACGCTGTCGGAAACGGCGTGTACGGCGTCCATTTTTTTTACCGTCGTGTAGCTGATGCCGGCAAAGAAGACCGCTACGAGAAAAAAGGCGGAGAGCAGTTTTGCTTTAATGGTAAGTCGAAAGTCCATAAAGTCTGTAAAGTGGGGGATTTCCTAAAAGCTAATGAAGCTGAAAGCTATAAACTCATTCATTTATATACCCCCCCACGCGACATTTCTTTTAAACCAGCGCTTAAAGACAGCAGGGCGAGATAATAGAAAAGGAACTCCATCATCTCTACTCCCGTGCCGTCCAAAAAAGGGAAAAATCCCTGGCTCTCGATGAAAAATTCCGCGGTATGGATCATCGCGAATGAAAACAGCGCGAGAAAAAAAAAGCGTATCGCCGGCTTCGTGTCCGGCGCCTCCGCGACGATAAGCCGGGAGGAAATGGTGGTGACGGCAATCACCGCAAAAGGAATGGTGATGAGGTGCTGGACGCCTTGCTCGGTGATGTACCCGAAAAAATCGCGCGTCGTATCTGAAAAAGAGAAAGGCAAAACAAATCCGGCAAGCCCTCCCCCAACGTTTGTTTTTCCCTTCACTAAAGCCGTCATGAAGAAAAAGAGGAAAAGCTGGCCGGCATAAAAAAGAAGATGCTTGTCCCATTCGCCGATGGTGTCAGCGTCGGAAAACAATATCGTAGAAAGGAAGAAAAACGCGATGCTTATCGTAAGAAGCGCTTTTAACTTCGCGCCGGACAACATCCGCAGAGCAAAAAAAACCGTACCCGCGCTCGCCAGAAAGCTTACGATTTTGAATGGCAAGAAAATATCCATGCTGTGCAGATATCATACCATGGACAGCACATCTTTTATATGTTGATAACACAACAACCCCGAGATCATTGGGGTTGTTGTGAAGAGTCCTTAAATAAAATGCCGTTAGAGCGCCGTCGCGGGAAGCACGGTCAGGTTGTTCCCGACTTCGTATCTGTTGTTCAAGCCCGTCCCGCCCGCGGGGGCGGTGCCGCTGTTGCCGCCGTCATTGTATCCTTTGTCGTCGCAGTTTGCCGCGGTACAGCTTGGCTTGTATTTCGCGCTTTCGAGCGCCGCATCCATTTCGTATTCATATCTTCCGGAAGCATCATTGCAGCTATAGCGATAATACAGCCCATTGCCGGCGGTGGCGATATTCGTCGGGTCGACGGGAAGATTGGCAAGCGCGGTGCCGGTTCCCAGGCCCGTGAAATTCAGCTTTATCCATCCGGTGCCGTCCGCCAGCGGCCGCGTGCTCGTCGCCGAAACGACGCTATAACTGGAACCGGCGGGAGCAACTACCGTGGAAGCCCAGATATCGGCTCCCGCATTGGGAGTCGCGGTTGCCGGACAAAAACCAAATTCGGTAACGGTGGGAGCCCGATTGCTCAGCACGAGCTGAATCGCGCCTTTCACCGTCGCCAGGTCGGAAATGCGCTGGGAATCGCGGGATTGCGCCAAGATTTCAGCCGGATCGATGAGCACGACCACGACGATGCCTAAAATGACCAAGATCGTGATGACGATGATAAGCTCGATGAGCGTAAACCCTTTTGCCCGCGCGCGAACGTGTGACGAAGTATTCATGATGATAAAAAGTTACCTGATAAGTTATCCACAATTTACCTTATTATAGCAGAGAAGGAAATGTATGACAATAATATTGTGGGAAGCATGAAAAACGGTGTATACTGGGAACATGAAACATGAGAAAGGGTTTTCCCTGTTTGAGATACTTATCGCCATCGCGGTGTTTTCGGTCGTGGGCGTTTCGGTTTCACAGCTCATCGGCGTGGCGCTCCAGGCGGACAAAACCGCCGGACAGAAAACGGTCGCCGTGAACCTCGCACAGGAAACCATGAGCGCGGTGAACGCGCTTGCGGGCGAACAATGGAACAACATCTACGGGCTATCGGGAAACCGCTATCCGGCAAACACCGTGGCGGCATGCGGGTCGGTGAAGTGGTGCGTACAATCGGGCATCGAATCTCTTCCTCCTATAGACGGCCTGACGTATAAACGCTCATTCACCGTGAGCAATGTATCGCGTGCGTCGGGCACCATAGAAAACACCTACAACTCCGCAAACGACGATCCTTCTACGCAAGAAGTGACCGTCACTGTTTCATGGGAAGATGCGACCGCCAACCAGCTCGGCTCCGTTTCCCTGAATAACTACTTCACCCGCGCGCGCAACACGGCGGCCTCACAAACGGACTGGAGCGGCGTAGTGGCGCCCACCGCGGGGGAGAACGGCGGATTCGGCACAAACTATGGCGCAGTAAGCAACATCACCACCACAGCAGGAGCGTTCCAGCTCTCCACACAATGAAACGAAAGGGAACAATGAGTTGATTAAAGACTCCATCTGTAGTAAAATTATTACAAATAAGTGCAAATTTGTAATAGATTATATACCTATATGAAAAAAAGGGCCTTATTTAGTGAATTAACGAGGTATTTGGAGAAAAAAGAGGCGCTGATCATTACTGGAATGAGGCAGGTTGGCAAGACGACATTGATGCGCCAGCTGTATGATCATATAGATAACCGGGGAAAATTGTGGTTTGATTTTGAGAACCCGTTGGATGTGAAAACCTTTGAAGATATTGATTATAACAACATCTTCAAAAGACTGCATAGTTTGGCCGGCGGCGCAAAGGGCAAGCAACTATTCGTCTTCATTGATGAAATTCAGATTTTTCCGGAAATCACCAAGGTAATCAAGTATCTGCTGGACCATTACCACATTAAATTCATCGTAACCGGTTCATCCAATTATTACTTGAAAAATCTGTTTCCGGAATCCTTAAGCGGCAGAAAATTTCTTTTTCAGCTTGACCCGTTAAGTTTTAAAGAGTACCTTTATTTTCAGGATAGTATTTCATATGATGAAATCGGTAGCCGGCAACTGCCTGTGGCGATTCGCGACAGCTCGGTGTTCACTCATAAGAAGTTTGAAACTAATTACGATGATTTTTTGCACTACGGAGGTTTTCCGGCAGTGATACTTGAAAAAGATAAAGACATAAAAAGACAAATCCTGAAAAATATTTTCGCTTCTTTTTTTGAAAAAGATCTTAACATTCTTTCGGACTATAAAGACATACAAGAACTGCGCGATCTCCTGCTTCTTTTGGTGCCGCGAGTTGGTTCATTGCTTGATGTGACAAGGATTGCAAGCGAGCTTGGGGTCAACCGCCCCAAGGTGTATGCCTATTTGGAATTCTTGCAAGGCACGTTCATTATCAAGCTGTTGCCGCGCTATGCTAAAGGCATCGATCGTTCGGTAGCGGGAGGGAAAAAAGTGTATTTCAATGACACGGGACTTTTAAAAATTATCGGCAACGTCAATGACTCCCAGCTTTTTGAGAACGGCGTGGTAAATCAGCTGGGCGCATACGGAAAAGTAAGCTTTTATCATAAGCGTAACACCGAAGAGATAGATTTGATCTGGGAGAACAAAGCGGCTTTTGAAATAAAATTGAAAGGCGTGGAGAGCGATCATGCCCGGCTTAAAAAGATCGCGTCAAAACTGGGAATAAAAGACGCCTCTGTCATCTCCAAGGAGTTTGTTGATAAAGACGGATTTATTTCGCCCGTAGTGTTTTAGATTTTCCGTGCATGAATCAGTGAACGCGGGAACTCGACTTTCAAGTTATACATACCATAAACAAAAATGAAAAATAATGTTACAATGAGAACAGCGAGAGGAAATAAACGCATCGTCTGGCTCCTTGCCGCCATCATCATGCTCCTAGCCGGAACAAACATAGCAACGCTTTTTTTCTATCCGCCGACAACAGAGCGGCTATCCGCCGTCTCCGACCAGTTCACGTTCCTTGACCCGAGCCGGGGGACCTATAGTAGAGAAGATCGCATTATCAACTTCCAGCCGCTCCGGGATTATTTAAACACCGCGTATGAAGCCGATCAAAATGTGTCTATCTACTTTGAATATTTGCCGACCGGCTCCAATGTCTCCATCAACAAAGACGCCGAGTTTTACCCGGCTTCGCTCTTGAAAGTCCCCATAACGATGACGGTGGCGAAAAAAATTGAAAAGGGGGAATGGAAGTGGACCAACGAACTGGTTCTCTTGCCCTCCGATAAAAATAAGGGGTTTGGTTCTTTATATAAAGAATCTTCTAATTCAACTCACACTATAGACGAGCTGGTTCGCCGCGCCCTTTCGGATTCGGACAATACCGCGAATTTTATTCTTGTAAGAAATTTGGAAATATCCGAGATAGAAGACGTTAATAACCATATTGGGTTTTCCGGTATTATCACGGCCAGCGGAAATCTTTCCGCCAAAAGATACTCTGTTATTTTCAGGTCATTGTATAATGCAGCATATTTGTCAGAGGAAAATTCTCAAAAATTGCTTTCGTATCTTTCGCAATCGCCGTTTAAGGAATATGTAGAAAGCGGTCTTCCTCCCGGCATTCCTTTCGCGCATAAAATAGGCACCGAGGAAGAAAAAGGCGTTTACCTGGATTCCGGCATCGTGTATGCGCCCAACAGACCATACATCCTTACGGTAATGATAAAATCTAAAAACGAGCAGTTAGCGCAAGAAAAAATGAAAGATATTTCTGAAAAGGTGTATACTTATGTTAAAGATTACCAAGAATAGATATGCGTAAATTAGCGGCAAACATTTTAATATTTTTTGTAATATTTGGCATATCTTTTTCCAATATTCCTTTTTACGCGCTTACAGAGATAATCGATTCGTATATCGCGGCGCGCAATATCGTAGATAAGGCATGGCATTTATCACAGAATGAGAATGTTGTCGATACCTTCACTTCGTATCGTAATCTTACTGAAAAAATAAAAATTCGGGAAGCGCAGGCGGCAATCATCGCGCAGTACACAGGAGGACTTTTGGTGTATGCCGATACGGTCACCGTCGGCACTCCCAAGTATCAGACCTTTGACGATACGACGGGTTTTGGGACAGAACAAAGCGCGACATCGGTTGGAGCTTCCGCCATAAACTGGATTCGGGTGGCAGCGAGTCCCACCAATGACGAATGGATTATCGCCACCCGAGACGCGGCAAACGTCATAAAAGCGCAGGTATGTACCGGCGTTGACGGCGGAGTTTCTTGCGGCGCGGCAACAACAATTACAGCAACAGCGGGAACGCACGGGTTTAGAAACTACGATATTGCGTACGAACAAACTTCCGGCGATGCTCTTTTGGTGTACGGAAACGCTACCATCGACGTACTGCGAAAAATAGAGTGGGCGGGTGGCTCGTGGGTGAACGATGCCGCCATCACCACCACAAGAACATCCGGAACTGTGGAATGGGTAGAGCTTACCTCCAGAAACGGCAGTGATCAGATAGGCATTGCGTATTCTGATACGAATGATGACGTAAGCGCATATAGATGGAACGGCACTGCTGCGGCTGATGAAGCAACTGCTGTTATCACGGCAACCGCAGTAACGGGAGATGTAAGAAAGTTTGACGTTTCTTTTGAGGGAACATCAGGCGATATGCTGGTGGTTGCTTGGGTTGCCGGAGCGGGTACTGCCGCCACAGGACAACTAGTTGGGACCACATGGACAATCGGCACCCAAACTGGAGTAGATAATATAACGGGTTTTGTAGATTTACAAGAACCAAATCCATCAGACAATGATATCGCCGTGTTTTCTCATGGAACAGCGGCGTCAGCAAACCCCGGAGAAGGTTTTGAATGGAGCGGCACCGGCGTGAGTGACGGTACTGCCGGAGACGACGTTGTTCAAAACTGGGCCGCTAATTACCAGTTGGGAGCAGTTAGTTATCTTTCCACTACTTATTATGGTGTTGCTGTCCATTCAAGCTCCGCCACGACAGATGATATCGATTGGTGGACCATGAACTCCGCGGGTAGCATAACAAACCAGTCGGTTAACACTAGAACAAGAGGCGCATCAAGATTTATTGACCTTTTTGATTATCCAAGTCTAGACAAGGCGCTATTGATTACCGCAGATGCTAATAGCGACTTATGGGTGGATACATGGGACGGTGCCGCGGTGACCTCAACAGCATGGACAGATCTAACCAGTGGCGGAGCGCGGGAAACATCTCTTTCAACAGCGGCCAAGGATGTGGTTGATTTCGCGTTTAGATTATCTCCGCCGCCTGATTCCACCCCACCAACCCCAAACCCGATGACTTTTGCCACGGCGCCGAATAATTTCAGTACCACGCAAATTGACATGACTTCTACTGCCGGCTCTGATCCGTCAACGCCAATCAGTTATCTTTTTACCAGCGATAATTCTTCCTGCGGAGCCAATGCCGGCACGGGCGGGGCATCAAGCGGGTGGCAATCAGCCGATACAACTTATAGCAACACCGGCCTTCAACCGAACAAATGCTACGGCTATACGGTGCAAGCTCGCGACTCCCTTTCAAACACAGGTACGGCTTCCGGCATTTCTTCTACCTATACTTCAGCCAATGCGCCGGGGACGCCGACTCTGGGCAGTCCGACCACAAGCACTTTGGCTTTAACGAACGCGGAAAATGGCAATCCGGCTTCCAACCCGACGACCAATTTTGCAGTACAGGTGGTGACCACCACCCCCAGCGACGCCACATGGCTGAATCAGTGGGTGGATGCATCCGGTAACCCTTCGGCTTCGGCGGTTTGGCTCACTGACGCTCAGCTGGATGCTCTGGTTTTGCAGGGTTTGCAGGCAAGCACGCTGTATGGCGTTCAAGTAAAAGCTCGAAATCAAGACACTGATGAAACCGCTTTAAGCGCTGAAGGCCAAGGTACGACCAGCGCGCCCGCAAACACCACCACCATCGCCGATGGCACCGACCCCGGCAACAGCACCATCGCCCCGGGCGCGTCCATCACCGATCTTGACGCGTTCACGCTCGTCACGAGCGGCGGCACCGATTCCGTCACCGCGCTCACCGTCACGCTTACCGGCGCAAACTCGTTTGAGAGTTTAAGCGAAGTGCGCATCACGTCGGACAACGGCGCCACGCTGTATTTTGCCGCGGCGGCAAACCCCGCGAGCAACACCGTGAACTTTTCTGGCGGCACGGCGATTCCCGTCAGCACCTCCGCCACGCAATTTAAAGTTCGCATCACGCCAAAAAGCCACGCCAACATGCCCGTGCCGCCGGGTCTTTCATACGCCGTCGGCGGGACCGTCACCGCTTTCACAAGCACGAACGCGCAAGCAGGCGCAGATTCGGCCACTCCCGCCACCATAACCGTGGACAACGCATCACCCAATGGCGCGACTTCAGTAAGCGGCACGGCGGGGGATACGGCAAACACCATCAACTGGACAACCTCCAACAGTGCTGATTTCAATACCACGAGCGGTTCCGTAATCTACCGTTGGACGGCAGCATCTGCGGGGTCAGAAGTTCCCGTTGAAGGATCGACTCCCAGTATAGATACCGCTAATGGCACTGCAACCGTTGTGTGCGTCATTTCAAGTGCTGCTTCAGCCGCGCAAAGCAAAATAAACGGCACCGGTGGAAGCGCGGGATGCAGTACGGTAGCGCTCACCAACGGCACTGCCTACACCTACAAAGCATTCCAAAAAGACACCAACGGCAACTACGATGTGGGCGTTCTCATCGGCACGTTCACGCCGGGTCCCACTATTGCTTCGGTTGACGTGACGGCGGCGGGCGGGGGGGGATGCCCCACCGGAACGACGGTCGCCAATACCATCACTTCGGCGCGGCAGACCGATACTATTCGCATCAACGGATCCAATTTCGGCGCGGCGCAGGGCGGTTCCACCGTCACCGTCAACGGTTCCGCGGCGGTCACGGTGGGAACATGGACCTCCACAGTGCTTTCGGGCATCGCCGTGCCTTCAGACGCGGGCAATACCGGCAACATCGTGGTAACCGTCGGTAGTACGGCAACGTTTGCTTTCACCGTTTTGCCGCGGCTGTGCACGATGGATGTGACGGCATCTTCAGCAGGCACGCCGATAGCCAACGGCATAACTGAAGCGCGGCAAGGCGACACCATCCGCTACAACGGCGATCACTTCGGCGCGGCGCAGGGCGCGGGTGGCATCGCTACCGTAAACGGATCAAACGTCACCACCGGACTTACGTGGTCGGCAACGGTCATTTCAGGCATTGTCATTCCGTCTGCGGCAACCGACACCGGCACCGTCAGCGTTACCCGCGACGGCGGAGGAGCAAGCAATACGAAATCGTTCACCGTTTTGCCGAGTATAACCACAATCACCAACTGCGACAAAGCTGGCTTTCCTTCAGGCGCATATGGCAGGGAGTACAACACGGGCGATGCCGCTTGCCCCAACACGCTCACCGACGGAGCTATTATTATCACAGGCAACCATTTTGGCGGTGCAGGCACGATAACTCTTGTGGGGCAAACCGCAACCCAATCGGCAGTCGCCGCTTTTTGCGGAGGAAGCGCATACACTTCAACGTGTATTGCCATACAAGTGCCAACTACAATCGCAGACAGCACCTATACAGGCAACATGGTAGTAAACAGAACGTCTGATTCAAAAACCGATACGCTTAGCGGGTTCAGGGTGCTTCCGCGCATTGCGAGCAACACACCAGGTAACGGAACAGCGGGAGATACCGTTAAAATCGCCGGGGATCATTTTTGCCAGTCCGGCACTTGCCCAGTGTCGCCCAACCGCTCCTCCACAGCCGACAATGTGAAATTCGGCTCGACACAGGCGCTTGACGGCGACTTTCAAAACCTCACCGGGGCAGGCACCTGCGCCGGCTCAGGCGCCGCATGGATCGACACCGAAATCTGCGTAAATGTTCCTGCTGGTACGCCGACCGGATCCCAGCCGGTACAGGTAACGTCAACCGCCTCCGCCGTGGCCTACACTTCCAACACGCAGGCATTCACCGTGAATTCACCGACGCCCGCCGATCCAGGAAATCTCAAACAATCACGCAATTCCGCCTTCACGGACCTTATCGCGCTCACCGTGCCACCGAGTGTCGCCTCAAGCACGCCGGCATACTTTTCCGCAGACACCTCGTCATCCGTCAGCGGAGGAACTATGTATCTGCAGGTTGAGATGCGTCCGGTAACCGGCGGCTCATCAACGTTTGACGCCGGCAACATCTGCGCCGGCAACGCGTATTGTTTTGAAGGAACGAACGGCGCGATAGCGGGGAGCGGCACCGGGTCGGCATACAGCGGCGGATCAATCACGCTGACAAGCGCCACGACAAGCGCCGACGAAAATTATCATTGGCGGACGCGGGTTCGCTATAATAAATCGTCCACCGACTACTACAGCGGATGGATAGCGTACGGCGGCAACTCGGAGGCGGCGGGAGACCTGATCGTGGACACCGTCTCGCCCGTCATATCAAGCGTCAGCTCGGGATCTCCCGGTACCAATACCGCAACCATCACATGGGATACCCAAGAGCTGGCAACCACCCAGGTGCAATACAATACCACCGGCACGTTCGTCACCAACTGCGCTACGAATAATGACTGCACGACGCTTGCCGATACGCCGGCAAATACCGCCGGGAAAACCGTCGGACACAGCGCCTCGCTTTCCAACTTGAATTCGGCCGCGACGTATTACTATCGCGTGC
>MEYP01000015.1:0-30039 GCA_001775835.1 Candidatus Azambacteria bacterium RIFCSPHIGHO2_02_FULL_52_12 | reverse complement strand
TCCACATCGCGGGCGCGACGGGGCTTATCAATAACAGCAGTCCGGGCTCTTACCCGTTCACCGTCTCTCTGCCGGAAAACGCCACCAGCACTCAAAGCGCTTTTATAGAAATCAGCGGCGTGTATTCATCGGGCGCGGATCCTAAAAACATTACTGTGCAAGTCACCGGCCAAGGTTCAATCATCTATGTCGTTCCTGCATCAACGACAAGCCACTTTAAGATCATGCATCGAATAAATCCGGTTCTGATATCGAACACGCTCACCATAACCCCGCAAACAAACACCACGGTATACGTTACTTCGGCAAAAATAACCATCACGTACGCGTATACGCCATAATACAAGCATGAACCGCACACTCATTATTATCATTTTCATAGTCATTATCGTCTTCGCTCTTGGCGCGGGATACTACTTTTACGCGCCGAGCGGCAATGCGCCATCAGCAGGGCAAAACACGCCGTCGCAAGGACGCGTGATTGAAGAAAAACTGGTGATACCCGATACCAAAAGCATCACGGGAAGCGAGGGCAGGGTCGTTGACCAGGGCGCGATCAGCATCGCTTTGGTTCCCAAAGACGACAACGAAAAAGTCATCGTGCCCGGTGCGGTCTTGAGCGTAAAAGGAAGCTACGACCTGGCAAAACCGGAAGCCGCGAAGTGGTCAAGCGACGCCCAGCTCGCGTTCATCAAGTCGCTTGGCGCCGTCACGCTCGAAGGAAAATCCAGCCAGTGGCAAATCGCGTTTTCTTCCAAGATAAAAAAGGGAAAGGGATATGAGGTGGTCATTCAAGGGGACGGGATCGTTTCTCAAAAGGAAGTTGATTCCGGCGCGGTTGGCGGCGAAACACCGCCCAACTTTGCCGACAGAGACTCTTTATGGGCTCTTGCGCAACTTGCCGCCATTCCGCAATTTCAAACCGCTTCCATCTCGGCAATCATCTTTTCTTATAACCCCGACGCAAAGGGATGGGACTACATCATCCCCAATTCATTTGGAAAAAGCGCAGTTAGGGTAAGGTAGTTTTTGTTTAAAAAATGAGGAAATATATTTTTTTCTTTTTTTCCTATACTTTTCGTTGGTATTTTTCTTGCGCTGGCCGCAAAGGGAGGACATTATTGACATATATGATATATACTGAAAATCAGGACTATAGGGTGTTATTTTACAAAGATTCGAGTGGCGCGCATCCCGTTTTAGCCTATATAGAATCCTTGCCCGAAAAAGAGCGGAAAAATATTACTACACTGTCATCAATAACAAGAAAATATATGAGTAAAAAAACAATGCAAAAAGACACTTTTGACTTTCAGGCGTATGTGGCGCACAAACTCAAGAGTCCGACTTTTCGGAAGTATTACGATATGCATGGCAAGCAGTTGGAAATCGCTTACCTGATTTTGCAACTGCGCAAGAAAAGTAAGGTTTCGCAAGCGAAGCTTGCGCGTAAAATCGGCACGACCCAAAGCAACATCGCCAGAATGGAAAGAGGGGAGCAGAATCTTACGACCGAAACGCTCCAAAAAGTCGCTACCGCCTTCAACCGAGAGCTGAAAATTGAATTTGTGAAATAACAAGTTTAGCACATAAGGTGTTAGGATATGAACCGATATATACCACTGGTAATCATTTTATGTTTTGCGGCGTTTACGGTAAGCGTCTTCGCCGTCAACCAGGTAAAAACCACCGAGACCTTCATCACGTCGGGCGACGGGGAGGTGAGCAGCGCGACTACGACGACGTTCTCGCTCTACATCGGCGACGACCTTACGGGCATAACCAATCCCGTGAAGTCGGCATATATCCCGATATCGGGGGTGTACACCACCAGTGGCGGCGGACCCTACGAGCTTAGCGCAAAGCTTGAGACCGATAATGCCACGCTGCAGACATTCACCCTGCCTAATGTCGGCACAACGCCGACGCCGTTTGAAGTGTTGTACAAAGACCCGACATCGCCGGGGAAGATCAATCCGGCGTCCGCCGGAACGTATACATACACGCTTGGCATCACACTGACAAACATGACGGTGTATGGATTGGGAGCGAAGGCGGTGGTGAGCCATGAGTATGTGCCCGCGAGCTGTGCGGACGGTCAGCCGGCAAATGAAAAAGTCAAAACCACCGAGACCTTCATCACGTCGGGCGACGGGGAGGTGAGCAGCGCGACCACGACGACGTTTTCGCTCTACATCGGCGACGACCTTACCGGCATAACCAATCCCGTGAAGTCGGTATATATCCCGATATCGGGGGTGTACACGGGGAACGGAACGATTCTGGTGAAGCTTGATGACGATAACAACACGGCAGAGACGTTCACCTTGCCGAATGTTGGCTCTACACCGACTCCATTCGAAATTCTGTACAAAGACCCGACGGTGCCGGGGAAGATTAACCCCGCATCCGCAGGGACGTATACCTACACGCTTGGCATCACGCCGTCGGGCGTGACGGTGTATGGGCTGGGAGCGAAGGCGGTGGTGACGCATCGCTACAAACCGCCAACCTGCGGCGGCGGATTCGCGGCAACCGGCTACCTTGAATCTTCCACGTTTGACACCGGCGTCGCTTCCGGCGCGGCGTATAATTGGATACTGTGGGATGGACCGGCAAAACCATTAAATACTCACGTGAAATTGCAACTTGCCACTTCAAACTGCGCCAATGGGAAAACCAACCCCCCCGCATGCGATGACTTTGGCGACTGGCAGTATTACGGCGATGCAGATGGCAACGGAACATGCAATACCACCGAGTATTACGAACCGGACCCGAACATTCCCGCTGAAATAAAATGCTGGGTAACCCACAATAACCAACGCTATTTCAGATACAAAGTAACGTTGTGTTCGGTAAACGACTGTACCACCGGCACCGGAAACGCGACCCCGCAGATTGGCGGCGCTTCCTATAATGGTGTTATTGTCAACTGGAGTCCATGAAAACACTGTATTTTAAGGTTTTTCCAATAATTCTTTTTATAACTCTCGTGCTCACAAACGCACATCAGACTAGTGCGACCTTAACCGTTCCTTTTATTGCTGATACTAATATTGTCCAACATAAAATCATCGCTGCAGGAGGATTACATTCGCTTGCCCTCAAGTCAGATGGGACAGTATGGGCATGGGGATACAATGTGTTTGGCGAATTAGGTGATGGAACATTGACTAGTCAAAACATGGCCATAATACCAGTCAAAGAAGGCGGGGGCGTCACATTCTTGCACGGCATAACAGCTGTCGCTGTAGCAGGCGACCATTCTCTAGCATTGCGATCTGATGGCAGAGTGTTTGGTTGGGGACGAAACAACTATGGCCAGCTTGGCAGGGGGAATGTTACTTTCCGAGAATATCTTTCAGCCCCAGTACAAAACCTAACAGGAGTCGTTGCCATCGCTGCTGGAATGGATCACTCCCTCGCCCTTAAATCCGATGGTACTGTGTGGGGATGGGGAAGAAATAGCTTTGGCCAATTAGGTAATGGTACAACTGCAACTTATTCTGCGCCGGTACGCGTCTCCAGCCTGGAGAGAGTTACAGCCATCTCTGCCGGTCAGTTTCATTCACTCGCTCTTCGCGATGATGGCACCGTATGGGGATGGGGGCATAATAACCACTGGCAACTAGGCAATGGAAACTCGATCGACCAAACGACTCCCACCCAAGTTAAAGAATCAAGTGGGGTTGGATTTTTAACCGGTGTTGTAGCTACTTCCGCAGGGGAAGGATTCTCGTTTGCCCTTAAATCTGATGGTACTGTGTGGGGATGGGGAAGAAATAGCTTTGGAGAACTTGGAATTGAATCTGGCTCTTCCAGTATTATCTATGCACCTGTTCAAGCTATTAACTTAACCGGAATAAGAACAATCTCTGCTGGAAACAATACCTCCATCGCCCTTAAATCCGATGGAACAGTGTGGACATGGGGACTAGATGTTATTGGGTCGGTAAACGGAACTCCCGGAGCACTGGTGACTCCGCCTATTCAGATTTCCAATCTAACAGATATAATCGCTATTGCCGGAATTGACCTTGCCCTCAAATCCGATGGTACTGTGTGGGGATGGGGAGACAACGATGTTGGACAGCTTGGTAATGGCACAACCACCGATAGAGCAATACCAACTCAAGTTGTTGAGCTTGTAGACACTACCGCTCCTTCGGTAAATAGCACACCCCCCAGCACAGTCACAGAGGGCGTTACTTATACTCTCCGTGCTTCATTTTTTGATGAGCGAGGAGTAAAAGAATGCCGTCTTTTTATAGATTTCATCGACCAGGGCACCGCGTCTCTTACTGCCACCATAAGCGGAACCGCTTCAAAAAGCTATACTTTCTTAACACTAGGAACACATACTGTTGAAACCAAATGCATGGATACAAGCGGTAATGTCGGGAGCGGCGGTTTCGCATCAATTACTGTCAATCCTCCTCTTGATATCACCCCTCCCGATACAATTATTAGTTCAGCCGTTGATGGCAAAAACAGTCTTGTAACAAACAACGGAACAACCACATCGGACTCCATCACTTTTACCTTTAACGGAACTGATAATGTTGGAGTAGTTAGTTTTGAATGCAGTCTTGATAATCTTGCTTTTTCTGCTTGCACAAGTTCAAAAACTTATCCAAACCTTTCTGCAGGAGATCACGTATTCAAAGTCCGCGCAAAAGATGTAGCGGGAAACGTTGATCCGACACCTGCCACCTTTTCATGGATGGTAAAACTTTCAGTCATCCTCCTCCCCGGCATTCTTGGCTCGTGGACGGATAATGTCTTTGGCATGTTTACCTCTTTGCCTTCCTCGCTTTTAGGTCCCGTCCACTTCACCGAAGACTCGCAATCACGGCTTATGAAAGGCCTGAACAACATGGGATTTATTCCCCGGAGTTGGGATAATCTAAGAGATCAATTGAAAGTTGCGGGATACGCAGTATTTGACTGCCCTTACGATTGGAAACGATCGAATAATGCCACCGCGCAAAACTATCTCGTGTCGTGCATCGATTTTGCAAAAGCCGCGACCGGAGCGTCAAAAGTGAACATTGTCGCTCACAGCATGGGCGGGCTGGCGGCACGGGCATACATTCAAAACAACGCTCTCTATCGAAATGATGTTGATAAGTTTGCTATGCTGGGGACTCCCAATCACGGCTCGGCGAAAGCATACTATCCGTGGGAAGGGTCTCCTCTTATCAGAGAAACTTTCAACACCGTGAGTAAAGTATTCGAGGACAGCGTTACCAATCCGATTCTGAAAATAGTGGTTCACTATTTATCAAACACCATCAGCAATCTGTCGGTTTTCAACTACATTCAAAATTATGCTCCATCCGTACAAGAACTTCTGCCGACATTTGATTACCTGAAAGATCAAAACGGCAACACAAGAAGCGTCTCAAGCATGGTCTGGCAAAATACTTTCCTTAAAGACCTGAATGCGAGAACGAACATCACGCGGTTGTCATCCCCGCTGAATACAAAGATATTTACCGGCGAGGGTTATCCTACGATAGAAAACATGCATGTTGAGTACCCAAATCCTGACAACCCCCTTGCGATACCGGATAAATCGTTTCCTGATGGAGCGCCAAAAAGCAATGCAACCAGTGCCCTTGGTGATGAAACGGTGCTTACGAGAAGCTCAAAAATAACCGAAGCCAGCATACCTATTCTAACAAAAACACCGCAACCAACCGACCCGCAAGACTTATACAGCCACGTCAATTTGCCGAATGCTTTTGCACAGGAAATTCTGGCGTTTATTGGCGCGACAAGCACCCAAAACAACACCGCATCGGCTAATCTTCCCCAGGAAGCTCTCTCGATATATATCGCATCGCCGGTAAATCTGTTGGTTACCAATCCGCACGGTAAGAAAATAGGGTTTGATACGGTGGTAAATCAAGAAGTTGATGAATTGCAAAACGGGGTGGATTCGGGAAGAAATGCTGTCGGCCAGATCATAGTCATCAATAACCCGGAAAAGGGAAGATACCATATTCAACTTACCGGAACAAGCACGGGGGAATTTTTGACCGGATCGGTATATTCAAAAACAGATTGCGCCTTCAACCAAGACAACTTCGGCCAGACCGCAACCGGAACCGTGACAACGTTTACGCTTGATGTGCAAGGAGGGTGCGGCAAAGATGCCGCGACTTATTCGCTGGACTCAACCGTAGACATTAATCCCGACACCATCGACCTTTCGAGCAAAGGCAAGTATATCATGGCTTATATTGAGCTCCCTGGTTTTTATAAAGTGGGAGACATCACTGTTTCAACGATAAAACTCAATGGGCAAATCCCCGCTTTAAGCTCTCCCACCGCTATCGGTGATTACGACAACGACGGCATAAAAGATCTGATGGTGAAATTTGATCGAGATCAGGCGCAGAGCTTGCTGTCGATTGGCGATAACGCATTATCGGTTTCCGGGAATCTAACTGACGGCACAAAATTCAAGGGAACTGATGTGATAAAAGCAATGGGAGACGGACCGAGGCCTACTGATACCTTTGGGAACTTAATGGCCGGCTTAATCAGCTTGGTGAGCGGCGGTCTTTTATTGAGGTTGGTCAGATTTATTGTGTAATTGATAATTTAAACAACTGCACGGATGCAGGAGCGACCACGCCGCACGTCGATGATGTGTATATAAATTGGAGTCCTTAGCGCTTGAGCACTCCTCAAGATTTGCCTGAATCGTATCAATATGATACGATTATAATGTTCATTTGATACGAATACCATGCGATTTTCCTTGCGGCAACAAAAAATCATCCTCTTTCTTATTGAAAAGGGGGACGCCCGATCTTCCGCGGTTTATGACGCGCTGAAAAAAAGCGGGGAAGATGTCTCGCTCGTAACGATCAAACGGGAACTTGCGGAATTGACCCGCCGGGGCGCCCTTCTGACGACAGGCGCCGGACGATCGGTCGCGTATGCGGTTGGAACGCCCGGCAGAGTTTTTGCCGATATTGACGCTCGCGGGTATTGCGCCATCGAACCGGACAAGCGCTACGGCATGAAAAGGTATAACTTCCCTCTTTTCACCGAAATGCCGGCAGACCTTTTTTCGGATGCCGAACAAAAAATACTGGAAAGCGCGACTGCGCGCTACATTCAAAAAATAGAAAACATCCCGCCCGCGATACAAAAAAAAGAACTGGAGCGCTTGATCATCGAGTTGTCATGGAAATCTTCCCGCATCGAAGGCAATACGTACACGCTCCTCGATACGGAAAGGCTCATCGTGGAAAACCGGGAAGCGCCGGGGCACGACCATGCCGAAGCGCAGATGATCATAAACCATAAGAACGCGTTTTTATTCATCCGCGAACACGCGGCGGAATTCCGGACATTGACGCGCGCCAATCTCGAACGACTGCACGCGATCGTCGTGAACGGTTTGAGCGTCGGAACGGGATTGCGCGGGAAGCCGGTCGGCGTCGTGGGGTCAGCGTACCGGCCGCTCGACAACCTGTATCAACTGCAAGAGGGGGTGGATGCTTTATCAAGCGCCCTGTCGCGCATGCCCGCTCCCTATGCAAAATCAATGATCGCGTTGCTTGGCATCAGTTATCTCCAGCCGTTTGAAGACGGCAACAAGCGGACCGCGCGGCTTGCGGCAAACGCCGTGCTTCTCGCGCACGGATACGCGCCGCTTTCTTATCGCAGTGTGGAAGAAAACGAGTACCGCGAAGCAATGCTGGTGTTTTACGAGATCAACTCCATCATCCCCTTTAAAAAAATCTTCCTCACCCAGTACCTTTTCGCGGCGGAACAGTATGCGATAAAATAAATCACATGGAACATACAACATGAAACATAAAACCTATAACATGAAACATAAAAGGAGAAAAACCTTGTTTCATGTTTCATGTTTCATGTTTCATGAGAGAGGATTCTCTCTCCTTGAACTCATCATCTACATCGGCATCGTGACCGCAATATCGGGCGTATTCGTCGCCATCATCGTCAATTTGAATCTGTCGTCGACGAAATCAAAGGTGGAAACGGAGGTCCAGCAGAACCTGCGCGTCGCGATGCAGGCGATTTCACAAACGCTCCGCGGCGCGCAGCGCATCAGCGCGCCGGTCGCCGGCGCTTCCGGCTCCGCGCTGACTGCCGTCGTGAACGGGCAAAACGTGCAGTACGCCCTTGGCACAACCTCCGGCAGTACGGGCGTCTTGAAAAGGACGGCGGGCACCGACCCGGCTGAAAACATCACATCCGACAGTGTCATCGTCTCATACCTCTCTTTCACCACGATGGAAAACTCGGCAACCACCACGAGTAGCGTGGTGACGGCAACCGCCACGAGCACCCAGTACGCCATCACCGTCCAATACAATTCCACCGGCTCACAATTTTCATATTCACAGAGCGCGACATCGACGGACATCGTAGGAAATAAATTATAAAACATGAAACACAAAACACGGGGTGTTCGATTAAAAAACGTTGTTTCATGTTTCATGTTTCATGTTTCAAGAGAACAAGGCATGGCGCTGTTGTCCGCCGCCGTCATTGTTCTGCTTCTGCTTGTCGCCATCGGGCTTTCCATGCTGTCTTCGGGGATCTTTGAGGGGAGCATTGCGGAGACCCAGCGCGCGGGGCAAGACGCGCTTTCCGCCGCGCAGTCGGGCGTGAAAGACGCTCTGATAAAGCTGGCGCGCGACAAATCGTTCACCAGCACAAGCGGGTATTTTCTCCCCGCCGGCTGTACGTTAAACGGCACGACCGCGTGCGCGAAGGTGATCGTAGAAACTTCGCAAAGCGCCTGTTCGCAAGCCATCGGCGCCAACCAGGACTGCATCGTCAGCAGGGGAACCATCAACAACGCGACGCGCAAACTGGAGGTTATTTTGTCTGTCGACCCCGATAGTGGTAAAATAACAACAGTATCAACGAAAGAACTATGAATCCCACACATACCTTACACTGATATTTTGATCATGCATTATGTTTATATGCTACAGTCTTTAAAGAACAGAAGTTTATATGTCGGTTGCACCGCTGATTTGAAACAGCGCCTTTCAATGCATAATCAAAACAAAGCATACCATACCGCGAAGTATGCGCCGTGGAAGTTGGTTTATTATGAAGCTTATCTGTCAAAACAAGACGCTTACGGCCGTGAAAAATCATTAAAATTGCATGCACAAGGCCTGCGCAGACTTAAAGAAAGACTGCGCCATGGTTTGGTGGTGTAAGGTATGTGTGGGATGAATATCGCGCAATTATTCAGTCCGGTGGAAAAGATCGTTGGGCTTGAAATCGCCCAGGGCGTTATTTCCGCCGTTTTGCTTGAACGAAACAAAAAGGGGGTCCTGCGCATGGTAAAAAAATCCGTCGCCGTCCCCGCCGGCGCGATGCGAAACGGCGCCCTGCTCGACAAGAACCTGCTGGTCGCGACGCTTGAAAGCTTCCGGCAAAACAACAAAGACCTGTTCAAATCAAAATACATCATACTGGTGCTCCCTCCGGCATTCGTCTACACCGACATCCTCAAATTCCCGCCGCTGGGGCAAGAACAGATCGATGAATCGGTAAAGCTGAACTTAAGCTCGAAAACGCTGTTTCCTCTCGGCATCGAGGAAATCTACTACGACTGGCAGAACGCGGCGTCCCACGACCACTACCACCGGGAGATCCTTTTGAGCTTCGCCCCCAAAGAAAACATCCGGCGATATCTTGAAGCATGCGAAGAGGCGGGCCTCGAACCGCTCGCGTTTGAAACGCCGCCGTTCGCCCTGTCGCGCGCGCTTGAGAATTTCAAAGAAAAAACCGGCCTGGTGATCCGGCTCATGGACGAAGGGGTTGAGCTTGCCATCATCGCCAAAAACGAGCTTCGCTTCTCACGGTTCGTCCAGATGCCCGCGGTGGAAACGCTTGACGCGTTCAAAGAGTTCGTGAAAAACGAAGCGTACAAGGCCGTCAATTTTTACGCCATCGAAAACGCGCATGAAGAGGCGATAACGTCGGCGGTCATCATTTCCTATTTCGCGCAAAAAAAGGATGTGGCCGATCACCTCGCACAACAGCTCGGCATTTCCGTTGAAAACGCGCATGTGGTTTCCGGCGGCGAGCTTGAAGACGCGTATGCCGCCGCGTACGGCGCCGCGCAACGCGGCCTCATCAGGCGCGAGGACGACACGCTCATCAGCCTGATGCCCATCGGCACCGAAGAAACGTACCGGAAGCGGAGATTCCTGTCGTACGTCTCGCTGTGGTCCGACATCGTCAATACCACAGCGGTTCTTTTGATCGTCCTGTTTTCCGGCATGTGGTTTTTCTTGAATGCCACGGCGAAAAAGACGAACGCCCAGCTCACCCAATCGAACGCGGCAAGCGCGGTCGGCGCCCAAATAGCCGAACTGGAAAACGCGGCGGCGCATTTCAATGATGTCGTAGCGAACATCACCACGGCAACGCAGACGATCCGCCCGTGGTCGTCGTTTGCGCGCGCAATCGCCTCAACGCTCGAATACGACAACATCACCGTGCGCGCCATCTCCCTGCCTTCTTACGGCGGCGAGATAACCGTCAGCGCGACCGCAGCGACCAGAGACGCCGCCATTTTATTCCGCAAAGCGCTTGAAAAAAACGAGCTGTATGAAGACGTAAGGATGTCTCCTTTGGGGGTTCTGGAAAAAGAAAACATCGCGCTGACGATATCCTTAACCATGAAACCGCAACAGCCATGACAATCAAAGAACACCTGCCTCACGTCACTAAAAGGGGATTCCTGCTCGCATTGCGGTCTTTTGGCATCGCGTTGACGTGCGTCATACTGCTTGTTTTCATCGGCGGCAGGATACATGCCAACGTAACGGAGATAACCAAAGCGAGAAACGAGATCGCGGCATTCTCCGCGAAATATGAGCAATTCGACCAGCTGAAAAAAGACCGGGAAACGGTGCAGAGCTCTCTGGGGAAACTTGAAAACGCCATCCCTACCGCCGATAATGTCACCATCGTCGTGGATTATATCAACAGCCTGGGCATACAAACGGGGAATATCGTCGTCGCGCGGTTTGATTCGAATACGCGCGCCAATGAAGGGGCATTCGACGAAATCGGATTCTCCCTTTCCGTCAACGGCACGCTTCCGTCCGTCCTCAATCTTCTCTCCCAGATAGAAAGCGCCCCCTACCTTATCGCCGTCAAAACCGTTTCGTTGGCGGCCGAAGCTTCTTTAAGCCGTCAGCTGGCCGCGCAGCTTTCCGGCGTTGCTTATCTCCAAAACGAACAAAACAAATGAAAAAACAAGACGCAACAAACGTTCAACAGACAAGCTGGTCGAGGGTTATCGCGAAAAACGCGTACCCCCTGGTATCGGTCATCATTTTTCTCGCCTATTTCTACGCCGCGTTCTTTGCCGTTTCTTTTCTCGTGGAAAACGTCCGGGCCGCGTTTGCCGTCAACGAAGCGCTCGCCAAAAAACAGGTGGTGCAATTTGACCTCGCGAACTACGAGAAAATCGCCAAACGGTTTGGCATAGAATCTAGAAAGTAGAAAATAGAATCTAGAATAGAAGGCACACAGAGTAATGTTTTGTTTGCTTCTACTTTCTATTTTCTAGATTCTAGTTTCTATTTCTTCCCGTGGTATTTTTCGTGTATCTCTTTGAGGCGCTTGTCGGTGTAGTGCGTGTAGATCTGCGTCGTGGTGATGCTCGCATGTCCCAGCATCGTCTGCACCGAGCGGATGTCCGCGCCGTTGTGCAGGAGATCGGTGGCGAACGAGTGGCGCAGCTGGTGCGGCGTGACCTTTTTCACGATGCCCGCCATGACGGCGTATTTTTTGATGAGGCGCTGGACGGACCGCGGCGTGAGGGTGGCAAGCGCGGCGCGCGAAGGCCTGACGCCCTTTCGATGCGCGACAAAAAGCGCTTCGTAGATGTCCTCGCGTTCCGCCAGATACGCGCGCAATGCCCGCTCCGCGTCGGCCGACAAAAACACGATGCGCAGCTTTCCTCCTTTGCCGCGGACCGCGAATTCCCGTTTGTCCAAGTTGACGTCGCCGGTTTTGAGCGAACACAGCTCGGCAACGCGCAAACCGGTGGAAAACAGCGTCTCTAAAATCGCTTTGTCGCGCAAAGCGGCAACATCGTTTCCCTTGGGCGCTTTCAAGAGTCGCGCCAGCTCCTCCGCGTCCAAAAATTCCAGCTCCCGCTCCTGATTTTTCGGAAGTTCTATCTTTTCAGCGGCGAGCGTGGCGATATCGCGCTTGGCCAGGAATTTCAAAAACGAGCGCAAAGCGATGACATAGTACGCCTGCGTGTTCCGCTTCAACTGCTTCCCGTGCTCGTCTTTGACCCTGTTCAAATGGATCCGGTAGCGGCGCACCGCGTCAGCCGTGATGCCCGAAGGCGAGGAAACGCCCGTAACATCAAGGAAATTGAACAGATACCGCCGATAATTTTCCAGCGTCTTTGCCGACCGGTTCTTCTCGATCTCCAAATGCTCTAAAAATTCATTGACGAGCTTTTTCATGATGCCAGTATACCACAATTCATGCGTCTCTTGCGTTTTTTCGGGTTTCGTGATACGCTTAGTTGGAGTGCGGGATGCGAACAGAATCGAATTGAGAAGCTGAAAAATGAGATGATTTCGAGGCGCGACGACGAAAGCGTGCCCTTCGCACACTGAGAAGGAGCAACAAAGAAATCAGCCATTTTCAAGCTTCCCCACGGGCGGGCGAATTCGGGCAAGCTTCTGTGTTGCTCGTCGCTCACCCGCCTCAGGCGGACATCGCTCCTTGCGCCTTGAATCTTGCCCGAATTCGCTCCGCTCAATCGATTTTGTTCGCATCCCGCACTCCTTAACATAAAAATATGGTAAAAACCGAAGAAAAACAGAAAATCATCAAAGCACACAAGGTACATGACACGGATACCGGCTCCTCGGAGGTTCAGATAGCGTTATTTTCCGAAGAGATCAGCCGCTTAACCGACCACCTGAAAAAACACGACAAAGACAACCACTCCCGCCGGGGGCTTTTAAAAATGGTCTCACGGCGTAAGCGATTGCTCGATTACCTCAATCAAACGGATAAAAAGCGGTACACCGCCGTGGTAAAGAAACTCGGATTAAGAAAGTAAAGGGCTTTGCCTAAAATTATGAGGCACATGCCGAAATCATTTTAGGAACAAAACCTTTATCGAGCACATAAACGACATTTATGTGCTCGGTGCTCAAATCTATGGTAAAATTAACTTCGCCTTCAGCTCGTAAATTTTAATACATTTGGCATGCCTGTTATCAAACAAAAACATCAGCGCGTGGGCGTCTTTCTGGATGTCCAGAATTTGTATCATTCCGCGAAGAATCTCTATAAAGCGCGGGTCAATTTTAAAGAGGTGCTTAAAAACGCCGTTGCGGGCAGACAGCTCGTGCGCGCCATCGGCTACGTCATCAGCACCGAATCGGGAGAAGAAAAAGGGTTTTTCGAGGCCTTGGTGAATCTGGGCATCGAAACCAAAGAAAAAGAGCTTCAGATATTTTTCGGCGGCCTGAAAAAAGCCGACTGGGACGTGGGCATCGCGGTGGACGCTTTGCGCATCGCGCCGGCGGTGGACGCCGTCGTCATCTGTTCGGGCGACGGGGACTTTTTGCCGCTCATCGAACAGCTCAAAAGCATGGGCAAGCAGGCAGAAGTCGTCGCGTTCGGCAAGAGCGCCTCGCTCAAGCTCAAAGAACAGGCGGACGACTTCATCGACTTGTGCGCATACCCTGACAAATACCTCATCCGCGCCGGCGGCAGGCGATATTCATAGAAGCTAGAAAGCAGAAGTATGGAAAAACAAGAATTCAAGCTCAAACTGGGCGAGGACACCATCACGATCACTAAAAGCATTTTAGCCGGCCAGGCAAACGGGTCGGTTTTGGCTTCATGGGGGGAAACGACGGTGCTCGCGACGGCCGTCATGGGCAAACGGCGCGAGGGAATCGACTTCTTCCCGCTCATGGTTGACTACGAAGAACGCTTTTACGCGGCGGGAAAGATATCCGGCTCCCGGTTCATGAAGCGCGAAGGCAAAGCTTCCCAGGAAGCCGTGCTGACCTCGCGGCTCATCGACCGCTCTCTGCGCCCGCTTTTCAATCACGCATTGCGCAACGATATTCAGGTCATCATCACCGTTTTAAGCCTGGACCAGGAGCATGACTCCGACATTCTGGCGATTCTGGCCGCTTCAACCGCGCTTTTGATCTCCGACATCCCGTGGGCGGGGCCGATCGCGGCCGTACGCGTCGGGAGCATCGACCGGACGCTCGTCATAAACCCTCTTCACAAAGATCGGGAAAGCTCCAGTTTGGACCTGATAGTGGCCGGCACCGCCGGAAAGATCAATATGCTGGAAGGCGGCGCGAAAGAAGTTCCGGAAGACCAGCTTCTGGAGGCGTTCACGCTCGCGCAAAAATACATCCGCCCGCTGATCGATTTCCAGAACACCATCAAAGAAGCGATCGGCAAAGAAAAGATGCGGCTTGAGATAAAAACGCCCGATGAGGAGCTGGCGAAGCGGGTACATGCGTTTTTGGGCAAAAAACTGGATGCTGTTTTGTACGAATCGGATAAAAAAACCCGCGGGGAGAACTTGGGAACCTTGAAAAAAGAGCTGGAAGAGCATATCGCCGGTTTCTATCCGGAAGAAGCGGGCAAAATCAAAGAAGCCGGCAGCATTTTTGAAGAGCAGATCGACAAAACCGTCCACGAAAACATTTTAAAACACGACAAGCGCCCCGACGGCAGAAAAACGGACGAGCTCCGTGGCCTAGAAGCGCACGTCGGCCTTTTGCCGCGCACGCACGGCTCTGGCTTGTTCGTGCGGGGAGAAACGCAGGTGCTTTCGGTGCTGACGCTCGGCGGACCGGGCGACCAACAGCTTGTTGACGGCATGGAAGGCAAAGAAGAACGGCGATTCATGCATCATTATAACTTTCCACCGTACTCGGTGGGGGAGGTTGGCCCGATGCGCGGGCCGGGACGGCGCGACATCGGTCACGGCGCGCTTGCTGAACGGGCGTTGATGCCGCTCATCCCGGAACAAAAGGATTTCCCTTATACGATACGCTTGGTGTCGGAAACCTTGTCGTCAAACGGCTCGTCTTCGATGGCATCGGTCTGCGGCTCCATGCTCGCCATGATGGACGGCGGCGTGCCGATTTCCAAAGTAGCCGGCGGCATCGCCATGGGCCTGATGATGGACGATAAAGGCGCTTACAAAGTGCTGACGGATATCCAGGGTCCCGAAGACCACCATGGCGACATGGATCTGAAGGTTGCGGGAACCGAGGACGGCGTGACCGCGCTCCAAATGGACGTGAAGATAGAAGGGATCACGACGCACATCCTGAAAGACGCGCTGGCACAGGCGAAAAAAGCGCGGCTTGAGATCATCGCGGCCATGCAATCGGCGATCGCAAAACCGAGAGAAGACCTGTCGCAATACGCGCCGCGCATCATCACCCTTGAGATCAACCCGGAAAAGATCAAAGACGTCATCGGCCCCGGCGGCAAAATGATCAACGAGATCATCAACGAAACGGGCGTATCTATTGACATTGAGGACGACGGGTTCGTATTCATCACCTCCGTTGACGCCGCATCCGCCCAAAAAGCGGTGGAATGGGTCAAAAACATCACCCGCGAGGCGCGCGTGGGAGAGATTTTCCAGGCAAAAGTCAAAAAAATCATGGAATTCGGCGCCTTTGTGGAGATATTCCCAGGCACGGAAGGGCTCGTGCATATTTCAAAACTGTCCGCTACGCGCGTCGCGCGCGTGGAAGACGTGGTCAAAATCGGCGACATCATCCCCGTCAAACTCATGGAAATCGACGGTCAAGGACGCCTGAACCTCTCGCTGAAAGACGCGCTCGAAAAAAACGACAAGTAACGGCACAATACTTATCCACAGGGGACATTTGACCCCGTTTTTCAGCTTGGTATAATATCTTGGTATGTGAGGAAGAATATTTTTTTTCATCTCTGCCTCACATTGCACCTTACATCGTGGTTAGTAATCTCATTAACCACACCATACCATGAGCCACTCGGCTCACCATAAAGAGACCTGTAATTGTTTCAAAAATCGCATTCATTATATGCACAACCATTCACGAAACGAGCAGGTCTTTTTTCATTTCCGGAGAATATGGTATACTGTGGACATAACCTCTTTTATCTATTTTTATGGATTCAGAAGATAAAGATAAGCAACCGCAGGTTCCCGGCGCACCGGGATCTCTGCCGGTCGTGGAGCAAAAAACATTCCTGACGCACACCATGGAAGATGATGTGCAAAAAGCGAAAGGGCAAGGGTATGTTCCCGAGCGGAAAGAAGCCGAAAAACCGTTCACGAGAAACATTCCGCCGCCAGCGCCTCCTGTGCCGCCAGCGCAAAACGACCCGTTCCGGGAATCGATCGGCGAGAAGCCGTTTGAGCGGGACCAGCCGTTCCCCATCGCGGGAAACGCGCCAGAAGCTCCGGATACGGAAAAGAAATTTCAAATTTACGTTCCCAAGAAAAAAAGAGGGCCAAACGCGCTCACCCTTATGCTTATTGTGGTTCTTGTCCTGCTCCTTTCGGGCGGCGGGTTTGCGTACTATTGGTTTTTCATGAAAGAGGCCGCCCCCGCGCCGGCCCAGATAACACCTCCACCAACGCCCGAGCCGGTGCCGACACAACCGGTTCCCGAACCCGAGCCGGCACCCGAACCGCAACCGGAACCCCAGCCGGTGCCAACGCCCGAACCCGTGATTATTATCGAACCGCCGGTCGCCGCGACTTCAACGGAACCGATTGTCGAGCCGGCTCCCGCGCCCGTCGTGGAACCGACGCCTGCGCCCGTGGTAGCGCCTCCGCCGCCAGTTGTGGCCGAGCCGGAATTGCCGCAACCGCTTATCGCGGTTGACCGCACGGTCATCATAAGCATAGCGACGCTCGCCGACACGGACGCGTACGCAAAAATCGCGCTTGAAAACGCCAAAATAGCGGAAGACAAGATCGTGGTCCGATACGCATTCAAGCTTTCGACCGATGCTGAAAAACGATTCCTGACCCAAAAAGAGTCGGCGTCTTTGCTGAAACTGACCGTCCCCGCGGGATACTGGGGACAAAGCGTGAAGATGGAAATCATCGGTTATAAAAATCTCGGCTCGTTCCGCTACGGATTCGTGTCGAGCATCACGAACAAGACAACCATGCACAGCGTCGCCGGCGCGTGGGAAAAAACCGTCGTGGACGATCTGAAGCCGCTCTATGTCGAAAAAGCATACGTGAAACCGTCGCCCATGGTCTTTTCAAGCAACACCTATCTTGATTTCACCAAGCGGTTCATCAACATGCCCGCGCCCGACGTGTCGCTTGACTGGGCCGTCTCACCCGCATACTTCGTCATCGCAACTTCAAAAGACATGATCTTTGCCGTGCTGGATAAAACGAAAGTTTCCCAAACGGGAACCTCAAGCGCAACATCGACTTCTCCGGGCGTTCCATCATATTAACCGTGACATCGCTCCATCGTTCCATCCTTTCCACGCTTGCTTTACACAGTGCGGAATCCCACCCGTACCTGACTATTCCCGAACTCTACGACTGCCTTCATAAAGACGCTTCAGAAAAAGACGCTCGTCCGCCGACTCTGCGCGAAGTCGCTCACGCCGTTTCGGAACTCGCGCACGGTGGGAAAATAAACGCCCAAAACGGTTTCTTTGCGCTTGCGGGAAGCGCTCCTTGGCAAGAGGGGACTGGCCAAACGGAGAAAAAACTTGCGCAAGCGCGTTATGCGCTCGCGCTTTTAAAAATCGTCCCGTTCGTGCGCGCCATAGCCGTCACCGGATCGGTGTCGTTTGGCAACGCGAAAGAAGCAAGCGACCTCGACCTGTTCATCCTGACCAAGCGGGGGCGCGTATGGACCGTTCGCTTGTTGGCGCTCGCAGTGCTCGAGCTCCTGGGCAAACGCAGGGACCGCGCGGCAAAAACCGGTAAAATATGCCTGAACTATTTCATGGCCGAGAGCGCAAAGCCGCCGGTGCAAAACGTCGCGAGCGCCACCATGTTCAAGCGGGCGCTTCCCGTTTTTGGCACGCGGCTCTTTTTTGATTTTATTTCGCGCAACGCGTGGATGAAGAACTTTCTGTACCGCCCGGAGCATGATAAAAAAGAAGGGACAAGCCGCCTACAAGCTACAAGCAGTTCGACCCTGAGCTCACTGCCGAAGGGCTACAAGCTACAAGCTGGTTTTAAAAGCATCGGCGAGCTCTTTCTTGCTGGCGCAACAGGCGCTGTGCTGGAACGGTTAGCGCGGTCGTGGCAGGAAAAACGGCTCCTGCGAAAAAAGACTGGAAAGGCCAATGCGGAGCACTTCATACTTGCTGATGACGTCATCATGCTTCACCACCCAAACTCAAAAAACAAAGAAGTGATGGCGCGCTATCGCCGCATCATGGCAGGCTTAAAATTATGAGAAAAAAAGTAATAAGAATCGGCACGGACAAAGACGTCGCAAAATTTCTCGTTTTTCCCAACTTGAAAGCTCGGCCTCCAAGTAAAAACTATGTTCCGTAAAATTGTCCGTCAGCTCGGCCTGCCGTTTTTTATAAAACCCATAAATCTCGGCTCGTCGGCGGGAGTGCATAAAGTCAAAAATAAAAAAGGATGAGCAATTTTTCTTTTGTCTTTTTTCATTGATACTTGGCTCGATTTTTGCTATAGTATAAGCAATAATATAAGTATATGAGTCCTGAAGATTTCCCGCAAAATATTCCGCACATGCCATCGGGGCCGAATGCAGATCCGGTGGACGACGATAACGAAACTGAAAGCGTTCCACAAGGACCGGAAATTGATTTGCCCGTTGAAGAAGTAGAAGCCCCGTCTCCTGAAGGACCGGAAGATGTTACCAGTCCCGATGTGGAATCGCCGGCCGAAACGCCGGAACATACAGCAGAACATGAGCAGAACGAAGACAGCCGCAGGAAACAGGAAATTTTGGATGAGCTGATTAACAAGTATGCGGACATGAGGTTGGAGTGGGCTATAAAAAATGCAAAATACAACAAGCTTTCGCACGACCAGCTGAAAGTAGGCGAGAAACTGCTTTCTCATTCGCAAGATGAATCGGTAAAAGAACGGTTCAGGGAAATCACAACGGAGCTTGAGATGGCACAGAAGGAAAAAACCGGGAATTCGGATCCCGAGAGGACATTTGAGCGCTTATTGGAAATCGACCCACAAGGCCTGGAACAAGCAGAAAAACTATTTTTTGAGAAACATGCAGCGTGGATGGGGAAAAATCACGGCTTTGCGCCGTGGGTTATCCCCGGCGGCATGGAGCTTGAGAAGAGCATCGCCGAAATAGAAGCCGAGGAACAATTAGCGCAGCTTGACGAATGGGAAAAGCGATTCGAAACGCTGAATCAATGGGTAGCCGAGATAGAAAAAGAGGCAAAACAGCTTACAGTGGAAGAAAAGGAGTTGCTTCAGTTGAAAGAGGTAGATACAAAACGGCTACAGGAGATTATAGAGCGAAGGAAGAAGCTGTTAGACGAGATGAATGAAGTGAGAGAACAACGAAGAGAGCTCCGCAACCAGTTGCAGGAAATACAAAACAAGAGAACACAATGATCACCTCAAAAGACTTGGAGCGGTTCGGATTGGCGGAAAAAGAAGGGAAAGTGTATTTGGCCGCGCTTGAACTTGGCCCTGCAACGGCGACACAGATTGCCAAAAAAGCGGGCGTGAACCGCGCGACCACTTATGTGGAAATAGAGTCCCTTATGAAAATGGGGCTTGCAAGCACATTTGAAAAAAATAAAACGACACTTTTTGCAGCGGAAAGCCCGGCGATACTAAAGCGCATTCTCTCACGACGCGAAGAACAGCTGAAAGCAGGTATGCTTTCTCTGGAAAATATGCTTCCCGAGCTTATAAAAATGCACGAATATGCCGAGGAAAAACCGAAGGTGCAGTATTACGAAGGCAAAGAAGGTTTGCTTGCGATACAGGAGGATTTTTTGAAAACGAAAGATAAAAGGATTGAGGAAATATACTCTTCGGATGATTTGTCTAATGTGTTTACCCGTGAAGAGTTAAAATCATCCAAAAGAAAACAAAGAAAAATTTTGGTGCATGCCTTATATACACGGAAAGCGGGGAAATTTTCAGCAGTAGACACATCTTCCTTATCAGAATCAAGAATCGTGCCGTTTGAGAGCTTTCCTGTGCACAGTGATATTTTGCTATATGACAATAAGGTTGCTATTATCTCACTGAAAGGAAAACTGATCGGGACCATTATAAATCACAAAGAAATAACCAATACTTTGCGCTCTCTATTTAATCTCGCATGGGAGGCCGCTGAAAAATATCAATAAAAGAAAAAAGCCGAGGATCTACTCCGGCTTTTAATACAATATTTGCATCATGCTCGTTTCGATCCTCGGCTAATCAACAGTCAACAGAGAGTTTTATTTTTTAACTCTGGTCTCCCATTTTATCCTCCATATTCCATGGAAAGGGGATAAAATGAAAAAATTGAAACGCGTCTTCATTTTTCCCCTTCCGGTTACTCCACCCTCCTTTTGAGGGCGGAATTCTGTTGTTAAATAACGATCTTCTACCTGGAGAGCATTATACTCTATATACATATCTTTTGTCAATAAGCGTTGACTTGAAACGCTTTTTTTCTGTGCGTATTTTATTTTATTTCATATTTACTGACAAAATAGTAACTCTTATAATGGCTTAAATAAAGCATTATTAGCTCTTTTTAGCATATATTAGTCATTGCCTCTTGACAAATTATTTATTAGGGAGTATACTGTGGCTTGAGATTGACAATTTGAAATAAGCACGCTTCCTTCCCGAGTCCGTAAAAAGACCACAGAGCCCATACTACGCAAATCTAAGCGATGGCCTCTGGAAGGGAGCGTGCCGTATGTTTCTAAGCAATTGGGCTTAGAAATGGCACTCCTGAAATCTATACAGTCGTAAGCTGTATAGTCATCGGCTAACGCCCGATGCTGCGGAGAAGTCGTCTCCTACGGAGGAGTCGTTCTCCATCGTTGCCTAAACTGTGCAGGCCTGATGCAGAGGCATCAGAAAGAAAGGGAGTCGCGCGAGACTCTCAATTAGCAGGAAGCTTTGATGGAAAGCTTACCTTGACCGCGAAGAGGTCAAAATCAAATGAGGGCTTACGACCCCGTCTATCCGAATTTATAGTTCTTTTTAAAAAGCCGGGGCCACAAAATATCGTGGCCTCTCTTTCAGAAGTCGCTTTTCGTGAAGTAATTTCTGAAAGGGATTGGCAATGGTGCCGGTTCCGAAAGTTCTTTGAAACTACCATCTCGGCACGGGGCTGGGGTGGAAAAATAATAAGGAGGGTATGCCATGATTGATATCAGCGCAGGGGTAGAGTACGGGTGCAACACGCCGCAGTGCACCGCCAAGGGGCTCCCCAGAGATATGTTTTCTCTGGACAAAAGGGCCACCGGCGGAAAACGAGTGGTCGTGTGCCGCGACTGCCGGAAGCTCGCCCACCAGAGTAGCATCAAGTCGTACCGGCTTGATTACACGCTCAAATGGGAGAGCGAGCAACAGCAGAAGCGTGATTTCTTCAAAACCTTCGCCGTCACCGCCCAAAAGCGGAATGGAAACGGCAAGGCGGAGAAGAAGATTCCGCAAAAGCAACCGGCGCTTGTATAAGCTGGCAAACCGACCGCAGGCGGCGTCCTGCGGAAGCGGGGGAATAACACCCGCTTCAACCCTCAAAAGGAGGCACCTATGGTGCGATGCACGGGATGGCATGTACAATGCCCGCTCTGCAAAGTCCGCCGCATAAAATCGCGGTGAACGGCAGAGAATCCTAAAGGCCTTGGTAGATGAGCCTGCAACTGAATCATCTATCTCTTTTACAGATTGCTTTTCAAAAAGTGATTTGTAAAAGGGAAATCAATTCCCCGAATGTTCTTTGAGATTACGTTTCGGCATATCGCCGGAACGAACACATGAGGAGGGGGAAATGGCCGTCAAAATGATCGTTGCGAAAATCAACAATCAACCGAAAATTGTGTTCGGTGACAGGCACTACAGCGATGATTATCATTCAGATATCGCTGAGAGGATGGGGATCCCTAAATCCGCGGTTCTCGGCGGCGGCATCGCAGATGTCGCTTCCAGGAGGATTTACGGGACCTCGTACGGTTTCGGTCCGTACAACCCCACGCTTGTCAGGGGACTCCTTCCTGACTGGACAGTGGAGCGTCCTTCCAACTACTGATTAACCCTCAACCGTCCAACCACATGACGTTCTAAACTGTGGCCGTAATACTCCGGGGCGGTTTCGGGGCGCTCTCGCCGAGCGGACATGGCGGCAACAATGAGGTCACAAAATATCGTGGCCTCCCTTCCAGAGACTATGCGAGACAAAGATAACGTAGTTTCTGAAAGGGATCATGCAATTGTGCTGATTCCGAACGTTCTTTGTAAAAAATAAAATCATACGAGGAGGGTGTATGAATGCATTTGTGAGGGGTACTGTTATTACTGAAAATCTTCCAGTAGACAGCATTGCCGTGCTTTGTGGCAACGGCAGGATTGTTCAGGTTGATATAAATGATCTTTTTGAACCGGAACTGCCTGCGCTACTCGGAAGCAAGGTTGATATTGAGGGGCACACTCTTTTTTCCGATGGAGAGATTGAGGTGTATGCTCACAGTATTATGGTGATCACCGGAGAAATGGGGAACGCAGTTTACAAATCTTCTGTATTAGTTGGAGAGGAGTGATATGAGTAAAAAAGGTAACATAACTGATCCGTTTACTAAGAGTATCTTGGGGCGTTAAGGCATCCACAATCTCCACGACTAATCCAAGTCGTAAAACTGGACTGTAATACTTCGGGGCGGTTCCGAAGCGCTTGGCAGAGCGGACATGTGTAGGCGAGTGTAACATCATTCGCCTTTCTTTCAGAGATTTTCAAGTGATTGAAAGTTTCTGAAGGGGATCATGCAATGGTGCTGGTTCCGAATGTTCTTTGTATAAGGAAATAGATTTTTGTCAGCGACGACGGCTGGCACAAATCGCATTATCAATCCACGGTCGAGCCATTTTAACCTACGAAAGGAGGTGATTGAATGGATGGAAAGGGGACAGTAGTCCTCGTCAGCTACAATGCTGTAGCTGGATTCCGATCCGGTTGGCATGCCAATAACCGAGTCTTCGTATGCGCGAATGACTCAGGCCAAGGCGCCAATACCGGGGAAGGGCGTGATAACAAGCAACGCGCAGGAGCCGTCATGCATACCATCTCGAACCGCTTCTATAGAGGGAGCGTGCCAGTCGAGGGTGTGGAACGGTTCTACGTGTATGCGGGTTTAAACGCTTTCGAGGGTGCTATCTCTATGGCTAGGAGCTTGCAATTTCATGCTCCGGGTGCTCCCATTACGGTCGCTGCGTGCGGCTGTGATTGGCAAAAGAAGCTTCAGCTTCTTGAGGGTAGCGGTATTCACATGGTCAAATGTGAATGTAGCGGCCGAGAGACACTTGGTAGAATTGCGCGCCAGGCTATAGGAGAAGTACCCGTTGGAATCCTTTAACTTCTATCTTCGTTAGCTTAAGAAGATAAAGCGTCATTGAATCAGGACGAACCGCTGATTCCCCGGAGTTGATCGCCCAGGTTATGGAAACTATCGCGATCCGAGAAGGAAAACTCGTAAGGTGATGAGCCTAATACAAACCCGGCAATCCAACTGTCGTACGTGGGGATCATTCGGAAGTTCCGTCACCTGAAATTTCAGGGCCTGATGGCGGGCGGGATATAACGAATGGCGAGACCACATGGAGAAGGGAAGGTGAGAGCAACGCGCTTTACGCCTTCCCACCTTTCTTGAATCCCTGAAGCAATTCGGAGATTCAAGGTGAGGTAACTCATTTTCGTTCTTTATAATATTTTTACTGCGGTCCCACGGGAAAGGCGTGCTTGGGTTGCGCCAGGGATTGGGAGTTAAAGCCCCCAGTACTTCTTAATGGGAAAATCGTTGACTGCGAACCATGGAGCTAAGGCAACGAAGCTTAATCGACATACACAGTATGAGTTATGTCGTCCGCGAGCTAACTACTCTGCGGGAAGGCAATACGGAACGAGCAGTCTCGTATACGGTGGCGAAGCTGATGACAATCGCCCTGTGTAACCCCTTGGTACACAGAAAAGAAGGGGATCGTATGCCCCAATTCAGCGAAGCCATGACGGTTGGCTTGGCAACAAAAAGAGGCCGCTCATACCTTATCCGTCTATCTTTATGCAGTTCTTTTTATCAAAGGCCACGGAAACACTCGTGGCCTCTCGTTCAGAGTCCTCTGGAATGGGACTGAGGGTTCTGAACGGGAATAAGGATTCCCGAAAGCACATTGTAAACCCGTCTAAGAAAGGAATTCTTAGATATAACCGCCAATGAAATCGGCAAGGAGGAAGAAATGACTGTTTATTACAAATGTGATGATGCAGGGCCTATGCAATTTGTATGTAACCATGTAAAAGAGGCACTTCACCTGATTGAACTAGAGCATGATTATTTCGGGGCAAGCTTACACATTCAGGTGGCAAAAAATCTTGTAAACGAATTTGAAGGATGGGCAGTCAAACTGCCAGATGATTACCACATGGATGACCCTAAAAACCGTGGATTCGGATATTACGATGGAAACCCGCCTTATGCCATCATTAAATTCGAAAAATAGCCAGGAGTAATGCCGTCCTGGGGCTGAGGTTAGCAGAAAACCGAGAAAAAGAACCTGCTGGACTAAGAGAGAATGCGACGTCCATTCGAGGTGAACACGAACTGTTCACCTCTCTTTCAGAGATTACCAAGCTAGTCTCATTCGCGCGAATAAGCGAATAGCAAAATAGTTGGCAGTTTCTGAAAGGGAGAAAATCTTAGAATGAACTAAGCTCCCGAACAGTTCTTTCAAATAATGAGGAGAATATCATGGAATCTCTTATGAATATCCTAGAAGGTATGAGGATTCACCTGAGAAAGCTCGGGTATGATGAAAAAGGGATTGGTTATATTCTGAAAAGTCTTGAAAATGTACTTTCTCTATGGAAATATAATATTGAAGCGGCTCGCATTCTCGTAGAGAGCTTCTCCAAATATATTAATTATCCGTTTGGAGAAAAACAATTCAAGATGTTTTTACAAGAAATTGATCCCACTCGTATATCATTATATGAACTTGAGCAAGAGCTTGGAATCTTCGAGTTTGATATAGAAAATCTTCTAACGCCAAGAGAGAAAGATGAATACTACAAAGACAAAAGAGAGTTTATTCAAAGAACTATCGCAGAAAGAATCAGTAGCTCTTATTTTCCTCAATTTTTAAGGGATGAGGGAATATATCAAGTCCTGCAATCGGTTAGTTATAGAAAGTTGATTCCAGGTAATCCTCCTCCGGTTGAAAAGATACGTATAATCTATACTCCATCTGGTGGTCAGCCAGGATATCGAAAAAGGAGATAATCTTTTGAACAAGGCCACAAAAACATCTGTGGCCTCTCTTTCAGAGATTTGAAGCGATTCAAATCTGCGGAAGGGAAAATAGTTTCCCGAGAAGTTCTTTGAAAAGATATGCGGATTTTAACGATAGATGTCTTTCCGGTGGTCAATGTCAAAGAAAATTGCGGTTTCGGGGGCGTGAAAGTAGAAAAACACCCGATAGCGGCGGGTGATGCGAAACGAAAATGCGGAGGGGAGAAAATCAACTTTCTTGACGTGCAGTCGCGGGTCGCGCCAACTCAAGATGAAACGTTTTTCTTGGACGGAATACAACTCTTAAATTTCTTTCGGTAGTTTCTGAAATACTTTCTTGAACTCGTCTGTCTCGGTTATATTCATGTGGCAAGCGGCGGATAACGTCTGACGGCCTTCCGATATGAGCGTTTGATCCGTTCAGGGTGAGCATATCCCTTCAGATCGTCTTGGGGAAAAAACAAAGTGGGCTCATTTCGCAACAAACGAACTTCTTTCAGAATAACCTGAAGCATATGCGCTGTTTCGACTTCTCTTGTTTTGATCATATATTCCATTGTAAAACCATAGTGTAGTACTGTCAAATACGGCTTCTCTTTCAGAGATTACCAAGCTAATCTAATTCGTACGCCTGCCTGCCGCAGGCAGGAATAGGCGAATAGTAAAATAGTTGGCAGTTTCTGAAAGGGATCATGCAATTGTGCTGATTCCGAGCTCTTTTACAGGAGGATAAAAAATGAAAAAGTTATTCGCTGTGGTGGCGGTGATTTTCGCACTGGGCATCATGCACACGGCCGACGCGGACATGGCGGTCACGCCGAAAGACACGAACGCGGCGCGCTCTATGAGCGTGCAGTGCGTCGAGTTCGCCGCGCTGGGAGTGTACAAGAAATTGTGCGCTTACCCGGGGGCCGAAGAAGTGCTCAAGCTGAAAAGCTTTGAGAGCGGGTTCTGGCACGTGGCCACGTACAAGGCCGACGAGATGCCTGTTACCTCATGGATCGAGGTGACGGCGTTCCCGGAAGTCAGCCGGGTGCACGTCCGGCTTTCCGACGGCAAGTTTTATTATGCCGGCGGAGCCGCCTCCACGCTCAAAGATGCGTGGGACAACCTCACCACCACCCTCGCTTCACGCGAGGGAAAACAGTAAACACGAATAAGCGCTCGGCTCCGAGCGAGGATTCCTTTTGTGGGTCGTGCAGTAGCTGGCCAGCTCTGCACGAACACGAAGGAAGGAGCTTAAGGCAGGAGGAATTCATCTCTTCGGAGATAAATTCCCAGATGCCTTGATGAGCGAGAACCCTACGGGGAGAGTCGCTCAGGGTGGGGATGCCCACTAAGGTGCGGTTTACAGAAACACTAAGCTGATTGCTTAGTGCCCGCATCATCTATCCTTTGGAGGCAAGCACAACATCGCTTGCCTCCCTTTCAGAGATTTGAAGCGATTCAAGTTTCTGAAAGGGATTGGCAATGGCGCTAATTCCCCGAATGTTCTTTTCAAAACTCATGGAGGGTAGAAAAATGGAGATGAAAATTGTTCCGGCTGAAAGCGTAAATAAAGCTCTTGCTTCCGCGGAGGAGCTTATAGTTCATCTGAAGAAGATCCTCTCCGGGCGCAAAGTAAACGAGGATCCGCAGAATGTCATGAAATCGTTTTTCAATTTTCTCGCGGAGCGCGTGGAAACTGGTGAATCCGTTGAAACGCTTCTTGAAGAGATTGAACGCGGGATCCTTACCGCGCTTGTCGCGGAGCGTGGGCATCAGACGTCGCGGGAACTCGCCTTGGTCATCCGGAAAACAGACGGCGCGACAAGAAGGATGTTGAGCGTCAAAGGAATCAGCCTCCTTGAGGTACGCGCCCAAAAATAATGGGGCAAAAAGATGGGAAGCAGACAACGTTTTCCATCTTTTTTCAAATTCACGAAACAATTCGCGCATTTGAGGTGATGCAAGAGCCTTGACAGAATGACGATATAGTATTAATATAGGGCAATAAATACAGGGAAGTTCTTTTCAAACAAACCGTAAAAGAGGAGGGGATATGAGCTGGCTGAAAGTTTTGCAAATAGAGTTGGCGGAAATAAAAAAATATATTGAACCGGCAGAACCCGTGGATTCCAAAATGGATATCAGGGTTGGGGAAGCAAACGACGAAGCAATGCGCCTTTATACTCTCCGGGAATGCCTCAGCAAAGCGGGCGCGGAGACCGCGGTTCAGGCGAGGTTTGGGGGAACAGAAGAAATCAGAGAGCAGGCAGTGGCAAAACTCCATGAGCTTCAGGAGAAGGCTGAAACAGTAACCCATCTCTTTTGGACATCGATCCATGAGCAGTTTGGGCACTGGGAGAAACCGATCGGAATCAGAAGGGGGTTTGAGGTGGTTATTGTAAAACAAAAGCCCCCATCGCTCATGGATTTTCTCCATTCGTTATAAATCGCGGAGGCCACGGAAACTATCGTGGTCTCCCTTTCAGAGATTTTCACCATCTTGGACGTCTCACGTCCACGTGAAGCGCAGGGATGAAAGTTTCTGAAAGGGAGCAAAGCCCCGCAATGAGCGGGACTCCCGAGTTCTTTTTAAACTTATAGGAGGGTTACAAATGGAGATGGGAATGTCGCTGGACATACATATTAAACAGAAACAAGAGCTGAAACTTAAACAACGACTCCAGTTGCACCAACGCGCATTTGGATTACGCATGGAACTGGTGCAAGCATTGCGGGGCGTGCGTTACACCCCGAAAGGAGATTGCCCGCAATGTAATAAAAAAATGACTCCCGTGGAGATTATTCGGGGATTCAATCAGGATCCGAATGATTTCACGACACGATGCGCAAGGAGACGGTGTGGTTATCGGTTCACACCCATCCTTGCCTATTCTATGGGAGCGATACAAGCGGAAATCCCTTTTTACTGCGCCGCACAGACACTCGCGCGGTTGCCCGGAAAGGAAACACTGTCCCCCGAACGGTTCGCGCGCGAGTACTCCGCGATTTACCACTCCGCGGTGATCCACCACGGCGGCATCGGACAGGCATTCCGAAAAATCGGCACCACCTACGCGTTCAAGGAGTTGGACGGCGCGAAAAGAAAAATCAAACCGTTTTTGGGGAAACTTCCCGACACGGTCATCGCCGAATGCGCCGACATCCCCGTTTCCGCAGTTCGCGCAATGCGAAAACAGCTGAACATTCCTCGCCATCTTGCCTGAAAAAATTCGGCATAGTCCTCCTCCCAAGATGAGAGCCACGAAAACATCTGTGGTCTCTCTTTCAGAAATTACCAAAAAGTAAATCGCAATTCATTTTGTTTTTAGTTGCTTGGTTGGCGATTTCTGAAAGGGAAATGGTTCCCGAACGCACATTACAAACAAAAATAAAAAAGAGGAGGTAAGCAGATGGAGGAAGAAAACGAAGCGGTAAGTGAACCGAAATTTCTGGTTGAGATTCAAGTACGCGCGCGGCATCATGCTCTGGTGGAATATCGCCGGAAAAACGATCTTACGCAGAAAGAGCTTGGCAGGCTTTTGGGCATTTCCGCGTCGCTGGTGAGCGCTTTTGAAAAACTCCGGAGTTACCCAAAAGATACAGCGATGATGGCAATGCTGTGCGATTGGCTTGAAACAACTCCTGATGAGTTGTTTCCGCCTTTCATCCGCGACGCAAGATTCCTGAAGATTGCCAAGCAAATAACCTTCATACATGAAGTGAATCCGATGGAGCTTAGCCGACATGAAATGCCTGTCTTGCCTTTGCCCGATGAAATCTATGAGGCGGCGGAATTGCAGGAGAAACTTGATGAAGCGCTTGGCACACTCACGCCGCGGGAAGAAGACGTGCTCCGGAAACGTTTCGGCCTGAATGGGGACGTAATGACGCTTGAAGAGACCGCGAAAGAAAAAAGCGTCACTAAAGAGCGGATTGCGCAAATAGAAGCAAAAGCGCTTCGGAAATTAAGGCATCCATCGCGCGTAAAACTGCTCAAACCGTTTATATCATAAGAAAGAAAGGCGGGGATAAAACATCGCCCCGCCTCCCTTTCAGAGATTTTCACCATCTTGGACGTCTCACGTCCACGTGAAGCGCAGGGATGAAAGTTTCTGAAAGGGATTATGCAATAACGCTGATTCCTTAGTGTTCTTTTATAACAAGGGGGGTAAAAATGATAAAAATGGTTGAGAAAACCGAGGCAATCAAAGCGGCGCTTACGCGCGCGATGCAGGTTGCCATCGGCGAACATGCCGATGTGCTTCTCGTTAATGTTGAGGATTTTGCGGGCGCGGAAACTGAAATCAACGCCGCCGCCTGCCCCGTTATTTTTTACGGGTTCTATCAGGAAAGCCGCCTTCAAAAAGAAAAACATCCCGCGGCGCCATATTTTTACCGCAAAAATACGGCATATTTCACTGTGCCGTTTCGTTTAGAAGAGATCAGGGTCGTGTACCGTGATATTCTTGCCGGACGGAAAATTGAAAATCCTGCGATGAT
>MEYP01000014.1:26634-49485 GCA_001775835.1 Candidatus Azambacteria bacterium RIFCSPHIGHO2_02_FULL_52_12 | reverse complement strand
CGCAAGAAGACGCCGATGCCATAGCTAAAGAAATAACCCTCGCAAAAGCGGTCGCGCCGGAAATTTCCGGACGATACCAGGTGACGAGCCGTGGCAAGAACACCAACACATCGGTCGTGGGCGTCACGTCCGCATATCCTGCCGTGAGGAATGTGCAGATCGACGGAGGATCGTTCATTACCGATCAAAACCTGCGCGGACTTTCGAAAGTCGCCGTCCTGGGGCCGACCGCACGAGATGATCTTTTCGGCGAAGGAGCGGAAGCGGTCGGGCAGACCATACGGATAAAAAACATCGAATTCAAAGTCATCGGTGTCATGAAAGCGAAAGGCGGAAGCGGTTTCGGCAGCCAGGACGATATGATCTTCATCCCGCTTACCACCGCCCAGCGATTCCTTGCCGGAGACATCTACGTCACCACCATCAGCGTGCAGGCCGCGGACACGGAGTCGATGGCGGATATCCAACAGCAGATAACCGACCTCCTGCTCGTGCGGCATCATATCACCGATCCCCAGCTTGCCGATTTCAGCACGCTCAACCAGCAAGATATCGTCGCCACCGCTTCAAGCATCACCGAGACTTTCACTATTTTGCTTGCCGCGGTCGCGGGCATATCGCTCGTGGTCGGCGGCATCGGTATTATGAACATGATGCTCACCAACGTGACCGAACGGACGCGGGAGATCGGCCTGCGCAAAGCAATCGGCGCGAAACGGGGCGATATCAACATACAGTTCCTCACCGAAGCCATCGTGCTTACCTTTATCGGCGGACTGATGGGCATCGTGCTCGGCTGGGGCATCGCGTTCGGAGTCACCTATTTCGGCATCGTCCAGACATCGGTTTCCGTTTCTTCCATTCTCCTTGCCTTCGGCGTTTCAGCGGCGATCGGCATCATTTTCGGCTACTACCCGGCGCGGCAGGCGGCCCGGCTGAATCCGATAGAAGCCCTGCGGCACGAATAACATTATTAAGTAACACTGATATATGAATCAAAAAATGATCGGGGCAATCATCGGTATTGCGGTTGTCGTCGGAGGAGGTTCGTTTTACGGCGGCATGCAATACGGTAAAAGCAAAACTTCCGCCGCGGCGGGAAGATCTTCCAACCTTTCGCCGGAAGAACGGCAGGCGCGTTTCGGACAAATGGGCGCGCAAGGACAGCGCGACGGCATGAATGGATTCGCCCAAGGAGGAGGAGCCGGCGGAGAGATAATCGCAAAAGACGACAAGAGCATCACGGTCAAGCTTCGCGACGGCGGCTCAAAAATCATCTTTTTGTCGAACTCGACTTCGATTTTAAAAACCGCCGAGGGATCTTTACAGGACCTTGCGATCGGCGAGCAAGTAACCGCTATCGGCACGGCAAATCAAGACGGCAGTATGAGCGCGCAGTCAGTTCAGATCCGGTCGGCGCAAAAAACAAATCCATAGAAACACCCTTAAAGCAAATGCCGGGAATTCCCTTTTGGGAACTCCCGGCAATTTTAGAACAATCGGGGTTACGGTTTTACCTTTCCGAGGGCGCGGTATGCAAGACTTACCGCCGGCCTAAGAAGGTAATCCGGAACCTCTGTTGACCCCGGCCCAGAATTTTGAGCCTCTTTCCTTACGCTTTTGAGGAGGCGATTCTTCGGTCCCCACCAGAATTTAATCGTAAAATTTCCTGTCCGTACTTTACAGAAATCCCCGGCACTGGTCGGCCACTTGATGACCTCCGCCATTTTCGCCCTCCCTCGGCTAAAGGTTTGTAAAAAGTGCATGCCTTATAAACTTTTACCAGTATATCACATGATTTAACATCTGTCAATAGTTACAAAAAAAATTATCGCGCCACGGCATCTGCGCCGTGATCCATAAGCTGTGCGGCAAACCAATTTTTGAACGCCCCAATGACTTTTTGGTCTTGGGACGTGAAAGTCAGCTGGGCGCCATCCGGTAATTCTCCGTACTCCACGTTAAATTTTGCCGAAGGATCGCTTAACACGTCAAGACCGGGCATGTCGGATCCATGCAATGTCATGGGATCCCTGAAATTTCCCGCAGAGAACAACTGCGCTTCGGATTTTAAGTGGGACCTGATGAGAGAGATCTGCTCACCATCCTTCACATCCTTGGCGCGCACCTGTTGTATTCCCCCCGATGCCGTTCGCTCAAAGTAGTGCGTGGTCTTGCTCACGTCAAATGGCATAACCATCATCCCTCGCTCGTGAATGGTCTGCTGTCTTTGCGCCACGTCGCTTTTTTGCGTTTTCACATAATAAAAAACGCCCAGTGAAAGCACCATGATGATAACGACGACCGTATGTGTTTTTTTCATGATAGAGAAAAGGTTTTAAAAGACTATGCCTTGTAAGAGATCATAAGCGTAGACCGCGAAATACGCGAGCGAGACGTTGAAGATCATGTTGCCAACAGCGAGCGGGACCATCACCCGCCAAAAAGGGTACCGCGCAAGCCCCGCGGAGATGGTGATGAAATCGTTGGAAAAGGGCACGAAAGAGCCGTATAGGAGGCAGAACACGGGAAACGCTTTCGGATATTTCTTGGTGAAAGAGTGGACATACCGGAAAATGCCTTCTTGCAGGCGCTGGGAGATGATGGCTCCCCCCCGATAGCCGACATAGTATGACGTGGAATCGCCGAGCATGACGCCGATGGAGGTCGAGAAACCGAGTAGGAACGGATTAAGGCCGCCCAGCGAAAGCGTAACGAGGATCAGGTGGTAAGGAATCCCGCTGAACGTGGTGAGCCCGCCCAAAAAAGCAAGGATAGAAATGAACACGTATCCGTTGGTAACGCCGACTACGTCGGCTATTTTCTCCGGCGTGGAAAAGACGAAGAAGTAGAGCGAGAGGCCGCCAAAGAGCAGAAACGGCACGATTCCAAGGAGATGTTTTAAAAACACTTTTCCCTTCATGGCCTTGCCTTATCCGCATCGGTTCCTTTAAAGATGCGTATGAGTTCCGCTTCCACGATTTTACCGTCGCGGGAAGGGCCGAAGACGATCACCTCATTGCCCACCGCAAGCGCATCCTGCACGGTTCCCATCCCTTTTCTCATGACCGTGCGCCCGCTTACCAGAATCGTCTTTTCCCCGCCCGTGCGGTCACTGATTACAAAACTGCCGGCGCTGATTTGGGTGATCTCTCCGGCGTAATAATTCCCCGTCCAGCGGTAGAAAAACCCCGTCTTCACCCCCACGGAAAACAGGACGGCCTGAAACACCAGCGCGAATAGCAAAAGGCCCCCGAAAACAAGCAATACCCGTTTTAAAATGGTGCGATTTTGAGACATGGTATATTCTCATCCTAGAACCAAAACCGTCAAACGGCAAGGTCTGCTTGTAAAATTATTTTCATGCGCGAACGGCATCAAGGATATATGCCACCCTTTCCTCGACGGAAAACGCGGGCACCTCGAATTGTCTTTTTGCGACAACTTCCTGAAACTTCTGAAGATTTTTTGACGGCAGGATATCGCTCTTCTTTACATGCTCCTCCTCCATGGGCGTCCGAGCCGTCTCTGAAACAACGCAATACCCTTTTTGGGCAAGCGTTTCGATGACCGAGCTCTTTCCCACGCCCGGCCCTCCGGTCAGCACATATTTTTTTACGAATCGAATGTTCATAGTGGTTTAATTTCAGCATAGCAAATTATGGGCAAATTAAAAACCGCCCTCCGAATTTAATCGAAGGGTGGTTTTTAAGAGAACCGGCGCACTAAGCGCGGGTCACATTCGCAGCGGCCGGGCCTTTCTCGCCGTCAACCACTTCAAAAGTAACGGCATCGCCTTCTTTGATCTCCTCAAAGGTCACGCCATTCAACGCTGAATGATGAAAGAAAACGTCCTTTTCTCCGCCTTCACGGGCGATAAAACCGAACTTCCTTTCATTCTTCGTTTTGATTGTTCCTGTCATTTGTTTTTAAATGTATGTTATTTTTCCTAGAAATCCGACCACATCTCTTAGTTTTATATCCTACCGCATCGCCATGCTTTTGTAAACCCCCCGTCTGCGATAACGACGATTTTTGGCATCTGTTAAGCATTTAAGAGAAAATTTCTTAATTCAGGAAACTGGTCAGTCTTCATATCACTGGATGTAAAATGGCCATAATCTACGAACTTTTTTATCTGAACATTTTTCAGCTTGGCGCGCAACTGCTGAACACTGGTTAAAATATCTCCATCATCATTTGCAGAGAAGAAAATAATCAGCCCCGCTGTTCGCTCCGCCATATTCTCATCTATCTCAAAATCAAAAAATCCGGTCTTGAGTTCGTGTTCGGGATCGATCCAGGGAGCAACTAATACAACCTTCCCCACCTTTACTTTATGCTCACTTAACCACCTGACCAGGAATCCTCCTCCGCAACTGTGTCCTATAAGAATCGTATTCTCATCAATAAGAAGCCGTTCGAAGACAGAACACCATTTTTTATAATCCGGCTCATATGGTTCGGGAAACTCGGGAGTTTGAGTAAGAATATTTTTGAGAATAAGCTCCCTCTGAATCCATGGCAACCAATGCTTGTTGGATTGCGCTGGACTTTGAGAGTTAAAATACTCCTCTTTTGATGGCATACCGTGAAGAATAATTGCGGTTTTCATGATTTTTTTTGTTATATGATTTCAAACATCTTTTCCTCCTACGCATGCAGGCCTATCTGCAGTTCATAGAGCCGCCGGTATTCTCCGCCTTCAATTTTGAGAAGCTCCTGATGCGTGCCCGACTCGATGATTTTTCCTTCTTTGAAAACCAAAATGATATCGGCTTTGCGGACCGTGCTCAAACGATGCGCGATGATGAACGTGGTCTTGCCTTTCATCAGTTCATCCAGGGAGTCAGTGATTATCTTCTCCGAACCGGCGTCCAGCGCGGAAGTGGGCTCGTCGAGTATCAGAATCCGCGGATTGCGCAAGATGGCGCGCGCTATCGCCACACGCTGTTTCTGGCCCACCGACAATTTCACGCCGCGCTCTCCGACGACCTGCTCCCATTTCTGCGGGAATTTTTCGATGAAGTCCAGCGCATGGGCTTTCACGGCCGCCTGGCGCACCTCTTCGTCCGTCGCGTTGAAATTCCCGTACTTAACGTTCATTTTGATGGTGTCGTTAAACAGCACGACTTCCTGCGGCACCACCGCTATCTGCGAGCGAAGCTTTCGCAGGTTCACTTTTCTGATGTCGTGGCCGTCAATGAGCACTTCCCCCGCGGTAGAAAAATGATACGCCGATACCAGGTCGATGAGCGTGCTTTTGCCCACGCCCGACTCCCCCACCAAAGCCACCACCTGCCCTCCTTTAATGGAGAAAGAGATGTCTTCCAACACCTGCTTGCCTTCTTCGTATCGGAAAAACACGTTTTTGAAGGCGATGTCACCCGTTAAATCCAGCGACACGGACCCTTCGGCTTCATATTGCTCGGGCGCCAGCCGAAGGATCTTTTCCGTCACTTGAATGTTCACGATACCGTTCTGGATGGTCTGCCAATTGCGCGCGATGACGATGAACGGGCCGAACACCATCGAGGCATACGTCGTAAAAGCTATCAGCTCACCGATGGTCATGGTGTCGTTGCGGATATTGGAAACGGACATGATAAAAATGATCAGCTGGGTCGCAAGAATGGTCATGCGCTGATACAGTGTCAGGCCGCCCCACAGCTTGGTCAGGCGCATCCACAAAGGCACCGCGCTTTTCATCTTTGTGGAGATCCTATTGATCTCATATTCCTCGGCAGTAGCTTGTTTGATGGCCAACGCATTGCCAACCGCATCCCATGATTCCCCCCAGATGAAGTTGAGCGCCTCCCAGTATTCTTTCTGATACATGGTGGTGTTCTTTATTTTAGTGGAAAAGATGAGGACATATATCACGACCCCAAAAAGCAGAACAAACGCCAAAAGCGGCTGGAGATAGAATGCTATGCAAAAAGCGATGACGATGCTCAATATCTGGGGGCTCAAGTCTATGACGATGCGCCCGGCGATGGTTTCTAAAGCGCTTGCCGCAACGCCGATCTTGTTGCTGACCTCTCCGATTTTGTTGGTTTTGTGGAATGATGCCGGCAAAAGGAGCAAATAGCCGAATCCTTTCGCCAAATAATCCAGCCAGATGATATTGGAGAATTTCTCGCTCAAGATATTGATGCGCCAGTCAAGGATATATGTTATCAACTGGATGACAGCCCACACGGCAAGAAGCGCCCCGAACATGGGAATGGGATACGCAAAAAACTGCACCGTCTCGGCACCGGTGATGGCGTCAAAGAACCTGCCGACGATATACGGGACGATGCCGTTTCCGATCGCGGAAAAAATCCCCATGACGGAGAGCACGATTATCTCGCGCCGGTACTGGCTGATGTATTTCAGCAATACTTTCAGCCCCGTGTACAGATTTTCCTTGTTGATTTGTTCTTCAGTTTCCATTTTTTCATCATGATTTCATTTGAGTGACCTTCGCCACCCTTCCACTCTTATCGAACGTGGTCCACTTCCCCACCCGCTTCTCATTCTTGAAATATCCGGTCCGCATTGTGGTGCCGTCTTTACGGAACCATTCCCAGTAGCCGTCCATCTTTCCTTTGGCAAGATAACCCTTCGCCCAGATACTGCCGTCTTTATGATAATGGATATATCTTTTCCTGAGAATTTTTTTAACCGGCATGTTTATGCTTTACTGTCGCAGTTGAACATCCACTGCACGCCGTATCTGTCGGTGCAGGAGCCGAAGTAGCCGCCCCAAAACATCTCCTGAAGCGCCATCTCCACCCTTCCGCCTTCCGACAGGGCTTTGAACAATCTTTCTGTCTCGGCCCGGGTGTCCGGCTCTAAGTTAATGTACACATTGTTTCCCTGCTTGACCGTAAAGCCCATCGATTCGGGAGCATCCGTGCCCATCAGGACGTGCCCTCCCAGAATAGGCAGAGCGACATGCATTACGAGATTCTTGTCGGCTTCCGCCATGGGGGGGTTGCCTTCCTGCGGCGGAACATCGGCAAAACGATTGATGCCGCCCATGAATTCTCCGCCGAATACGGACTTATAAAAAGTGAACGCTTCTTCGGTTGTGCGGGGAAAATTAAGATACGTGCTTACCTTTGCCATATGTTTTATTATATAATTGTAATGCGATTTACTGATTCAGTATATCATTTCAATGCTCGTTGGGAAAATCATCATTGCGAAGCCTTCAAATCTGAAAAAACTTCGCTGGGCGCCATATACTCATCGGTGATTTTCGATATCAGAAATCCTTCGGGAGCTTCAAAGTTATGCGTGGCATCCGTCATCACGTCTTCGGTATGCGGTCCGCATTCTTCACGGACCTGCACGGTAACGGGAACGAGGCGCACCCCGTGCTGATGGAACACCTGGATCCGGTGGTTTCCCGATTCCAGCCGGAATTTCTTATTCTCGAGCCCCACGCGCATTATCAAGGGGTTATAGAGACCCACTTGGAGAATGTTCTCCCAAAGCGCGTCCATGCTCACGATGGTGCCATCCAATAAGTCGGCTTCGGGAGACACGTCGCGCCCATAATATTTCCAAACCCATTCCGTGGGTACGAGCTCTATCTTCCCTTGTTCATACAAAGGATGTTTCTTCCAAATTTCTTTGATATCCATGAATTGCTATCTTAATGCTTCTCGAGATCTATTTCAAGCCCGCGGCTCGAAGCGCGGGATGGCCGCGCCGGTGACTTTAGATTTCCACCAGTGCCGTCGTTTTTATGCTGCCATCTTTTGCGGATTCGTCATAGCGCTCTATGCGGAATCCGTTCTTTTGATTGAACGCGGCGAATTTGGTGCTGGAGAGCGCAAAGGAGCAATCCACGCGGCCGAAGAAGCGCTTGTGATCTGATATCTCGTTTTTCGTTTCACCGGCGCATCCATGCGCGGTGCCGAGGTCGTATCGCTTCGTCATGCCGTCCATAGTCATGACGTCCGCAGCGATCTTTTGCTCATAGAAGTGGAAATCATCCTCGCTCGTGATAGAGGAGTCCGCCTTTTCGATGTTCCAGCTGATTTTTTCTACTGCTATAGCGTCGCGGTTCCAAAGCGGCATGAGAGAGCCGCCGGTCAAGAGCCAGCCGAGCTTCGCTGCGAGGTAGAACGGTGGCGGGCAATCGTCCCCACCGGGCACGTTGTCTAGCAATACAGGGTTGGCGCAGCCGTAGCGGATCGCAGAGCCGACGTAGCGGACGCCGAGAAAGAGCGCGATGAGGATGATGACAATTCCGATTTTTTTGAGGGTTGAGTTCATAGATCTATTTTAAGCCTGCAATGCCGAGGCTACCTACGATGAGTGCGATGACGATCACGAGCACCGTCGCTACGGCGAATATCCCGACTGTCTCTAAAAAGAGTTTTACTCCTTTTTCTCGATGTCCGTCGAGCAGTAAGAGAAGCGGCTGATAGAGAAAGAAGTAGCCCATGAGAGCCGCGGAAAGAACGAAGGTGGCGAGAAAGCCCATCGGGAGAAAGATGCTTTCTTCCACGACGCCCTCCAAGAGGTTGGACCCGTAGAAGACGGTTGTCACGAGCGTCGCGATGTATGCGATCGCAGAGAGAGCGTTGTAAAAAGGATTTGTTGTCATGTTTCGTTATTTATTAAATTCAATAATATCCCCCGGCTGACAATCTAGGGCTTTACAGATTGCCTCCAGAGTCGAAAATCGGATCGCCTTTGCTTTCCCGTTTTTCAATATGGAAATATTGGCCATCGTGATGCCTACTTTCTCCGTAAGTTCGGTGACACTCATTTTCCGCTTGGCGAGCATTACGTCGATATTGATGATAATTGCCATAATATTTTAGACCGTGAGGTCGTTCTCCGATTTAATATCTATGGCATTTTGCAGGAGTCTCTCAAGTACCGCCGCAAAGACACTGGTAATCATCGGCGCAAAGATAAAGACGAGTCCGATCACTACAGCGCCGGGGGCGTCGTCTTTGTCCGCCACGTAAATTATGTACGGCATCCCCGCGGCATAGAGTACGCTGATCGTGAAGGCGCAATATTTAATATTCTTTATTGCCTTTACGGATAGATCCGAGAACGCTGTGTTCTTGTCGATGTATCCAAGAAGCAGCAAACCCTGATAAAGCGCAAAGAAAAACGGTATTGCCGTTATCAGCATGACGAGCATCACGGGAAGAAACATTCCTGCATTTCCGGAGATGCTCACCCCTCCGATGATCACGCACAGCGCGAGCACCGCGAGCCCGATAAGATAAATTACTACCTTCAAAAATAGTGTTGATCCTTGTTTCATAGCGCAGCGTAAATAGTGCTAATACTCACAGCTTAATCTATGATTTATCGTTTGTCAATATATTATTATCGTTATATGTGGATATCAACGATGCATGCAACCGGACCAACAACAAGGCCTGCGCATGCCGCCTTTAAGCTTTGAGAGCGCCTTTTCGATACGAATGCTCCTGGTCTCCGCTTTTTTGCCGGACGTAACCCAGCATATCCACTCATTGCGCGCAAGCGGCGTAATATCTTCCCACACTGCCCGCGCCGCAGGTGTTGCAGTAATGGCCTTTCGTAAATCCTCCGGCATTGCATGTACCGTACCGCCGGCAACCTTGTGGTGAGCTAGTCGAACCATCCCCTTTTTGATCATAATTTTCGATTACAGCGGAACCATTTTAATAAGACCACAGTCCCATGAATGCGCCTATGTAATGAACTACCCCATAGAGAACCAAGATGTAGCCGAGAATTCCGGCCACAAGCGACAGGATGACGATATTTATTACTTCATTCCTCCTTTTTACCGCCTCGTCAATGGTGCAAATACCCTTTGTGCGCCGCAGGTAGAACACCATCGAAGCAGTCAACAGCAGCAATCCGGCCGCGCGAAAATACCATTTATAATCTCCGTAGAGGGTATCGGCCAAACTCGATGCGAATGCAACCGAGCCCAACCCCGCAAGAACGATGATAACGGGTGATAAACAGCATAGGGTAGCCACGAGTACGGGAAGTCCGGAAATTTTTAATATATCTTTAAACATAATTTGTATTTAATTAAATAACGGCAGGTATTCTGCATATCCTTCCTCGACAAGCTTCTCTTTAGGTACGAAACGGAGCGCCGCGGAATTCATGCAATAGCGCAACCCGCCTCGTTCTTTTGGTCCGTCGTTAAATACATGGCCGATGTGCGAATCCGCATACCAAGAACGCACCTCCGTACGAACAGAGAACGGGCTTCGGTCTTCCTTCAGCGCTACGCTGTCCTGTTCGATCGGCTTTACGAATGACGGCCAACCCGTACCTGAATCATACTTGTCTTTTGATGAGTAAAGCGGTTCTCCGGAAAGTATATCAACATAGATCCCCTCGGCCGTATTCTTGTCGTATGCATTGTCAAAGGGCGTTTCGGTGCCGTCTTCCTGCGTTACTTTATACTGAAGCGCCGTGAGCATTTTTCGCAATGCTTCATCCGGGGGTTTCACATATTTTTCCCACGGAGCTTTCATTATTGCTTCGATGTTGAGCGACGGTTTTGTGTCGGTACTCCAGTGCTTTTCTATAAAAGCATCCCGCCCCGAACCCTTTCGATAGTAAGCATTTGGAACTATATACAGGTACAAAGCAATACAGCCCGCGATCAAAAGCACAGCAGTAATCCGGAATTTCTTTGAAGATTTAAACATGCGTTAGAGTGTTTTTACTTTCTTTTTTATGTTTTCTCGCGGCTAACCACACGATCTAAGAAGCCAACTGCCAGACCGGTTATACCGACGATTGAATGCAGGATTGTATCTGCCTTATTGAAAGCGTCCAATCCCCCGAAATCCGGAAACAGACAGCCAAAAATCGCCACAAAAGTGAAGAAGCTGCCGTTTGCCAGAGGAAAGATTTTCCACCACCTTTCACCCATCCAGCCGTACCCTAACACGATTACCCCAAGCCCAACGTGAAAAATTTTATGCATCGTTTCCGGCCTGAACCCAAAACGAAAGTAGTCAGAAAGCAAAGAAAAAACAATGAGCACGAAAAAGACTCCGACAATTCTCGTATACCATTTTGATAGCAAGTAAGGTTTCATTGGCTGGCTGGCTCGGTTGCGAACCCACCGCAGTGAGGCTGTTAAGGGTTATTTGGACGATTTCAGTATAGCAGAATGAGACGTCTCGGTCACGGTCTCAATGGGTGCGACACTTCAAAGGACCGGGTGCCTTCTCGCCGGCGTTGCTCATCCAACGTAAGGGGAAATGGTGTGCGCCATTACGATGGTAATCGCATAGTATGCCCAGTGAATAGCGTACGAATATATAATACCGCCTCGCAATTTGAGCAAAATATAAGGAAACACGAAACCAAACGCCATTGCAGCAATAACGAATCGCACGACGTACCCAAAAGGCAACTCTCCAAATGTAAGGAGCATGTGTGCGCCTCCAAAAAGAATCGCGCACCATATGGCCGTCGTCCGAACACTGAAAGCATCGTGCTTGAACGCGAGCACGAGCGCGATGATGAGAAGCTGCTGGAAAAGTATCTCGAAAGATTTCGGTAAAAAATACCACGACGTCGCAACCATGAGATCGGGCGCGCTCCAGGTTTCCGTCCATTGTATCGTTGGCAGTTGCGGTAGAATATATGACGCAAAGAGAAATATGCCGGTCGCCGAAAAGAGCAGCACTATCGAAGAGTATCGCCAATCTGTGTCTAAGCGTAACCTTCGGTACAAACTCTCAAACATCAGATAGCTGATGAAAGCCCATGCCAGGTAGTAGAGAGCAACGGCAAAGGGCGAGATATTATAGTTAGCCTCAATGCCCGCCTGAGGCAATAGAATGTAAAATCCAATATCAGAAAGCACCCAAAGCGAAAACACGCGCCAAAACGTCCACGCGAGCCCCCTTTCAAACCTAGTTGCATTACTCAATTCCATGGCAAGTATTATTAATTTGAGCTCTCGAACTTGATGGGTTGTTCCGTAAGACGCCTGCCCGTCCGAAGCTTTAACGAAGGTTAGATTACATCAAACTTATTTTTCACTCTCCAATTGAACTTTCAATAAAAAAACTGTCTCTGTCCTGAGTTTTGATCGCGCCCAGTCTTTTTGGGGCTCGGTAAGTAGTTCGCCTAAGCCATCGAGGATGCGCTTATTATCCATCTTCTCCAGCAATTCAATACACTTCATGAGCGTGTCTTTATATGACATTCCCGAACGCTCTTCAATAATGGTTTTGTTTATTTTCCAGCTGTTTTTTTCAAAAAAATATACGTCATAAATATCGCGGCTCGTTTTACCAATTCGTTCATACATTGCCATAAGCTTGTGGGCGAACATGTCCGCCTCCGCCATGACAAGCATCGAGATGCCAAGCAATGTTTTAACCTCATAGCGGGAACCGAAATTCCTGCGATTTATTTCAATCTTTATCTTCTGCGCGCCCGGAGCATACGAAATAACATTCAGAAGATTGAACTTCTTGATATAAGAGTCCGTGATCGTCCCATAGTTTGCGGCAATTTTTTGAATTTTTCCAAAGACAAGAGCTTCCTTGCTTTCATCCAAGAGATCAAAATCCAAATCAACTGATCTGCGGTCAAGACCGTAAAACAAAAGAGCCGCCGTGCCACCCTTAAATCCCAAATACGGCGCGATAGAAGTATCGGAATAAATATCCTTCAAAATCTGAAGCAGTACAGCTTTATGTTTTGAATAGTCTAATGTCATACGTTTGTGCTTTTATAATGCTCAAAATAGGTGTTTACCTTTTTCTCCATCCGTTTATTATGATACATAGGTAAAATCTCAAAAACCTTGTCCCAATCCAACGCATCCAAGTTATCAAAATGATAATCTTTGCTGATATAGATACGATCCAAGAAAGCGCGTTCTTTAGTTGCTGTAGCGATGCCGTCTGCGTGTTCGATGCCGGCAGTATTGCTCAACACGTAATCTTTCATCCGGACAAATGAAATTCTGTGGCCGTCAGCTTCAATATCTCTCGTCACATAAGTGGCAACAAAAATATTGCCGTAGTACTGGAAATTAATTCCGGTACGGGTCAACACCGTTTCAAAGCTGATGTATGAGGGCGTATAAATACGGGTCGCCAACTCAAAATGGTTATAGTTTTTGTCTTTGGCGTAGATGCCACGGCGAATCCGGACCAGCTTCCCGGCCTTAACATATTTATTCAATCGTCCGCTGATTGTTTGCTTCTTCTCTTCGCCCCACAACAAAGCAACATCTTTGGTAGAAAAGACGGTCTTTTGAGATCGCAATAAAACACCTAAATATTCTCCTTTGACTGGTTTTTTATCCATATATAGACTGGAAGATACCTTAAAGGTTATTTCCAGTTCAATTATATACTATACGCAAAATAAGCGCAAGAGCGAAAAACTCTGGAACTCTTATTCCGTCGGACTGATTCGGTCATTATATTTCTCCTCGATGGCTTTGATGAGGTCTTTTTCTGACATATTAAGAAGCTCGGCAAGCCGTAATATGCTGATAAGCGCTTTGGTGGTATTGATTTTAAGGTCTACCGTATCTATCGCTCCCCCATGATCGGCGTCTTCGCTTACCGCGGCAATTTTGCCGGCTGTCTTTGCAAAATGCAGAGCGGAATGTTTCACGGCGAAAGCAAGACGCTCCTCTTCACTTGCACCTTTCAGTTCAGGGTATGTTTTTTCGTCAAACGTAAAATGCTTGGCAATAAGCTGTATGAGTTGATTGATGTTTCCCTGCATATATTTTTATAGGTTAAAATCCAAACATCCTTAATAATCTCTTAAACCAGCTTTCTTGATTTTTTTCTGACTTAATCTGAGTTTTATATTCTGGTGCCGGTTCTGTATAACCCGCTCCGCCTTTGTTCAAGTGACTTTTAATCGGCTCTTTTGGTTGGGATACTCCTTTTGATCTATGACAATGATATTCTCCATATGACAATCCCCAGTTGGGGCAATTAGTACGGCAAGTGTGACAACCCGATGAATCGGTTCCTCCAGGATGAGCAGAAACTGCTGTTGGCCCAAAAGAAACGGAGAGAAAGAAAACTATTGCTAATGAATATTTTAAAATCCTCATTTTTGTTCAAGAAAATCCTTGACGGCTTTAAATATTTTTTTATGATCTTTGGTGTTCTGGTACACTCATTGCCACGAAAAGAGTGGTTTTCATAAGCAATATCTCTTCCGTGACCCATTATAAAGCATTTTATAGGCCTCTCAGTTAGAAATAGAACAATTATCTCCCTCCCGACACTCGTAGTAAATACTCAATTCGTGAATAGTCCCCTCTCCAAGAGTTGAGGTAAACGCAATTATATGTTGTTGCTCTTCAGAATTAAGAACCCTTAAAAAATCAACGCTTAAAGCTTCAACATCCTCTCGATACGGAATTTTTTCCTTGTAAAACACGCTATCGAGTTTATATAACAATTCTGTTGAGTTCTCAAGTTTCTGGACATCTAGACTCTTATCCCTTCTTAGATGCCCACCAAATTCTTTATAACTACCACCAAGAATCGCGGTGAGTTTTATATACACACTATCGTAAACAGATAATATTTTATTGTTAACTGACGCCCTTGCATAAAGATATCCAAAAGCTAATTTCCCATTAACTTTAATCTCCTTCTTGAAAGTTTCTGTTGGCTTCTCATTTTTGGTAGAGTTGTTAAAATCAGACACAAGAACAAATTTATGGAGAGTTTCTTTTTTGCGATAATCAGATATCGCAACCTCCTCCTTAAGCTTTTTTATATCATCTTTAATTTCCTCAATTTTTTGGTTAGTTGTTTCTTTCGGTGCGAAAAACGATCCAACCCAACCAAATACAAAAGCCGCAATAACAACAGCTAGTAAGCCAACTATTATGAGTATTAATTTCTCGAAAAATTCTTTTTTATTTGCCATAAAAGTACAAAAAATATCCTTTTATAGATTGCTTAAACTTAAACGCTAAACCAATACTTACTGCAATCAATAGCTCAACAATAACTACAAAAAAGGTTAATTTCCAATTCATCCTAAAAAATTCAGTTAGTTTTATGTCACTCACAAGACTCGCACAGTTTTTCAAAAAAATCAATATAATAAGATAAGATAACCAATTAAACGGCTCTGGAATAAATTGAATATTTTGTAGCATAGGAACCTTCTCGGATAAAACAGGTATTAAGCTATAAGCTAAATATAAAGCCCCGCCAATTGCAAAACATTGGAAAATAAAAAGTGCTCGCGAGTTTTTCCAGCTTGTATGCGCAATCCTAAATCGATAGTTATAGCGCTCTACAAGCAAAGACCAGACTTTAGACGGAGAAATGTAGAATTCATTTTCCATATAATCTAAACCATAAGGAAACAGGATCAGGGACAATGCTTTTGCATAAATACTAACTACCTTTTCTGGCCACCTAATACTACACTGACTCGTGCTGCGGGACTTGGATTCGAACCAAGATAAATAGCTTCAAAGGCTACTGTCCTACCATTAGACGATCCCGCAAGGATTTATTTCGCAAACAGTTTCAGGAGCGCGAGCTCGATGGGGAGGATGCGGATGGAGGTTTTGCGCATCGCGTCCTCTGCTTCTATGAATGTTTCGAGCATGCGCGCCAGATCTTCTTGCTTGAACTTTTCCGACTGCGCCATCATACGGGAAAGCTGTTCTTTGGTCAATTCGGGCATGATGACGTCGCTCAACTTCGGGTCAACCTTCAAAAGCATCATTTTACGCAGATAATCAATGAGCGAAGCGAACAATTCTTCTATATTCCCGCCTTCGTTTTTAAACGTGTTGAGCCGCACGATGGCCTCTTTCGCGTCTTGTTTGGCAAGCGCGTCCACCACATCGCATACCTGCTGGAGCCCCGCGATGCCAAGCACGCTATGAACGGCTTTTTCGGTTACAACGCCTTGCGAGTGCGCCAACACCTGTGCCAGCATGGACTCGGCGTCGCGCAGGCCGCCCTGGGCCGCATGTGCTATCAAACGCAATGCTTCGTTGTCGGCTTTCGCTTTTTCGGCTTTGATGATAGCCGTAAGCTTTTGCACTATCTGTTCAAGCGAGAATTTCTTGAAATCAAAGCGCTGGACGCGGGACAGTATCGTTGCGGGCATTTTGTCGGCAGACGTGGTTGCCAGAATGAAAAGAGCGTGCGCGGGCGGCTCCTCGAGAGTCTTGAGCAATGCGTTGAACGCCTCTTTGGTGAGCTGGTGCGCTTCGTCGATGATGTACACTTTGTATTTGAGCGCAAGCGGCGTCGAGCGGATGGCTTCTTTAAGTTCGCGGATCTCGTCGATGCCGCGATTGGACGCCGCGTCTATTTCCACGATATCCATCGCCCTGCCTTCTGAAATATCAATGCAATTCTGGCATTTTCCGCACGGCGCGCCTTTGACCGGATGCAGGCAATTCGCCGCCTTGGCGACCAGCCGCGCGATGGTCGTCTTGCCGGTGCCACGCGGACCTGCAAACAGATACGCGTGCGCGATTGCACCATCCGCAACGGCGTTTTGGATGGTCTGCACCACGTGTTCCTGCCCGATGACTTCATCGAATCCGGAAGGGCGGTATTTGCGATAGAGGGCGATGTTAGGCATAGAAACTAGAAAATAGAAGCTAAAAAATAGAAATTATTTTTTGAAAACAATAAACTTGTACCCGAGGAAGTTCCAGAAAAGCCCGCCGAACGCCCCCGCGACCGCCGCGATGGTCGCCCACAAGGTTTCGCGCATGCTCTCTGGCTTGAAGGAAAAAACCAGGGAGAATATGGCGCTGTTAATGAGAAGCCCTACGACGCTGATGGTAAGGAACGATACATATTCTTTTTTTGCTTCCTCGATCTTTTTCTCCTGGAACGTCCAGAATTTGTTCCAGAAAAAACTGCTGGTGCTTGCCGCCACGAACGACACGGCTTTAAAGAGCGTCCACGTGGTGATGGAAGCGAACGCGACGGAAAAAAGAACGCGCGCGGTCTGGCTTCCCGAGAGGTAAATGATGAAGTGCAGGATGCCCAGATCGATGAAGAAATTCGCCGACCCGACAATGCCGAATTTCCCCAGCTGATACAGCGCGGGCATCCATCGGCTTGCCAGCGCGAACGCATACAGGCCCAGCGGCGCGAGCACGGCAAAGACAATGAACAGATAATTCTGGAACGCGTAGTGCTTGCCGATGTTGGACAGGATGAACGGCGCGAGCACGCCGATGAGAAAACCCAACAGCGTGCTTGCCATGAGATCGGTTCTGGTAAATCGCGTACTCATACTTTTATGGTTTTAAACCGCTCCTGGATCTCCATTTCAATCTGGCGGCGGTCTCTGCCGTATTTCAGGCGGGAAAGCTCTTTCAATATGGCGGCGACTTCGGCGTTCCCTGCCGGCGGAATATCCACCTTCACGTTGAACGGCCGGACGGCTTGGCCGTTCACCAGAAGCTTTGCGTAGCAATTCAGGTTGTCCAGATTGATGATGTCGTTGGCGTTAAATTCCGGCTCAAGCTGTTTTTGCAGGAATTCCGCGTCATCCACGCCGGTGCGAAATATCATCATGGAGCCCACGTTGCCAAACACCGCGTTCTTGATGCTTTCTTTCAGCTGGGAAATGAACTGGTGCGCTATCGTGAGCGAGAGCCGGTATTTGCGCGCTTCGGATAATATAACAGAAATCGAGTCCGTTGCAAAATTCTGGAACTCGTCGATGTAGAAATAGAAGTCGGCGCGCTCGCTTTCAGCGACGTCAGTCCGCGCGAGCGCCGCCATCAGGATCTTGCCCGTGATGATCATGCCGAGCAAATTGCTGTTGATTTCTCCTATCTTTCCCTTGGCGAGGTTGACCAGAAGAATCTTCTGGGTGTCCATCACGTCGCGGAAATTGATAGAGCTTTTTTCCTGCGCGATGATGGGACGCACGAATTCGTTGGCGATGAAGGTGTTGAACTTGCTGGTGATATAGGGCGTGATATTGGCGAGCGACGCTTCCCCGCCCGCCTTTTCCGCTTCTTTTTCCCAGAACGCCTTGGTGACGGGGTCCGAAACACGGGAAAGCTTGAGCTTGCGGAACGCCGGGTCGGAAAACACCCGGGGAACTTCAAGCAAGGTCGAACCCGATTCGGGGTCCGACATGATGAGCCCAAGCGCGTTGCGCATGTATTGCTCGAACATCGGCCCGCCGGTCGCTTTCAGGTCGTACAGCTTGTCAAAGATTCCTATCATCTCGTTGACGATGAACGACTTCTGCTCGGGAAACTGCGGATCGTACTCAAGCATGTTGAGGCCGAAAGGACGCTCCAGATCGGCCGGGTTGAACACGATGACGTCGTCGGCCCGGTGTTTGGGAATCTTTGCCAGCACGTCCTCCACCGCGTCGCCGTGCGGGTCTATTAGGCACACGCCCGCGCCGCGCTCGATATCCTGCGCGATCATGTTTTTCATGGACACGGACTTGCCGGTGCCCGTCTGCCCGACGATGTACAGGTGGCGCCTCCTGTCTTCCTCGCCCATCCGCACTTCTTTTTCTTCCCCGCGATACGCATTGGTGCCGATGACAAGGCCCTCGGCAGGCATATTCGCGGGCAGGGGCGCCGCGCGGCTTTTCAGCGATTTGATCTTTTTGGTCTCCAGATAGGGCGTGGGGAAATGAAAGATACTAGTCAGTTCTTCGGTGTTCAAGACCATCGTGTGATTGCCGATGAAATGCCTGAACGAAAACGCGTAAAAAAGCTTTTCGAGCGCTTTGCCGCTCGCGCGTTTTACCGAAAAGCCGTTCAGATTGGGGTTGTCAAACTGCGTGAACGCGCTTTCAAGCCCGGACAGGATCTCCGACGCCCGCGTTTGGGTGAGCGCCGACGCTATCAGACGGATATTGACGGCAAACCCGACCTTGGACGATTTCTGCTCAAGCGCCTTGATGGTCGGCTCGTCGATGGTATGGAAGCGCTGTTTTTCTTTATGCTCTTTATCTTCTTTCTTTTCTTCTTTGTGGTGGAACAATTCCAGCAGGAAGTCAAAAATATTCTTATGCGCGTCGCCGTGCGCCTGGTGGAAGGTCTTGCCGTTTTTCATCTCCCACGCGATGCGCTTCGCCTTTTCCTGCCACGTGTTGTCGGGTTTCAACAGGACCTGTATGGCGCACCCCTCGCCGTTAAACGACAACCGGGACATCGCGTTGGTGATGAAGTTGAGCGGGTCGGTCTCCAGATTCTGATACGTGCGCACAGGCAGAAAATAGCTGTGCGAGAGGGTGACGAACGACCCCGCGCTCGCGCCCAGGGGGTTGAAGATATTGTAATCCTCGACGCGCTCCACTTTCGCGTCGGGCAAAAACCCGGTGATCTGCTTTTCCGCCTGTCCGACATATTTGCGCGGCACGGCGAGATAAAAATGAACCTCCTCGCCGATCGCCGGAAGCACGATTTCAAACGAAAGGGCGGATGGCCCCCGGAACATCCCTTTCACCCATCCTTGCTTCACCTCTGCGATACCCGCATAAAACTGTTCCATGACGCCGATGAGCTTTTTCATTTCCACGTCTCCGACGGCCTTGTCTTTTCGGTGGAGCGGCACGACCACCAATAAAAGAGCGAGCTGAAGCGAATAATTGACTTCTTCCCTGCGCTGAAGCTTCGTCAGGAACAGGAAAAGATATACCAGCGCCGCAAGGAAAAGCACCCCCAGAAACGAGAAAAAATAAAAAGAAATGTCGGTGGTCATTTCAATTCTTCGAGCGTGTGCCTTGTGATAAGTTCGTCATAGAGCCGGTCAACCAGCATGTCGTGGAGCGCGTCCAGAAGGTACGGGTCGTTTTGCTTCCGCGCCGCTTCGATGGCGGCAAGCAGTCCCTCCTGGAAAGCAAGGTCGACCAGATGCTGAAGTTTGCTTTCAAGTTCCTTGTGCGCGTCGTCCGAAAGTTTTTGTGTCGTCATGTGTTATAAATTATCCGTTTGCATTTCTTTGGCGATGTTGTCTATCTTGATAAGCGCGTCGCTCTTGATGGTCGAAACGGCGTCCTGCGCCGCCCTGCTTGTCATGATGGCGCGCTCCACGTCTTCAGGCGAAGCGTACGGATGCGAGGTGGCCATGCCCGTATAGCTGTCGATATCGATGAGCGCTTTCGCGCACGCATCGGCGATGGTCTCTTTTATCTTCGCTTTCGCGGTGGTTATCTGGTCGGCATCCATAGAAAAAGCTTATAAATTTTTCAATTTTTCCTTCAGATCCTTGATCTTGCGCTCGTCAATGCCTTTTAAGATCGCGTTCAAGCTTTCCCGGTGCTCTTTTTTCGCTTTTCCGAGTTCGGCGGCGAATGCTTCGTGCACCGCTTTCATCTGCGCCTGCATCGCGCCCGGCGTTTTATCCGCGGGCGCGGCTTCTTTGGCTTGCGTTTGGGGCGGCTCCATTAATCCATTATAAAGGGTATTCGACCCCAGAACAAGCCCTAAATCCCGCCATAGTGAAAATGAGAGGGCGTATGCTATACTGAAATCATGAACATGAAGTGGATGCACTACCTCACGAAAGCGATCGGGTTGTACGCCGCGTTTTCCGGAAAATTGGCGCGCGCGATGGTGTTTCTGTCGCTGGCGGTCATGCTTTTCTTCCTGGTGAGCGTATCGGGCAAAGAGTCGGCCGTCATGGACGAGCTCGCGCACATCCCCGCGGGCTATTCGTATCTGACAAAACAGGATATGCGGCTGAACCCCGAACACCCTCCGCTATTGAAAGACCTTTCAGCGCTACCTTTGATATTCATGGACCTCGATTTCCCCACGGGGATCAAAGCATGGACGGCCGACGTGAACGGTCAGTGGGTCATGGGCGACGAGTTCCTTTACAAAAGCGGCAACGACCCCGACCGCATCATATTCTGGTCGCGCATGGGCTCCATCCTGCTTACCGTTCTTTTGGGCTTTTTTATATTCAAATTCGGCACGGAATTTTTCAGCGGAAAAGTCGGATTGCTCGCGCTCATCCTGTTCGCTTTTTCCCCCGCCGTTCTGGCGCATGGCAAATACGTGACGACCGATGTGGCGGCGGCTTTCGGGTTCTTCACCGCCACGTTTTATTTCCTGCGCTATCTCAAAGAGCCGACGCGCAAAAATCTCGTCTGGGCAGGCGTATTTTTCGGCATCGCGCAAGCGCTGAAGTTCTCTCTGGTATTGCTCATCCCCTTTTTTATCGGCATCGCCCTGTTGTGGGCGCTGTCGCATCACGACAGGCGGATGGTGTGGCGGTGGATGGGGCGCGTGTTCGTGATATTTGCAATCGGGTATATCGGCATCATTTGGCCGCTCTACCAATTCCACGTATGGAATTATCCTGCCGGCGTGACTGATCCCGCCCACATACAAGAGATCGCCGCCGTAACACAGCGCTACTGCCCTGAACTTAACAAAGACCGCGTCGGGCCGAGCCAGTACCGCGACACGGCGTGCAATCTGAAAACATTCCGCCCGCACGCGCTCGCGGACGCGATTGTCTGGATGTCCGACAAGCCGGTGCTCCGGCCGCTTGCGCAATACGCGCACGGAGTCCTCATGGTCGGCCAGCGGACCGCGGGCGGCAACACGACGTATTTTCTCGGCGAAGTCTCGATACGCGCGTGGTGGTACTATTTCCCCGTCGTCTATCTCATCAAAGAACCGCTGGCCGGGCACGTGCTGTCGCTGGCCGCGCTGGTCATTTTATGCGCGTATCTCGGCAAGAAAAGGATCCTGTCCGCCCTGCGGAAGCGCCACGGCGAGACGCTCCGGCGACTTCTGCGCGAACATTTTGCGGCGGCGACCGCCATCCTCCTTGTCCTCTATTATTGGGGGGTGAGCATGCTGGGCAACCTCAACATCGGCGTGCGCCACATCATTCCCACGCTCCCGTTCATCTTCCTGCTTGTCGCGGACATCATCCTGACGTATCTGGGAAGACGCCCGTCGTTCGAGCTTAACCTTTCGCTCGACACTGTAAAGCGCATCGCGTCGTTTTACTTCGTCAAAGCGTGGCATTACGCCGCCCTGTGCGTCATTGTGCTGTGGTACGTCATCTCGACCATCGCCCACTATCCGTATTTCACGTCGTATTTCAACGAGCTCATCGGCGGCTCAAAAAACGGGCATCGCTACGTCGCCGATTCAAACCTCGACTGGGGGCAAGACATGAAGCGGCTCGCGCAATTCACGAAAGACAACAACATCAACAAGATCCGCGTCGCCTATTTCGGCGCCGGCTCGCCCGACTACTATCTGAAAGACAAATACATCCCGTGGTGGTCGTCCCGCGGAGCGGAACCCGGCTGGTACGCGATCTCCGCGACATTCCTGGACGAAGCGTTCGGTCTCCCGGTCGGCAAGTACGTCCGCGCCGAGCAAGACTCCTACCCGTGGCTCCGCGGCAAAACCCCCGTCACCGTCATCGGCAACTCGATATTCGTGTATCGCTTGGAATAAAAACAGAGAGCTCACTCTTTCAACTTATAATACGCCCGGTTCTCTACGCGCAAGTCGACGTAATCCAGCTTGACGATATCGCCCTGCACCATTTTCGTCAGGATGCTTTTTAATATCTGCACCTGCTTGTCCGCCTGCTGGCTCATGGTGAAAAAAACCCTGAAATCCCCCGTGCTCTGCGCGACGACGTCGCCGTACTCGTCCATGCGCGCGAACGAATCAAACGTGATGCCCGCCGCGTCGGACGCCGCCGTTTTTACGCGGACGATGAAATCCATGAACTCGCTTGGGTATTTTTTAAGCGGAACGACGACTCCCGACAGGTCGCTCTCCAAGATCACGGTGACTGAAGCGCCGGAGACGGCGGGAGTTGACGCAAAGAGGACCCCCGCGTTATCCGCGACAAAACA
>MEYP01000014.1:8615-26620 GCA_001775835.1 Candidatus Azambacteria bacterium RIFCSPHIGHO2_02_FULL_52_12 | reverse complement strand
CGGTAATCAAAACATACAGTCGGCTCTTTTGGCTTCCCTGCGCGAAACGGAACGGCTTGAACTCGCGGGTGATGCGCGCCTGCGCGACGCCGGGGAACATATCTTGCAATTTGTTTTCCGCCTCATGCAAGGGAAAGAGAAAAACGTTGCGGGCGGGAAGCATGAAAAAATATTTCTGCGGGAAAAAGCTTTCAACGGCGCTCTTGATGTCGTCAGCGGACGCCATGTCCGCCCCCTCGACGCGGATGTCTGAAACCGCAAAATAGCCGCTCGCGAGGAAAAAATAACTAAGAGAAAAAACGACTAGCATGAAAAGGAAACCATACGCCAGGATTTTTCTTCTTTTTTTTCTAAGTTTTTTTTCTCGTAAACGCTGCTGGAAACCCGATGAAATGCCTTGGTGCGCCATACGACTCATCGGGCAATGCGCTCAATGCCGCCCATGTAAGGGCGTAACACATCGGGAATAAGCACACTGCCGTCTTTTTGCTGGTAATTTTCGATGATGGCAATGAGCATTCTGCCCATGGCAAAACCCGTGCCGTTGAGCATATGCGCGTATTCCGTGCTTGGTTTGCCGTCCGCGGCGCGCGTTTTGTATCTGGTGCGCAGGCGGCGCGCCTGAAAATCCGTCGTGTTGGATGTCGAGTGCGTTTCACGATACTCCCCTACGCCGCCGTTTTGTCCGGGCATCCACGCTTCGATGTCATACGTGCCCGCGGAAGCCCATCCGAGATCGCCGGCGCACAAACGGATAACCCTGTACGGAATGGCAAGCGCCTGCATGAGCCTTTCTTCCAAAGACAGCAGGAGCAGGTGCTCGTTGGCGGAGTCTTCCGGCCGCGTGAAGCTCACCATTTCTATCTTGTCGAACTGATGCACGCGCAAGATGCCCTTGGTATCTTTGCCGTAGGAACCCGCTTCCCGCCGGAAACAGGTTGAAAAAGCGGCATAGCGTTTCGGCAATTCGCCCTCCTCGAACGTCTCCTCGGCGTGGATCGGCCCGACCGACTGCTCCGAGGTGCCTACGAAATACACCTTGTCATCTTTGAAATAATAGCTTTCCTGCCGGTCGGCGTCCCGGTCGACGAACCCCATCGCGCGCATCATCTCTTCTTTGACGATGACGGGCGGGATGACGGGCGTGAACCCTTCGCGCGCGAGCATATCGAACGCAAAGCGCGCCAGCGCGAACTCCAGAAGAACCGCTTCGTTTTTCAGATATCCGAACCTGCTGCCGCTGACCTTCGCGGCGCGCTCCGTGTCTATCACGTCGAGCTTTTGCGCGAGCGCAAGATAGTCCAGCGGCGGAAAATCGAACTGCGGCTTTTTGCCGACTTCGCGGAGCACGACGTTGTCCGCGCCGCTTTTTCCTTCCGGAACATCGGCAAGCGGCAGGTTCGGCATATCCGTCAAAATCGCCTGCCGTTGTTCTTCGGCGGCGTTAAGCTCCGCTTCTGTCTTTGCGAGGTCGCCTTTTAAACGCTTCGCTTCTTCGATGTTGCGTTCCGCGCCCGCTTTTTTTTGCTCGCTGCGCAACCGGTCCGCTTGCGCCGTCAGCGCGCGCCATTCCCCGTCAGCGCGCAAAAAATCGTCTACCAGCCGCGCCGGCGCTTTTTTCGCGGCGATCCCCTTCTTCACCGCCTCGGGATTTTCACGGATAAAATTGATATCGAGCATGGAAGAATGTTATTTTTTCGGCCGCATGGTCGGAAACAGCATCACCTCGCGAATGGAATGCGCGCCGGTGAGCAGAGCGACAAGGCGCTCAACGCCGACGCCGAGCCCCGCGGCTGGCGGCATGCCATATTCCAAAGCCTCAATGAAATCCTTGTCCATGCGCTGGGCTTCTTTGTCGCCCTTAGTGCGCGTCTTTTCCTGCGCGCGGAACCGTTCCGCCTGTTCCGCCGGGTCGTTCAGCTCGGAATATCCGTTGGCGATTTCCATGCCCGCGGCCACCAGCTGGAACCGCGCGACTTTCGACGCGTCACCCGGGAGCTGTTTCGCCAGCGGCGAAAGCTCCAGCGGATGATGTATCATGAACGTTGGCTGAAGGATGTTGGGCCGCACCAGCGTTTTGTATATCTCGTCGGCGATCTTCCCCTTTCCCGCGCCTTTAGGAATCGTGATCTTCAGTTCTTTCGCTTTTTTCGCAAGCTCCGCGGCCGACACGGCATCGTAATCGATGTGAGCGTGCCTTTTTAAAAGATCGGAAAATACGGCAACATCGAACGAAGACTTGAAATCGATGAGTTTGCCGTCGCGCTCTATCTCGAGATGATTGTCAGGCAGAACCGCCTGCACGACAAAACGCACCATGCGCTCCACGCGCTCCATCATGTGCTCGTAGTTCGCGTACGCTTCATAGCACTCCATCATCGTGAAATCGGGATTGTGCGTCGCGTCCATGCCTTCGTTGCGAAAGCATCGGCCTATCTCATATACCTTCGGAAATCCGCCGACCAGCAGGCGCTTCAGATACAGCTCCGGCGCGACGCGCAGATACAGGTCCATGCGCAGGGCGTTCAGGCGCGTTTTGAACGGCTCCGCGATGGCGCCGCCCGGAATGGTCTGCAAGATGGGGGTTTCCACTTCGAGAAATCCGTCGGCTTCCAGAAAATCGCGCATCGCCTTCACCGCGCGCGAACGTTTCAAAAATATCGCCCGCACGTCTTCGTTCATCAGCAGGTCCAGATAGCGCTTGCGGTAGCGCTCGTCCACGTCCGCGAGCCCGTGCCATTTTTCGGGCAGAGGCGCTACGGCTTTGGCAAGCAGTGAAAATTCGTGCGCTTCCTGCGTCTGCTCGCCCCGGCGCGTGATGAACACCGGGCCCAAAGATTCCACGAAATCGCCGACGTCGAAATAATCGAGGAAAAACTGATACCGGTCGACGCCCAGCAGATCCTGTTTCATGTAAAGCTGGAGCGTGCCGGAGCCGTCGTTTACGCTTACGAACGTGGAACCGCCGTGTTCTCGTTTTGCCATTATCCTGCCCGCAACGCGCACCTTCTTCTGGCTGATGACCAGCTCGTCAAACCGTTTTTTGACCTCGGCGATTTCCGTCGGCCTGTGCTTGATGTCCGGATACGCGGCAACGCCGCTTTTGGCAAGCGCTTCGATCTTCTGCAGTTTCACTTTTTTAACCTTTGCCAATCCGGTTCTCATGCTTTCTACTATATACAAATTTGAGCTTTTTATCAATCAACAAGCCGTCCTATGTAGGGCGGCTTGTTGATTGATGCATGCGGGAGCTGGAGGAATCGGACCTCCGAATGCGGTTTTGGAGACCGCCGGTATGCCACTTACCTAAGCTCCCTCCATCACTTACTTATTTCTTTATTTCCTTGTGGTCGGTGTGCTTCCGGCAAGAATTGCAGAACTTTGAAAATCCGAGCTTTTTGGTCACGGTTTTTTTGTTCTTGGTGGTCCAGTAGTTGACGTTCTTGCACACCGGGCACTGCATTTTGACGATATTTTCTTGTGACATATGTTTATTGTGTTTTTATTTTATTATGGAGCCGTTGGTCCCGATGAATCGGGACGACCTACTCCTTATTATTTTATATTCTTGGAGCCGTTGGTCGGGATTGAACCGACGACCTACTCCTTCATGTACACCTCTCCTTCATTCAAACTTCACTTTATACAAGAGGATTAGACTGTATCTTACGCGTACCAATTTCTCGGATTAGCGTCCCTTGTCAGTCGTTCGGGCGAGGGTATCGCCACGGTCTTAACCCAGCGCAGGTCTTTAACCGTAATTCGGGATTCACCACCGGATTTCTCCGGTAATGGGCAGGGAGCTTTTATGCCCCACCATGGAGTTGCTCTACCACTGAGCTACAACGGCATATGTTACAACTTTTTAATCATATCACATACGATATCGCGGAGCTTACGATTGTGATACTCACATATTAATACTCCATATTTTGCCTTTTGTCTATAAGTAAGGCAAATCCTATTGAGGAAACTAGTCTCCCAAACACATGGGGTGCGCGGAGTAGGATTCGAACCTACGTAGCCACAGGGGCGTCCCGAATTCTTTTCTCAGGCAGAGTGCGCAGGGCAGGATTCGAACCTGCGTAGCCACAAGGGCGCTTGATTTACAGTCAAGTGCGATTGACCGCTCCGCCACCTGCGCACTCTGCTTCTAAAGGAAATCGGGATGCGATTGACCGCTCCGCCATCCGCGCATAATAACACATGCATCGCGCCCCTTCAGCCGGGAGCCGAGAGCGAGGATCGAACTCGCGACCTACTGTTTATTCACCCGCCTATCTTTTGTGCTTCTGGAGCCGATGGTCGGGATTGAACCGACGACCTACTGTTTACAAAACAGTTGCTCTACCGCTGAGCTACATCGGCACAAAAGATGGGCGGGCAAGAAACAGTTGCCAAACTATCTCGGCACGATCCTAAGACTCTTTCTTTTCCGGGGTCTCGCTTTTTTCTTCCGTGCGCTTTTGGATCTCTTTTTGGGAGAACCACTGATGCTCCCACTGCATCCTTTGGGAGGTGTGCCGGGCCTTTTTCGTCAGCGCTTCGATAAGGTGGTAGAGATTCAGGAACAAAACCCTGATCCCGTTCAAAAGCTGAGCCGCCCACGTCACCGCATGCATCATAACGCGTCTGGGGCTCAAAAGGAACAGCGCCTTTTTTGCCATGCGAAACGCGAAAATACGGAACATTTCCCGGTCAAGAAGCGATTCGGGAGGTATGGCGGCAAGAAGCGGGGCCTTCTTCCAAAGCATGGCCGCGATTGCCGCCGCGCTTGCCAGAGAGAGAATAAGAAGAACGTACTGCAACATAGGCGCCAAACTTAAATTTCAAACCGGACAAATTTGCCGACTTCGATGTTCTCCCCCACTTTCACCACCGTCTCGGCGACAACCTCTTTGATCGTCTTACTGTCATCTTTGACAAAACGCTGGTTGAGGAGGCAAACATCGTCGTAATATTTCTGCACCTTTCCCTTGATGATCTCTAAAGCGACATTTTCCGGTTTCTTGAGCGCGGCGACCTGCGAGAGATAGATTTCTTTTTCCGCTTCAAGCACGCCCTGCGGGACATCCTCCGGTCTCGTGTATTTCGGTTTCGCGGCCGCAATATGCAACGCAAGGTCGTGCGCCAGACTTTGGAATTCTGCTGTTTTGGCGACGAAATCGGTTTCGCACCGAAGCTCCAACAATACGCCCATGCGGCCGTCCCCGTGCACGTAGGAGGCGATGATGCCGGCTCCCGTCGCGCGCGAAGATTTCTTGTCCGCGAGCGCCTTCCCTTGTTTTCGCAAAACGATGAGCGCCGCCTGCTCGTCCCCTTTCGCTTCATCGAGCGCCCGCTTGACATCGTTCATGGATGCCGCGGTTTGCTCCCGCAGTTTCTGGATTTTTTCGAGTGATAAAGCCATGCGCTTGTTATTGCTTTGCCGAGCTCGCTGCCGCTACCGCTGTTTGAGCCTGCTGTTTTCCTTCGTTCATCGCCTTGGCGAGATAGTCAAGGATGAACGAGACGGACAGCGCCGATTTGTCGTTGGCCGGGATGGGATGCGTTACGAGCGTCGGGTCGGTGTTGGTGTCGGAAATGGCGACCACCGGAACGCCTGTGCGCTTCGCTTCACGAACGGCGGCCATATGTTCTCCGATATCGACGATAAGCAAAGCATGAGGGATCTTTTTAAGGGTTTTCATGCCGCCCATCTTTTTTTCCAGGCGCTCAATGTCCCGGCTGATGAGCAGCTGTTCTTTCTTGGTCTTGTTCGCGAATTCCCCTTTTGCCGTTTTTGCTTCCTGTCCGAGGAAAAATTCAAGGCGTTTGGAAAGCATGGGAAAGTTGGTGATCGTTCCGCCGAGCCACCGCTCTTCCACATAGGGCATGCCGGTTTTCTCGGCAAAGCCCTTTACCAGCGTTTTGCTGGGCATTTTCGTCGCCACCACGAGCACGACGCCGCCGGTTGCCACGATATCTTTCAGGAATGCGGCGGCTTCGTTCAACTTCTCGAGTGTTTTTTCCACGTTGATGATCTGGACGTTCTGCCGGGTCGTCAGGATATAGGGCTTCATCTTGGGATGTCCCTTTGCCTTTTTATGCCCCCAATGAACGCCCGCGCCGAACATCTTCTGAAGCATTTCATCGTTTGCTCCTTCGGTTAAAGTCGTTTTTTCGGTATTTTCCGCCATAGATAACAAGTTAAAAACAATGCATCAATGGTATCACTTCTTTTAAACCTTGGCAAGACCTCTTATGGTACATCCGCCAACCAAGCGCCCCGCCCTCTTTTTTATCGCCCTTTTGTATACGTTTCCCTGAGAAACATCGGCCGCGGAATGTCTCGGAGGCGCAAAAGCTTGGTGTCGCCCATGGGGGCGACTTTTGCGCTGAGAGTCAAGGCCGCGGCGCGCCGCTGGAGCGCGCCGACGGCTGGTTCCGCGGATGATGTTTCGCAGGGAAACGGAAAGCAAGGTTCCCTATGCCGCCCTAGACAAAAAAGAGGGCGGGGCGCTTGGTTGGCGGATATAGATATCATCGCCGGGCAAGCGATGCCAAAACCCGCCCGATATCCCCCGCTCCCAGCGCGACGACAAGCGCGTTCGCGTCGATGGTCCGCTCGATATAGCTTGCGATATTCTCCTTGTTTTTGATAAGAATGGCGTCTTTTCCTTTGTGATTGATGGCCCGGACCATTTCCGCCATATTCACACTGTCGTCTTTTTGTTCGCGCGCGGACGCGTAGATATCCGTCAGAATCACGGAGTCCGCGTCGGCAAACGCGCCGGCAAAGTCTACAAACAGCGCTTTCGTGCGCGAATACGTATGCGGCTGGAAAACGGCGATGATGCGCTTTGCGGGATATTTTTGTTTCAGCGCGGCGAGCGTCGCCTTGATCTCGGAAGGATGGTGCGCGTAGTCGTCATAAATAAGCGCGCCGTTGTTCTCGCCCACAAGCTCCATGCGGCGCGCGGTTCCTTGAAAATCGGCGAACGCGTCAGCCGCGACTTCGCGGGAAACCCCCAGCGCCAAAGCCGCCTGATACGCCATATTCGCGTTCATGACGTTATGATCCCCTCCCGTGCGCAGGTTGAACGATTGCACGGCATTGCCGGAGACGAAGATGACTCTGCACGCCGCCAAACGCGCCGCGTCGCACAGCGCCGCGTCATCCGCGTTGACGACGAGAAATCCGTCGGACGGCAACGGTTTGATGAATTTCCCGAATGCCGCCGCGTACTCTTTGGGCGTCGCGAAATAATCGGGGTGGTCGTAGTCTATGTTCGTGATGATGGCCGCTTTGGGGCGGTAGTAGAGGAACGCTTCTTTGTATTCATCCGCCTCAAGCACGAACAGCGCGTCCTGTTTTGACAGGTCCCCTGCCAGCGCGCCACAGTGCCAGTTCTCTACCCTTGACCCGACGATGGCCGTCACGTTTTTGCGCGCGTATTTCAAAATATGCGCGAGCATCGCGGTCGTTGTCGTCTTGCCATGACTGCCCGCGATAGCAACGCCGTAATGCGCGTTGAACAGCTCCGCGACCACTTCGGGATATGAAAACAGCGGCATGCCCGCCTGTTCCGCCGCCGCCACTTCGGGATTGGTTGAGGCGTATGCGTTGGAGCGTATGACGGCATCTTTTCCCCGTACGTGTTTCGCATCGAACGCGGTTGCCGCGATGCCAAGTTCCTTCAGCACCGCATCGGTCATGAACGTTTCGGAAACATCGGAGCCGTCAACCGCAAATCCGTTCGCCAAAAGCACCTGTGCGAGCGCGGTCATGCCGACGCCCTTGACGCCTGTCATGTGAATATTTTTGTAATCCCAAATGCTCTGTTTCTTCATAGTTGTCATGGTATCCAAGCGTAAACGTGCCGTTTCAAGTGCGTGCCCCGACGTGGTTGGCGACACTTGAAGCGGCATCTTTGCGCTTGGATTATTTTTCCAAATTTTCGAGTATTTTCGGGATTTTCTTGAAATCTTCCAGAAGCGTTTCCCGCAAGCCCCCGTTGTAAAGCGCCGCGGCGGGGTGATACAGCGGCAGGACGTTGAATCTTCTTCCCGTCCTTTTGTTCACCGCCTGCACGGGCTTGCCGTGCACCGCGGAGATCTTCGCCGTGGCCGGCAAAAATTCATACATCGAATGCCTGCCCAGCGTCGCGACGAGCAGGGGCTTGATGAGTTCAAGCTGTGCCCACAGATACAGCGACGTGCATGTCTTGATCTCGTCTTCTTGCGGGTCGCGGTTGTCGGGCGGACGGCATTTCACCACATTGGTAATGAAGACGTCCTCGCGCGTCATCTTGATAGACTCAAGCATCGTGTTGAGGAATTTCCCCGCCGCCCCCACGAACGGTTCCCCTTGCGCGTCTTCCGCCTTCCCCGGCCCCTCCCCCACGAACACGATTTGAGCATGAGGATTGCCGGATCCCGGCACCGCGTTCGTGCGCCCCTGCGCCAAGCGGCATTGTTGGCACTTCCTTATCTGCTCCGCGATTTCCTTTAAATCCATATATGCCAAGCATAGCAAATCCCTTGATTATTTCAAAATTTCTTGCTACACTTTTTTCCATATGCTTTCCATTTCAGATTTAAAAAACGGGACGGAGTTCATCTATCTGGATGAGCCGTATGCGGTGATGGACACCCAGCACAAGCAGATCGGCTGGGGCGGCGGCTTGACCGTGCGCATGAAAAACCTCATCAACGGCAAAGTGCTCACGGAAAACTTCCGCTCCAACGACCGCTTCCCCGAAGCGGACCTGTCGAGCGCGCTCATCAAATATCTCTACAGCCACCGCGACGCCTACTGGTTCGCGGACCCCAAAGACCCTTCCCGACGGTTCCAGCTTGAAAAAAACGTGCTGGGCGAAAACACCGCGTATCTGAAAACCAACATGGAAGTGGACGCCATTTCGTTCCAGGAGCGCATCATCAACATCAAGCTCCCTATTAAAATGGAATTCGTAGTGAAAGATGCGCCTCCGAGCATCAAAGGCAACACGGCGCAAGGCGGCACCAAACAAGTCACGCTTGAAACCGGCGCATCGGTCGCCGTGCCTCTTTTCATCGACCAGGGCGACACCATCATCGTGAACACGCAGACCAACAACTACATCGAGCGCTCGCAGAAAGCAAAATAAAAATCCCTCCACCGAACGGCAGAGGGATTTTTTAAAACTTCGTGATGTCTTCCATCTTCATATTCTGTTCCTGGAGCTCTTTTTTGAGGGCGTTTTTGCTATTGTTGGCTTGCGCGATTTCAAGCGACTTGTTCAGCGCTTCTCTTAAACCGCTTAAGTCCGGTCCTTTGCGCGGGCGCAAAGCTTCCGCGCGAACCGCTTGGACGGCTGAAGCTTTATACGTGGCCATTTCATGTTTGGCTTTGACGATGCCGGGCAGGCAATCTTTGCAGTAAACCTTGCGCTTGGGGTCGGGCTCGAACGGGACTTTGGTCGGGTTCCCGCATGAAGAGCAAACGGCGTCAAAAAGTGGTTTTTCCGGCTTTGACGCCCGCCCGAACGTACCGTTCGGTACGGGCGTGGCTTCTCTTGGAAAATCGAATCTTTGGTCCGTCACACCCCCCGGTGCCGGCGGATAAGAGCCGCGTGATACTTCCACCGGCATGCTCCATGTGGAAATCCCGCCCTCGACATCCGTACGGTGCGTTCCGTACCGTTCGCGGCACCGTTTAATGATCTCCTCTTTGAAACTCTGCGCCGGCTTGGGAATGGGCGGCATCGTGTCTGCCGAAAACGCCTTGGAGGTCACGCCATCGATCATGAGCTTCAGATAGATCTTCCGGTTGGGCAGATTCACCAGGTCAAGCGCCATGATTTCAGGAGCGAATTCTTTTTCAAAAAACTCCGCATCGTCCGCGCCGATGCGGAACGTGATGAGCGTGCCCGCGTTGCCAAGCACCGCGTCCCGCACCGTCTCGTCAAGCTGGGTGATGTATTGGTGCGCCAAGATTAGGTCCAAGTGATATTTGCGCGCTTCGGAAAGAATGCCCGCGAACGATTCAGTCGCGAAATTCTGGAACTCGTCCACGTACAGGTAAAAGTCCTCCCGGCCGTCTTCCTCGGCGATATCGATGCGCGACATCGCCGCCTGCTGTATCTTAGTGATGAGCATCGCGCCCATGAGCGCCGAAGAATCCTCGCCGATCCTTCCCTTGGAAAGGTTCATGATGAGGATCTTTTTGCTGTCCATGATGTCGCGCATGCGCATACTCGACTTCACCTGCCCCACGATGTTGCGGATCATCGGATTGGTCAAAAATTGACCGACTTTGTTCTGGATGGGCGCGACCGCCTCCACTTCGAATTTTGAGGAATACTTGCCGAACTCTTCGATCCAAAACTGCTTCACCACCGGATCGGTCAGATTGTTCACCACTTTTTTGCGGTACTCTTTATCCGACAATATCCGCATGACCCCCAACAGCGTGCTGTCTGGCTGTTCCAGGAGCGCCAAAATGGCGTTGCGCAGGACGTATTCGAGCCGCGGCCCCCATGAATCGGCCCAGATCTTCTTGAAAATGGAGATAAGGCCCGAAGACACCAGATGCCGTTCGTTCGCTTCCACTTTTTCCACGGCATTGAACGCGATGGGAAAATCCAGATCGGCGGGGTTGAAATACACCACGTCGTCGATGCGGTTCTCCGGCACGTAGTCCAGGATGCTTTCGGCGAATTCCCCGTGCGGATCCACCACCGCGACGCCGTTGCCCGCCATGATATCGGAGATCATCATGTTGCGCAGAAGCGTGGTCTTGCCCGTGCCGGTCTTACCCACGACGTACATGTGGTTGCGCCGGTCGGCCGTCTTGATGCCGAACACCCGGCTGGAATTCCTGAAATTCGTTGTGGCAAAGGGAATGATCATGGGTTAGAAACTAGAATCTAGAAGTTAGAAAATAGAATGGGAAAGGATTATTCTTAAATAATCGGCAAGCCGGCGGGCGGCTCGGCTTTCTTGGCGGTTATCTTGGGCAGCAGCGGAACCTCCATGACGATGGACGGCACGTGATATATCGTCGCCAGCTCCTCGGTGTTGAAAATGATCTTGTTGCGCACGAAATAGCGCGTGCGCGCGTGCTGGTACAGTTTCTTTTTCCGCAGGTACTCCCGTGTTTTCTTGAACACGTAGTCTATCGAGGGAGTGACCGCGTTGTTGGGTTTGAACCCGTTGAGATTATAAGTTGAAAATAGTTTGAACGCTCCCATCACCGCGGCGATGCTGGCGCTCTGGAACGATTCCGTTTTGGCGATGTACAGGATGCGGATGCCAGCCTCAAAACCGTGCTTGGAAATGCTTTCTTCAAGCGCCGCCACCGTATCCTTCATGCCGGGCGGCAAGTGCTGCATGAGCGTTTCCGGTCCTTCTTTTTCTTTCTTGACCTCAGAGCCAACGCCCGCGGGCTCCTGGCCCAGAAAGAGCGTCGTGAACATGTCGCTGAAGAACTGGAAAATCTCCTCGGGGATATTGGTTCCCGAAGATGTTTTCGCGCTTCGTTTGCCGATGAGCCGGTCGATGAGATATTGGCCTTTTCTCTGCCATTCGTCGCCGGTCGGCTTCATGAGATACTGCACCCAGATGTGCTCCCCTTCCCCCAGCTCGCCCAAGAGCTCCATGAGCGCGGCAAGCGGGTCGACGAATTTCTTTTCGCTGGACGGTTCTTCAAAAAAACGGTACGTGCGTATCGGATACGCGTCGTCTTTCGTAAAGATGAGCTCGGTCCCCCATGCTTCATATTCTTCATTGGGGATACCGGGCGGCATCATTGCCGTATAGTCTTCTACCTCGGTGATTTCCGCGTCTTTGTATTGCGCGTATATTTGAGATTCGATGAGGCGTTGGAACTGCCGCGGTGTTCGGATGAAAAAATGGATGGTGCCGCCGGTGCCGACGATCTCCATGGAAATATGCAGTTGGTGCTTCCCTTCCAGATAATGCTCCTTCAGATTCGCCCTGGTTTTCATGCCGTGGAGCCCGGCGAAGATCTGCTCCATCGCTTTGGGAGTGCTTTCCACCGTATGCGGGATCTTGAGTTCAAGCGTGATCCAGTCGGCGCGCGCGATATAGCGCAACTCGACATAATACAACCACAGCGCCCGCCACGCGAAAAAAAGAACGAAGGGCAACGGAATCCATCCCCAATCGTACATGAAGCGCGCGAAAACTGAAATGCCGACAAAGATGTCAGGCGGCTGTGGCATAAGTTAGAACGGGAGGCGTATTGTTAAAAATCAGATCTCACTATCTTTTGTACGCGAACCTCCCATCTTCCATTTTCTCAAAATATTGCCTATTTTGCAAATTGAGCATGATGGTATTGTGCTTCACGTTGCGTTCTTTCAAAACCGCTTCAATGATCTCCTCGCGGGAAAGGGGCTTATCCGCCTCTTTCAGGACGCGCATGAGCACGTCGGCCACCCTGCCGGGCTGGTACCCCCAGTCGGACAGCGCGTACGTGCCTCTCCCCACCAGCACGAATTTGCTGTTTTTGATCAATTCGTTGTGCACGGTCTGCGGGTGCGCGGAACGCTTCAGGTCGAATGTCTTGTTGATATGCTCCACGATCTCCCGAAAATGCATGGGCTGCGCATTTTTCTTGAGCACCAGATACGCCTTGTCGCGCACGCCCCGCGTGTGCACCTCCGCCCAATGCTTCAGGCCGTATTCCCCGTACACATTCGCGTCGATGGTCTTTGAAACGGCAAGATACGATTCCAGAATATCCCGCTTGACGTTTCCGGTAAGCTCTTGGAGCTGTGCCAGCAATTTTTCTTTTTCTATCAGCTCTTTTTTCTCTTCCATGTTCGCCGTCAATTTGGTCAGAGCTTCTTTGGCGCCGTCGGGGTCCGCGTTTTTGAGCGCCCACAGCGCGTGGAATTCGTCGGTCTCTGAATGCTTGGTGAACGCGTCGTGCAAAGAGAACAGAAAATGCAGATACGCCCGCGCGATCTTCTCGTCGGTTGACTTGCCAAAAAACACGGGGATGTCACGCCCCAGCAGTTGGTGTTCCGCTCGTATGCCGCCGTGCCGCTCGAAATGGCTTATGGCGTGCGCGAAGAACGGATCGAGCGATCCGATATGATCCGATCCGCGGATGCGCGACTTCGCGTCGTTTTCTATCTGCCGGACGCGTTCCCGGGTAATGTCGTAGCTGTCCCCTATTTCCTCAAGAGTTCTCCGCCTTCCGTCTTTCAAGCCGAAACGCTTCGTCACGATGTCTTTCTGCCGGGTCGGCAGCTGGGAGATCATCGCGATGATTATCTTGGGAACCTGGGTTGTTTTCGGGTCGTATGCCATAGTGTTGTAAGCGAAGTAATGGTGAGTAATAGTAGTATAAATAACCTGCAATGAAATATAGCACAACCATAAAATCTAGTCAACCCATCACTTGCGCAGCTACATTCGGGTAATGATCTTTAACGATGCGCGCCACTTCGTTCGCGTCGCGCGCAGCCATGAGTTTTGCGCGCAGTTCTTTCGCGCCGTCAAAGCCGTGCACGTACGCTTTGTAGTGTTTTTTCATGACGTCAAAGCTCTTCACGCCGGCAAACAATTCCGCGAATAAAAACGTATGCTCAAGCATGACAGAGAGCTTTTCTTCAATGCCGATGGTGTTCACGTCTTTCTCCCTATTGAAGAACCACGGGTTGCCGAAAATCCCCCGCCCTATCATGGCGCCGTCCGCCCCCGACTGCCGCACTTTTTCTTCGGCGTCCGCCAAACTGGTGACATCGCCGTTGCCGATGATGAGTGTGCGGTCTTCGGAAGAATCGTATGCGCGCGCGATCTCAACCGCCCGCGAGACCATGTCCCACCGCGCGGGCACAAGCGACATTTCTTTTCGCGTACGCGCGTGAATGGTCAACGCCGCAATTCCCGTTTCAAGCAGTTGCGGAATCCATGTATCCAACATATCCGTATCGTACCCGACGCGCGTCTTCACCGAGACGGGTAGCTCCCCCGCACCGCGCTTCGTCTCGGCGATGACATTTTGCGCAAGTTTCGGCTCTCGTATCAGTGCCGCTCCCGCGTTTTGTTTTTCCACCCTCCTGTCGGGACACCCCATGTTGATATCGATGCCGTCAAAGACCAGCTCCTGTGCAAGCTGTGCGCACCGGTAAAAATTCTCCGGCTTAGAACCGAAAAATTGCGCCACAATAGGGCGCTCCGCGTCGGTGAATGCCAAGTCTTTCAACAGCGCTTTTTTCCCTTCCGAACACAGCCCGTCGCACGAGACGAATTCCGTCCACATCACGTCCGGCTTCCCATACTTGGCGATGATGCGCCGAAAAGCCGCGTCGGTCACGTCCGCCATCGGCGCCAATACCATAATCGGCCGTTTCAATTGTTTCCAAAATCTCGTAACCATATCTGTATAGTAAACAATATTTGCATAAAAACAAAACTGCCCCCGCGGATGATGCGCGGGGGCAGGATCTTACTGCTAGACTCTTTTTAATGAGCGGACGGGATGCGCAGTGACATGCATTGCATAAGCAGTACATCCGTTAGGCATGAGCACCATTGGTTCATCTATGATGATGCGGACAATTTTGCATTCCCTGAAATCGATTGCCTCCTTTTCGCGCAAGACAGTGCGCCTGCCAGAACCGATAACTCCAGAAAACCGATAGGTGAAAGGACCCGCTTCAACGGAAAATGAATCCATGGGTATATGCGGTTCCTTTCCCGGAAGCGATGGAATTTTGAGCGCGCGGCAGATATTTTCGCACGCCGCCCTGTTTTGAATCCCGCGCACGTCAACCGCGGCCGGATCGGCGCGATACCATGAATCCTGATACTGCCAGGTCAGCCGATATTCCTCCTCGCACGCCCTTAAGAAGTTTTCAACGGACGCCTCATACGAAAGCGCATGCCGGAAAAGTTCGGTCAATACGCGCCTCCCTTCTTCGCTGATGTCTTTTTTCTGAAAAAACACAGAAAGTAGCTCATGCTGTAGACGATTTTGTTGCCAAAGAGCATACATGTCTCCCTCCTTTTATTCTGAGGTTACCGAGCCTTTTTATTGAATAAATCACACGAGACTTCGCTTCCCATCGCAAGAACACGTTGATTAAAAACGCCATCCCCATACACCTCATAGCACTTCCCTGAAATTGGAGATTGAACAACTTTCCAAAGCGCTTTATTCTCGGGGTTCATGGGTCCAGAACATCCAAAAACCGCGACCCCAACTCCGACACATGCTAAAACCACCCATGTTTTCATGTTCGCCTCCTCTTTGTATGATATTCGGTTGGCAAAGAGCACATTGATGATATACCACGAGATAAATACGAAGTAAAGCCTCTTCCCTCTTTAAGGAAAGTAGCATATAATCACCGCACTATGCTTATTGACGAAATAACGCTTAAAATAACGGCGGGAAAAGGGGGCGACGGCAGAGCGCTGTTCAGTAAGATGCCGGGTATTTTCGGCCCCACCGGCGGCTCGGGCGGCAACGGCGGGAACGTATATATGGAAGGCGTCTCCGACCTGTCCGCGCTCAACCAATTCCGCTTCGTGAAAGAAGTAGCGGCGCACAACGGGCAAGACGGGAAAATAGAGCGCAACGACGGCGGCCGGGGGGAAGATTTGATCTTGAAAGTGCCCATCGGGTCCATTGCGTACAAACTCACCACAGAGGAAACGCGGGAAATCGTGTCTGTAGGAGAGCGCGCACTGCTTGCCCGTGGGGGCAAGGGCGGCAAAGGGAATTTTCTGTTCCGTTCTTCCACCAACACAAGCCCAAAAGAATTTGGCGTGGGAACGCCTGGGGAAGTTTTTGACGTGCGCATTGAACTTAAGCTCATCGCCGACGTCGGATTTGTCGGCCTGCCCAACGCCGGCAAGTCGAGCCTGCTCAACGAGCTTACCAACGCGCGGAGCAAAGTCGCCAATTATCAATTCACCACGCTTGAACCCAATCTGGGCGTTTACAACAAAGAGCTTATCCTGGCCGACATCCCCGGGCTTATCGAGGGCGCGTCCACAGGCAAAGGGCTTGGCGTGAAATTTCTGCGCCATATCGAGCGCACGCGGATTTTGTTCCACTTGATTTCAACGGAGTCGGAGGACGTCGCGCGCGACTACAAAACCATCCGCAAGGAATTGGGAACGTATAATGAAAAACTTCTGGACAAGCAGGAATATCTTTTGATAAGCAAAAGCGATACGGCAGACAAAGTATCGCTTAAAAAAATACTCACGAAAGCAAAAAAACTCAATCCTTCCGTCGTGGTTTTTTCCATTCACGACCACGAAAGCATGGAAGGCATCAAGAAAATCCTGCACAAGATAGCGCAAGAAAAAAGCGTGAAAGAAAGCTAAGGCCTGTACCACACGCTCACGCCGTTAGGGCTCTTGCCGACGGGAATGCGGGTGATTTCCCGGTCGGCGCCGGCATCAATGACCGAGACGTCATTGCTCAACAGATTGGATACGTAAACGAATGCTCCGTCGCGGGAGACGACCACGCCATGCGGCGCTTGTCCAGCTTTGATCACATCCGTGATTTTTCCTTCGGCAAGGTCTATCTTGTACACCCATTCGCTCGGCGGCTGCTGGAAGTAATATCCCTGATCGGCAAGATAGACGAACCGCGAATCGGGCGTCGGGTACATCTGGACGGGTCCTTTGGCGGACGCGGGTAAGCGCACATATGAAACCGCCTTGGTGTCCGGGCGGTATATTGCCAACTGTTTCGTATCGTACAAGGAGACGACCGCGAATTTCCCGTCGGGTGTCACGCCCGTCTGTACGGCGGCGCCGTCAAGCGGCATATGCGTGAATGAATCCGTCGCGGTGTCTATGATGCCCATTCCCTTGCTTCCCAGCATCGCCAGATACGCCGTCAAACCGTCGGGCGCGATGCGCAAACCGTGCGGCTGGCTTGCTTCAGGCAAGGCGATGCGCTTTTCCACCGCGAACGTGCGCACGTTTATTTTGTACGCCGCCCCTTCATTCTGCGCGGTTACGTATGCAAAAGCGCCGTCCGGCGTAAACGCCACGTGCGCAAGATGGACGCCGGCGGCAATCGGAATGCGTTTCACGATGCGATCCGTTTCCGGATTGATAACGATCACCTCGTCAAGCTCTTCCGTGTCCGTCATTTCGTCGCCGTGGGCGCGCGCGGACGGCGCAAAAAACGACGTATGATCCATCTGCATGTTCACATTTGCCGTAACCCATACGCTTTTATTGTCGGGACTCACTTGCACGTTGTGGGGAGCGAACATGAGCATTCCACCCTGATGGCCTTCCGAAAGATCGATGCGGGAAACAACGGCGAGTTTTACCGGATCGATAACCGCGATAATGCCGTCGTCTTCCGCGGCGACATATACTTTTTCATCCGACAACACGACATTTTCGCGCTTTGCCGGCACGAGAAACGCGATGAGAACGACCGCCGCTGAAATTGCCAGAAAAATAACCAGCTTGTTCATGCTTTGAGTATACTACATTTCATCCCATTCTTCCACGGGCTACCCCGTCTGTTTCCACGTGTGAGGAATTTTACTTTCGACTTTACGGACTTTATAGACTTTACGACTTACCTCCTACAACGCCTCGCGCGGAAGCCGCCAGATATACAGGGCAAGCCCGAATGAAGCGAACGCCATGATGATGAAGATGGCCTGATAGCCGAAGCTTTGGATCATTATACCTCCCACGATAGCCGCGAGCCCGATCGTTATGGAAGCGATTCCCTCCCATCGGCCCCATTCGGAAAGCGCGCCGTCTTTATCGGTGTGTTCGGCATACACCGCGTCAAACGCGGGAGCGCCGATGGCCGCCGCCAAGCCCCATATCACCTGCGTAAAAATGAGCTGGGTGACGCTCGACATGAACGCATAGCTTAAAAATACCATTCCCCGGATAAGGTAGCCCAACGCGATAAGCAGTTCCGGTTCATTCATTTTTAACCCCCAGCGGGTGAAAAAAAGCGTGAGCAAGCCCGTCGTGATGGCAAACAGCCCCCACGAAAGCCCCGC
>MEYP01000014.1:5123-8515 GCA_001775835.1 Candidatus Azambacteria bacterium RIFCSPHIGHO2_02_FULL_52_12 | reverse complement strand
CGCAAACTGTTGTTGAGCCGCGGCTTGGGAGAAACAAATTTTACGATCTCTCTGAAAATCATATTTCTATCGTATCACATCTCCAGTCGGGACAAAAACTCCGCCAATTCTTTGCCGCCGAGCTTTTGAAAGCGCCCTTTGGGCAAATCGGCAAGCTCGATGTTCAAGACCCGCACGCGCTGGAGATCTATTACATTATACCCCAGCACAGAGCACATGCGGCGTATCTGATGCTTCTTGCCTTCGTTGAGAATAAGCCGGAAGCTTTTGTCGCCTTCTTTTTTCGTGCGGCATCGCTGGGTTTTGTATCCTTCGATGAACACGCCCTGCGCCATGCGCCTTAAAAACTCGGGCGAGACGGTCTTGTCCACCGTCACGAGATACTCCTTTTCATGGTCATACTTCGGATTCAAAAGCTTGTCGGTGATGCGCCCGTCGTTCGTCAGGATGATCAGACCGTGCGAATCCTTGTCGAGCCGGCCGACGGGAAAAACTTTTTCTTTGATGTGCAGGGTCTGCGTGATGCTTGTGTGCCCTTTCTCCGGGTTGGTCACCACGCCTTGCGGCTTATTATACGCAAAATATACATACGCGGCATGTTTTTGCGCCACAGCTTTCTCGGCCACCTCCACCTTGTCGCCTTTCTGCACCATAGCCCCGAGCACCGCCGGCGCGCCGTTGATGCTCACTTTCCCTTTTTCGATGAGCGCGTCCGCTTCTCTGCGCGTGCAGATGTTTTCCAAAGCGAGATAACGGTTGATGCGTATCGGATATGAGAGCGCTTCCATAGAGTGTAGTGTATGCAAAAATCGGGAAACAAACAAGAGAAACAAAAAAACGCCTCATCGGCGCGAAAAAACTTTTTTTAAAATATATAAAACAAACCCGGGTTGTGAGCTGTTAAGAAGGAACCCTTCTCATTTCTCTACCCGGGAACGTATGGCTGTTAAGCCGTAGGGTGCGCCTTTTTCAAAAGGCGTTCTGCCAGAACCATATTCAATTGTAAAAGACAGCTGATGCACTGCGAGTTCGCGCGTAATGTACGGAAAGCTTGCTTAGGACACAAACTTTCTAATGGTACCTAGTCAACCGGCAATGCGATAAGCATCTTTCGGGCTTGTTAAGTCCATGAGCACATTAGTTGTTAATGATACTTCGGCAGCTCGACCGGCTACCTGCATGTATTATACCACTCCCGGGAAAAAATAGAACAAGCAAAAAAAGGCGAATTTATCACCACGTTATGCACAAAATTATGCACAGTATTATCAACAGGGGCGCTTTGCCCCTGTATCAGAGCCAGAGCTTCCTGCGGAAGAAAAGGAGCAGGAGCAAGGCAACGGCGACCATCACGCCGACGACGATCCAGAAATCGAACGGGCCGTCCCGCAAAGGCAAGACGCGCTGGTTCATCCCCCAAATGGAGGAAATGAGGTTCAGAGGCAGGATGACCGCGGAAAAAATGGTGAGCACCGCGATAATGCGGGACAATCTTGAAGAAAGCAGAGAGTCATTCGTCTGATACAGCACATCCATGGTTTCCTTCTGGTTCTCTATCAGGTTTTTAATACGGTCTTCGGTGGTGAGGAGGTCGCTCCAGTACGGCGCCATGGATTTTTTGCCGTAAAACCGCTCTGCTTTTTCGACGAAAGACTGCAACACGACCGTTTGCGGATTGATGGACCTGCGGAAATCGAGGATGTCCTTGCGGGTGTGGGAAATCTCTTCGACCGTCAGGCGGTCATCCCGCTTGAAAATCTTGTTTTCAATATGCGTAATCTCTTTTTCCAGGTAATCAAGGTCTTCAAGCTGTTTCTGGAACAGGCGGTCGATGATGCGATACAAAAGGAAATCCGTGTGCTTGCGCGCGAGCTGTTTTCGTATTGCCGGATTCTTTTGGGCATCTTCAAATATCGTCTCAAGGCGCTCGAACGCCATATATGAGATGGTCACCAGCGTATCTTTGGTGATAAGACAGTCGACTTCGACGATATGGTTGGGGGCCTGCGTGCGCTCGATGAGCGGGAAATGCAGGATCAGGAACAGGTGGTCTTTAAAATACTCCACCAAGGGGTGGAGCGTCGGCGCGATGATGGATTCCGTGACGAACGGATGGAATGAAAAGAGGTCTGCAATGAAAGCAATGTCCTCATGGGTCGGTTTGTGGACCGATACCCATCGTATCCCGTTAATGGAACATTCTTTTCTTGCCATATGCCATTATCATACACCCAAACGGCGCGGGCACGCAACGCTATTCCGTCGTTTTGTCGTCGAAATGCTCGTGAGCCGCCATCGCGTCGGCTTTTGTCTTGTGGATCGTGCCGTCCTCATGCTCGGGCGGCGAGTAGATAGTATACAGTTTCATCGCGGCGTCCGCGGACGTGTTGATGATGTTGTGCTCCGTGCCCGCGGGAATGACGATGCTGTCGTCCGCCTTGATGGCGTGCTCGATGCCGTTTAAAATAGCGAGCCCCTCCCCTTCTTCAAGGCGGATGAACTGGTCGAGCGTATGTATTTCTTTCCCAATCTCCTCGCCGGGCAAAAGCGACATCACCACCAACTGGCTGTGTTTGGCCGTATACAGCACGCGCCGGAAATCGGTATTTTCCTTCGTCTCTTTTTCTATGTTGATGATATACCCTTTCATACGCTCCATTATACTCCCCTTGAAGAAATAGTCCATCCGTTGCCCAAAGCCAAAAACAGCCGTATCATGGTGCTATGGCACGCAAACTCATCATTATCGGCCTGATCATCACCGCGATAGCTGTCGTTGCCGGAAGCGTTACCGCGCCCGCGCCAAACGGCGCCGCCACGCAAAACCTCACCGACAACATCAACGGCGGCGAAGAGGGCGTCCTCGAAGCGGGGCCGAACCCGCTTTCCATCGAAACGTTGCGAAACGGCGAATATCCGGGCAGTGATATCGTCATCGAGCAGACGCTGGCGCAGGGCGCGAATTACAAAAAATACGTCGCGTCATATAAGTCGGAAGGCCTGAAGATCTACGCGCTCCTGACCGTGCCGAATGGAACAAAACCGGCAAGCGGCTGGCCGGTCATCGTTTTCAATCACGGCTACATCCCGCCCGCGCAATACAAAACGACGGAACGCTACGTCGCATACGTGGATGGCTTCGCGCGCGCGGGCTATATCGTCCTGAAACCGGATTTCCGCGGCCACGGCGATTCCGAAGGAGAAGCAACGGGCGGCTACGGCTCGAACGCCTACACCGTCGATGCGCTGAACGCCGTCGCCTCCATAAAGAAATACGCCGACGCGGATCCGGCGCGCATCGGCATGTGGGGGCACTCCATGGGCGGCCACGTAACGCTCCGCGCCATGGTTGCGAGCACAGATATCAAGGCGGGCGTCATCTGGGCTGGCGT
>MEYP01000014.1:1299-5112 GCA_001775835.1 Candidatus Azambacteria bacterium RIFCSPHIGHO2_02_FULL_52_12 | reverse complement strand
AACTGGCGCAGGCGGCCGACGGCGATACCGCCGACCATTCCCGCCGGCGCGCGCAGGTGGCGGCAAGAGCTTCAGGAACGCTACGGCACGCCCGAGCAAAATCCGTCTTTCTGGGAGTCGCTTTCGGCGAACACGTACCTTGCCGACATCTCCGGCCCGCTCCAGCTTCACCACGGCACGGCGGATGAATCGGTGCCGTTGGCACTCTCCCAAACGCTCGAGCAACAGATGAAAACCGCCGGCAAAGAAGCGGAGCTCTACGCCTATCCGGGCGACAATCACAACCTCTCGCAATCCTTCACCGCCGCCATGCGCCGCTCCGTCGCGTTTTTTGACGAATACGTGAAGAACAAATAAGGCCAAAAGCGAGCTACCTCTTCCACCGCTTATTCCCCTGTTCGTCGTAGAGCTTCGGCCACCAATATCTCCCCTGCCAGAAACCGAACGCGGCTCCGGCGATAAACAATATAACCGCCGCGACATGGTGAACCAAAAACCACTGGTCCCACGTGAGCCCCAAGCCGTACGTGTCAAAATCCTTCACCAGCCTGATGATATACCACCGCTCAAAAACGGCATGCGCCAAAAACTGGAGCAGAATCCCCAAAAACGTAAATGCAGCGATATAGACCGTGCGTTTCATATTCTGGATAATACTTTGTGCCGAATAAATTCCTGAACCTTCTTTCGCTCATCTTCAAGATTACTAATACTCGCTCTAAAACCTGGTAAATCATTTAATAATTCATACCCCATTCCCCTTACCTCCATAGTATATCTACGTTCATTTTCTTGACGACTGTTCGTTGTCTTGAATTTTACCACAGCAAGAAATCCTTTTTGCTGAATATACTTTACGGCTTCCCCCACTTTAAAATCCGTCGGGGCATTAAATTGTGCTGAAATATAATCACCCATCCTACCAAGATGTCTTGAGCTTTGTCCTACATAAAACGGAATAAACTTCTCTTCTTTTTGTATACCAACAATATAAACAATATCCGAGAAAAGTGGGAAGTTAAAAGTTTCAAAATCATTAATAGTATCGTTTATATTTTGCATATTACTTTCTCCTAATTTTTGTTGGCAAGATTATAAAAAAATTAAAACAAGTCCGATGATTCCTGCGATTGCACCAAGAAGAAAAATTATCTGTACCCAAGTTTTCTCCCACCATTTTCCCGTTCTGTATCCGCCTTGAATAATCTGCCCTCCATTACTCTCATATTTACCAAGCGTTCTTATACCAACAAAAGCGTCTTTATTGATACGAATAACATCTTTTTCTCGCTTTATATCTCCAACAGCTTCTATAATCACTCCCTTTATTCTTTTGTCATCTGCGTTAATTTCAGCCATATTTTTACCCTCATGATATACCTCGTTCAATGTCCTCCTCTAAAATTAAATTCTCGCTCTTTCCGAGCGAGAGCGTTTTCTCATCATGATTTACAATTTTCTTTTTTTCGGTCCAGTTGAGTGAAGACATGGGGGGGGGCATTTATTTTAAATAAGAATTTCGCGCCCTTAGGACCTCTATTTTTGTTTTGAGATCTTGAATCTCATTATTTAAAAATAAAACTTTATCAAAATAATCTTTATTTAATTGATTGTTTTGTAGCATAAGAGACTTGTCTTGCGCATAATTTCTATTCACTGCATATAGCTCAAGCCAAAATGTCACAACAATAAAAATCACAACACCTGCCATAATAACCAAAAGAATATTTTGGTCACTTTTTTGCTTTTCTACTAGACCTTTAAATTCTTCTTTTGTTGGATACGCGCTAGATTGCCCAACCCCGGCTGTAGTAGGAGCATTTTCAGCAGAAACCTTTGTTTCGGATTTGGTCTCATTTCCACCCGCTTGATTCTCCGGAGGATTACTCATGGTTGTTTTATAACCTGCTTTGCCTCAAAAAATAATATCTTGGTTTGTCCTGCAATAGAAATGATAATTTTATAAGAGCCGGCAAACTTTAGAACCAAGGGAGAAAATTTAACAAAGAGGCGACCTTGCGCAGGAAATTTAGGAATTTTCATTTTGTCGGGTAAGGTTTGTGTCGTTACCGGTCTTTCGTCCCCCTCCTTTTTTATCTGTATATTAACCTCGTACTCTCCTTCATCACCAGTAGCACCGACCACAATAAAGAGAACTGGGTGAATAGCTGGAAAATTACTAGAACTTATTTGATTAAAAATATTGACAATGCTTAAATTTCCATTGTTGGCCACAATGACATTCTCACAAATATGAGCAAATTCAATTATTATTTTGTTCTCCATATTTTACTTCCACCCCTGGCCGATAACTTTCCAGCCGACTTGTTCTTGCGGGACTTGAATGGGACCTTGCGGGGTTTGCTGAACCATATTTACCTGTTGTTTGCGGTACTCGATGGAAAGCTCGAAACGGCTTGATGCTTGCGCGCTTTCGATGAACGCGATTTTGTAATCTTTCTTGTTCTGCACGGCGTTCAGGCCGAGCTCGTTTTCCGGATTCCATACGGTGCCGAGATCCATTTCTTTTTTGTATTCTTCGTACAGATCGGTCATCGCTTTAGACAGTACGCTGTCCGCGTACTGAACGATCTTGAGCCCCAAATCCTCCTTGGCTTCTTTCCGGCCGATGAAATACTGATGCGAATATAGTTTTTCCGTGAAGTAGTCAACGATTTTTTCAATCTCGTCTTCTTTCATCGGCGTTTTGTGGCTTTTGAGTAGGCGTTTCGCGAGCATCCGGATAAGATTGTGAGTTCTATTGACATTCCCAAGCGCTAAAGGATGAATCTGCGGATTTGCCTCCACAAATTTGTTAAATATCTTCGCCAGCTCTTCGTCGTTTTTGATGCCGAACTTGTTTTTTGCCAAATCAAAGTAGGCCATCACGTCTTCCACCGAAATAGGAATTTTGTTCTGCGCGTTTTGGGGATCTGTTGGATTGAAAACGTTTGCGGTTGACGGATCAATCGGTGAAAGCTCCGATAGGTCGCTCATCACGATTTCGTCCGCTCCCAGCGCTATCATCGTCGCCGCACTGTGCGCTTTGTAGGGCACCAGCACCGAAAACTTATCGCAATACTCGCGAGCCATGGAAACCAACCGCCACGGCACCATCGTATCCCCTCCCGTGCTGTACAAAAAAAGATCGATGTTGGGCGTCTTGCCGATAGCGCGAAGTTGATGACTTACGACGGGAATAATATCCATCGCCACGCGGGCATTTACCGGCCCCGGCCGGTCGCTAGTGAGATAGGTAACAACCCTCGACCTTCTCAATCCCTCGATCTGTTGTATGAGTAGTTTTTTATCCATATTTTGCCATTTTACCATTTTTTCGCGAAAAAATCAAATTTTCCGCTATTCTATTTCATCACATAGGCGGATGAAGGGCCCTTCCCTGTCTGCGCGAGCAAGCCGAGTTTCTTCATTTTTTGAAGATGTAGCTGGGCGGTTCGTTTCGGGCACTTCATCGCGCGCATAACATCTTGTACGGTTATCCTCCCCGCATGGTCAAGCAAATCGAGAATCTCAATCTGGTCTTTGTGCAAAAAAATCTTTGTATCAACCCGCTCGTTGATCTTTTTTCCGGAAAGAGCAATGACCTGCCTCTTTACGTTATCGATCTCTTCCTTGAACCCTTCGACGAAATACTCGAGCCACGGGGTGAAATCGGCCCTTCTTTTTTCATAGTTCTTCCCGATATCGATTGCCGCGTAATATGCGGAACGGTCGCGGTTGTAGTAATCCTCGAGCGCGAACAAACGCCGGAAATCGTATCCGCTCTTGTAAAGCGCGAGCGTGGCGAACGCC
>MEYP01000014.1:0-1277 GCA_001775835.1 Candidatus Azambacteria bacterium RIFCSPHIGHO2_02_FULL_52_12 | reverse complement strand
TGATGAACGATGCCCGCGGCAACAACAGGATCAACATCTTTCTCCGCGCTCTCCTTCAGCCACACAAGCAGGTCTTTGCACAACTGCGGCACTTTTTTCGCATCCGGGGCGGTGTAGAGGATCTCATTCGGAGAACCGCTGCGCCGTTTCACCACATAGACCAGTCCCCTTCGATACCGTCCGCTCTGCTCTTTGGGAAGTGTGTTCGCCGTTACCAATGCGTGGACACGAAGCAGGGCTTTTTCGCTTATCGGCCTCCCTTGTGTGATGGTTTTTTCTATAAAACGCAAAGCCGCGAGATAGTTTTTGACTTCGTGGATTTCCCGTTGCGAAGCGTCCACCTTCTTGCGCACCAGGAGGGCTTCTATTTCCCCGACGTTCAGCCGGTTGCCTTCTATCGCGGTCGAGCTGTGCGTCATCCTCACCAATGCCTGGCGGCGCAGACGCAGTTCCTGCTGGGGAAGGATTTTGGCGCGTTCAATCACCGCCTTTGACTCGGCGATCGATGTTAAGGCCTTTACGATCGAATTAGTGAGGGTATATTTCGGTTCAAACATGCTTTCAGTATAACAGCTCTGTCAGAATCGCGCAAGAATCGCGCAAGAATCGCGCAGAGAACTATTGCGCGGGAACGGCGAAATACGGCTGGAAATCGGGGGTGAACTTCACCGGCATCTCCTCGACGCTCTCCACCGCTCCTTCTGCGATTGTTACGCGGAGCGCAAGCCCCGTGCGCGTGTCTTGCGAAAAATTCTGGTCAAAGACGAAATTGCCGAGACTGTACGCTATCACTCCCCCGTTGTAACGCTCCACTTCCTGCGGCACGTGCGGATGATGGCCTATCACCAGCAGCGCTCCCGCGTCAATGGCGGTTTTGGCAATGCGCTCCTGTTCCGCGTTGTGCGCGGTTTTATATTCCTCTCCCCAGTGAAACGACGCGACCACGACATCGGCCTGCGCCTTCGCGCTTTGAATGTCGGCGGTCATCTGCGCGACATCAATGAACGCGGTCGCCGGCTGTGAACCCTCTTTCGTAAAAGAAATGGGGATGAGATTGGTATAGGCAAGGAACGCGACTTTCATGCCGTTGTGCTCCCACACCGCCGGCCAGTGCGCCGCCTTGAAATCCGCTCCCCCGCCGGCGTAAGAAATATCTGCGTCCGTCAGCGCGTCGAGCGTATCAAGGAACGCTTCTTTGCCGTAGTCCCACATATGGTTATTCGCGAGCGACACGACATCGAACCCCGCGTGCGCCAACCCCTCCGCCGAGCGCGGGT
>MEYP01000013.1 GCA_001775835.1 Candidatus Azambacteria bacterium RIFCSPHIGHO2_02_FULL_52_12 | reverse complement strand
CAAGCGCGGAGCCGACCCCCGTTGAATCCGCATTGGCGAACCACTGGTACGTTGACTGCGTAAGAAGAGAGGCTATCCTGAACGAGGCGATCTGTCCGATCCATGCGCCGGAAAGCGCGGACGTCGCGGTTGTCGTGTATGCGCCCGCCGCGCCGACGATGCGGTCGGCGGCGCCGAATGTCGAACGCGTATTGCTTACCCCTGTTTTACTCGAGAAATCGTTCCGTTCAGTGAAAGAATTCGTCCACGCGGAGAAATTTGAAGCGTCCGCGTTGACCGTCAGGCCGGCAACGACCAGTTCATCGTTCTTTGACGTGGTGAGCGTGCCGGAACCCACCGCCGTTCCCGTTCCCGCGCTCGAGCCTGACTGGTCGAAGGGCGTGGCCGTATCGATGCCGCCGTATTCGTAGATCTGCAGGCCCAGATGCGTGGAAACGGAGACGGTGACTGTGACGGTTGACGGTTCTCCCGCGCCGGCTATTTTATAAAAGATCGCCTGGCTGGGCGTGCCGCTCTGGTTGATTCCCGTAGACCAGCCGGCAGGAACGCTGATGACGGTGTTCGCGTTGCCGCCAATCACCGCGATAAGCAGATTATTCTGCGCGGGCGCCGCCGCAAATGTCGCGGAAAGCGTCGTTCCGCCGTTGCCGCCGGTGACCGAGCTTATCGTCTGCACGAATGTCGCCGCCGCGTGCGCGCGCGGCACGCCGCTCGGTAGCGGAACCATCCGTAACATATCGGAAAAGGACGCCGCCACGACCGCACTGATGACGAATGCGATGAGGATATTTTTAAATCGAAAAAGCATCATAGCGTCACGGTAACCGATAGGCGGGCGTCATCTGAGGAATTTATTGATCCCCTCGATCTCTTTATCGATGAATTCTTCGGCGATGTCGAGAGCGTCTTTGAGTTTTCCAAGAATCTGTTTTTCCGCTTCGCTCAATTTCGGCTTTTTGTCGAACGCATTGATCTGCTCTTCAACTTCTTCCCGAAGCGCGGCGAATATCTTGCTGATTTCATTGACCGACCCCTGCGCTTCTTTTCTCATCTTTTCCCGTTCATCCGTAAATCTCCGCTTTTGGTACCCGCTGAATCCGATCACGCCGGCAAGCGCGACAAAGAGCGCCACGATAACAATCCATCCATACAGCCCGAAATACGAAGGAGTCTGGTTGGTCTGGTCGGCATTCTTTTCTTTCGGTTTCTGCTCGGCGGGGGGGGCTCCCGCCGTCGTTATCTCTTTATCCGCCTCAAGTGCGTTGCCTGCCGCATCCACTGCTTTCGCAACAATTTTATGCGCACCATTGGGAAGGCCCGCAAGCGTATACGTCTTATTTTTCAGCTCTAATGCAAGCACGCGCACCGGAGCTCCGCCATCGACGGAAATCTCATACTGCGCGATGCCGGATACTTCATCGATGGCATCCAATACCAGCGCCGGCGCGGGCAGGGCGGGCGACTCCTCTTTTTCAAGGGCAATGGTAAACGACGTGGGCGGAGCGGTGTCAATCATGATCTTGCGCCTCCCAATCGCTCCCCACCCGTTTGCGTTTTGAAACTGCGCCGCAAAATACCAGATGCCGTCGCCAAGTTGAGAAAATTCTTTCTCTGCGGGAGCGGGAGCAGAAACATCCTTCGGCATTGCTTTTGCATTCTTATCAAAAATCAGCCGGACGCCGCTCACGCCGTCCGGAACGGGCCAGGTCATTTTTCCCGAATTTTCTTTATACCATTTTTCCGCGTCTTTGTGCGTCGGCGACCCGATGGCAGGCGCTTGCGGGAGCGGACTGATTGTCGGGGGTGCGGGAGCGGATGGCGGCGGAGAAGGATGTGGCGGAGCGGCTTTTGCGGCAATGCTGTAATTCCCTCCGGGCTTTTCCGAAAGAATATCGGTGCCCTGACCGTCTGCGGCAAGCACCGACCCGGAAGAAAACGACACCGTCGCCGACCCTTCTTTCAGCGCTCTAAAGGCAATGTCAACCAGTATCGATTTTTTGGTGAATGGAGTCGGGCTTCCGCCCCCGAAAGAAATAGTCCCTTGCGCATTGGAATAGGTCGGTTCGGCGGTCCAGAGTGAAAACACCGACCCGTCTTTGGAAACACGGGAAACGGAAAGCGCCGCCGGATCGAACCGCAGTGCCGCCTCGACCGCGTTCATGGGCTGGCCGCCGCCATCCACCATCACTTTTACCGAAAAACTGTCGCCGGTACCGTAATTTCCCGAAGCGGGAGATACGGAAAGCGTTGCCGCAAACGCGCCTTGCGCAACGCCAAACACGGCGACAAGCGCCGTAACAAAACTCATGAAACGCAATTGAACCGTACTCCGCCTCCGCATATGCATTACCCTTCTTTTACCGTTATCATCTTTGGCATTCCGCTCTGCGCGTGAGAACGTAAAAGCGGCAATTTAAGCATGAGCACGCCATGCTGTATCGTCGCATCAATACGAGACACATCGATTTCTTCAGGGAGAATGATCTGCCGAAAAAAAGGCCCCCAATGGCATTCTTGATACAACATCTTCCGCTTTGGCTCTTTCGCTTCGTTGTGCTGACCATCGGTTTTTTCATCGGGCCGCACGGTCGTGCCCTGAATCACCACCACGTCATTTTCGCCCTCAATCGTAATGCTCATTTCATGAAGATGGGCTCCCGCGACATCCGCATAAATGGCGATTTCATTCGCCGTCTCAAAGATATCAACATCGAGATGGGCCGCTTCGGGAACTGTTTTCGCATCAGGACCGCTTTGCCTGCTTTCCTCTTCTTTTTTATCGGGCATAAGCCCTCTTCCTCTTAACTTTTGGAGAAACGACGACATGCTTGTATCATACCACAGGAGAGTCTTCTCGGAAATACGCCACACGGTCGCTACCCCGTCCAATTAAATATCATGATACTGAAATCGGTGAGGTCGACTTTTCCGTTCGCATTGATATCGGTAAGCGGATTGTCTTTCCCCCAATGGAACAGAAGAATGGAAAAATCAACAAGGTTGACGCGGCCGTCGCGGTTCAGATCGGAGCGCTTCGCAAGATCGAGCGAAGGAGGCTTTCCGACGCCGATGTACAGCAACCGTCCGTAATCGCTTTGCCCAAACTGCGCATGCCGTGCGCGCGCTTTAAACTCATAGGTATCAACCGCCAACCCGCTTCCACCGACAACGGCGGTCCATTTTCCGTCCTTGCCGGCAATGACTTCTTGCGTGATAGCGGAGGCATCCGTAATTGTTCCGGTCTGATGTGTCAGTAAGACTTCTATCGTCGCATCCGGAGCGCTTTGTCCTGAAATAACAATATCCTCGCCCGCGGAAAACATTGCTTTTGCGGCGCTGACCGTTGGGGGAATAAAAATATTTCCCACCGTCGTATTTGTTCCTCCTTGGATGGAGAATGTGGAGGGATAGGTGATGGATTTTCTGTCGTCCGTATCTTTCGCAATAATGCCGAACGTGTACACCCCGCGCTCAAGCCCGCTGACCGTTGTTGAAAAACGCGCTTCTGCATTTGCAGTAAGCGTCCGTTCTGTTTTTCCGTCTTTTAATACGGTAACGGCCGCAAAAGGATAGGCAAGACCCTCAAGGGTGACGCTTGAGGTGGTTGGCGGGGGCGGATATGCGGTGACGGTTGACGGTATGCCGTTACCGGGAGGCGAGGGCGGCGGAGGGGGCGGCGGTATTTCGCTGATTGAAAAACTAATGATGAAATCGCTTAACGTCTTGTTGCCGACGCGATCGCGGCAGCGGATGTAATACGCGTATGCCTGGCCGTTCACAAAAGGACCGACGGTAGTTGTGTGGAAGGTGCTTGCGGTATTGGTGAACGTACTGGGCATGGCGTCATAAGCGGTATCGGGCGCCGTTGCAAAACGGCAGAGCGCGTATTCATCGGTGTTTAAAGAAAGTTCGACGTAGAGCGTGCCTCCCGGCAGTGCGCCGGCAGGCAAGCCGTTTGAAAGCGAGGGCGGTGTTGTGTCGGTGGTATCCACCGGCCCGATCGAAACGGGGCTGATGATGGCAATCATCGCAATCCCCGCATCTAACAACGCGTCTGCGCCGGTAAACGTCCTTATGGTGAAGCGGTATGAATTTTCAACGGCCGGATTCAACAGCTGTTGTGCGCCCGTCGCCTCGAACACGGCGTGCGTTCCGAGCTTAATGCGGACCGATTCTCCCGCGCCGATGCCCGTCGTTGCATTCAGCGTGAAAGTGAGCGACCCTGATGATCCGGGAACGACGCTCACGCCGTCTGCGGTTGCGCTTGGCGAAGCCCCTGCGGAGCGCTCCGCATAGGTTCCGGAAATGGGAGCCACAGCGATATCAACATCTGCGTATGAGAAAAGAGCCGGTATATCGAAGGAGCCGCTCTGGGGCGTCACGGTGATTTTCCCCGAGAAAGGGATCGCGGAAGCGGCGATGAACGAAATGGTATGATTCGCGGCGATTGACGGCCGCGATGTCGAAATGAGATCGCTTGTTTTGGTAAGTTGCGCGGCATGCGCCGGCACAGCGCTTGCATAAAACGCGACAGCACACAGCGCAAAGAAAAATCTCATGATGCGTTATTGATTGGTTGCCCGCTTCTTTACTGCCCGCCGATAATCCAGATAAAAATTCAGGAACACGAGCACAAACATGCCGCTGCCGCCGAAGATGATTATCGTAAGAAGCTTGTCCTGACCGGATGTGTTTTCTGGGCGCTGCTCGTTTGTTTGCGTCTGCCGCTGGGCAAGAGCAAGCTCCTTCCTTTTCAGCTGATCGGCAATCGTGTTGTATTGATTGGCGTCCACGCTCCCGCTCACGCCGATCACGGAGCCGAGCTTGCTTTGGGGAGGGACGTACGAAAAGAGAAGCGAGGCAAGAATGACTGTGCCCGCGGCCCCCGCAAACAATAATGACCTCTGGAACATAGCTTTTTACGCAAATAGTACAAAAAGGATTACGGCAAAAAGCAGGGTTCCCAAAAGAAGCGCAAGCGCGATAACGGCAAGTCTTGAAAATGGCCGCGCTTTTTGATGATAGGCGCTGTTTCTCCCAAAAATCTCATGCATTGGCGATCGCATGCCGCGCAGTTTATTTTTCAGGAAAAGCTTTACCGAAATGATGATGGCCAGGATAATAAGGAGCAGCCCAATCGCTCCGTACGCAATGAGTCGCATCGGCAAAACCCAAAATGAAAGAGTCTGCGATACGGTGTCCTTCCCCTCATCGCCATACGTAAGGCTCATCACAACGGTATAGTGCCCAAACGCGAACCCCTCCTCTCGCCATATTGTTTCAAAACTGCGCTCACCGCCGGGCAACACCGCTGCCGCCGCGTCATTCACGGTCAGCGTGGCGACTTTTTTACCGAAAAAATCGCTTATTTCAAGCGGTCCGCGCGGCCGCACCAGCGTATTCCCGCTGTTTTTAATCGTCGCCGTAAAAGTAACGTTTGGTTTATCATATAACAGCTTGTCCGTAAAAAATTCTTTGATGGTGGCCGCTTCCACGATATTCCCCGCAACGCGCAGACTTATGATCGTTCCGACTTCATATCCGACTCCGGTGCCGGTCTCTTTCGGATGAGTGGTTTTTAGTTTGAAAAAGAGCGCGCCGAAATGCCCGCCCGGCGTTGCCTGTTTGGGTATCGTAACGTCAAAAGGAATCTCCTTGGTTTCTCCGGCGCCAAGAGACACGGAGTCCTCTTTTACGGAAATCCATGAACTCACTTCATACCCGGTTTTCTCCTGATTGCCGACAAAAACAGGATGGCCGTCTCCCGTGATGCCGCTGATATCTTCTTTCGCGATCAGAAAAACATGCTCCTGCCCGCTCATATTCGTCAGGCGGAGTTTTGAAGAGAACATCTCTCCCGGATCCACCTTCTGCTCAATGATGGACGGCTGGATTTTGACGCTCGCCTGTTCTTGCGCGTGCGCGCTTGAGACGCCGAAACTCGCGGCGCAAAGCGCAATTAAAAAAAGTATGGATGCTGAAAAATCACGTGCCATTACCGTAAGCATAGCACACAAAAACCCCTCCGCCAAGAGAAGTGAAGGGGGGTTTTTGTGTGTCTTATAAAACCTTGGAAGCTCCTTAGAACGTCGGCGTCGCGATGTACACGAGAGAGTTTGTGTAATCCGTTGCCGCTTCCTGCAACGCGTTGATTTCGATCTTAATGCCTACGCGCGTCTGCCCTTTGTTCGTAGTCGTTCCATCCGCCGGACCAGTGTGCGAAAATACCTGGCGCGCCGTCGTGATGTCCCCGGCGTATAATGCCGTGGCAAATTCGTCGGCGTTCAGATCAGCGTCTTCACTGGTGACACCGT
>MEYP01000012.1:739-28017 GCA_001775835.1 Candidatus Azambacteria bacterium RIFCSPHIGHO2_02_FULL_52_12 | reverse complement strand
CGGCGTACCGCACTTGGTGGCGATATCCACGCCGTTATTGCCGTGCAGCCCCTGCGATATCCTTCCGGTCGTAGGAAATATAAAATATTTGTTGGCGACAACCTGCGCGGGGCGCTGTTGCGCTATGGCCGGCCTTGGCGGCGCCGGTATCCTGCCGTCGGGAATGATAAGCACGTCGGCCGGCCGGAGTGTTCCATCCGCGGGAAGATGGTTATACGCAATGACATCCTGTTCGTTCGCCTGGAATTTCTTGGCAAGCGCGCCAAGCGTGTCTCCTTTCTTCACTTCGTATTTCACGCCGTCGGTCGGCAGGATCTCCAGGCGCTGGCCGGCCTTGATATAGTTTGCCGAAGAGAGATTGTTCGCCCATAAGATGGTGGCGGAAGAAATGCCGAACTGCGAGGCGATGCCTGAAACCGTATCGCCGTCCTCAACCGCGTAATAGACGATCTGGTCCCGTGAGACCTGGTTTTGGTCGATAACAAGCGGCGAAAAGTCGGGAAGCAGGGCGTCGTCCTGGCTCGTGGGATAGGCCAGCTCTTCGAATAAGCCGGGCACCGCCCCTCCTTGCCCGTTCTCAAGCGGATCATACCCGACCGCGTCCCTGCTCCAGCTCCGGTTGTTTTGCTGTACCACGCGCGCCGGGGAATCGATCACCAGATCGGGGCCGAACGCATCGATGGCAAGCGCCGGCAACCCGCCCCGCGCATCAAGCGTATTGTAAAAAACGGCTAACAATAGCATACTGAAGAAAAACACGGGCAAGCCGTTGCGCCGGAACGCTTCAGCTGCGTAAAAAACGACATTCCCGGTAGAGCGTACAGGGAATTTTTCTTGAAGCTTATTGATTTTTCTCCGCAGAGGGGAGAAAAAATTGTCCGGTTTGGTACTAATCGATGTGCGGTAAAGCGCTTCTGGTGAAATTCACTCATTATCGGCCACTCGTTCCAATGTCGCCAGTATACCGGCTTTCCCCGAAAAAGTCAAAGAAAACCGTTAAGTTGTCCACAAGGTTATCCTATGCTTTCCACACTCAATCAAAGGCAAAAAGAAGCGGTATTGGCGACCGAGGGACCGATGCTGATAATAGCGGGCGCAGGATCGGGGAAAACCATGGTTTTAACGCATAAAATCGCCCATTTAGTGCTTGAAAACGGCGTTTCTCTCGACAAAATCTTAGCCGTCACGTTCACCAATAAAGCCGCCCTGGAAATGAAGGAACGGGTGTTCGCGCTCCTTCAAAAACGCGAAAATGATTTTTTCATAGGAACCTTTCACTCCATTTGCCTGAAAATCATCAGGGAACACGCTCTTTTATGCGACCGGGACCCGAATTTCGTTGTTGCCGACGCCAAAGCGCAGGAATCCGCCATAAAAAGCATAATGGAAGAGCACAAAATCGACGAAAAACAGTACGCTCCTGAGCTTTTTATGTACCATATTTCCAAGCTGAAAAACAAGCTTATCGGGGCGGACGAGTACGCCGGGGAAGCGGCGGGCATGTTTCCAGGGCTCGCGGCCCGGGTCTATCTTTCCTACGAGCGCATGCTCAAACAGCAAAACGCCGTGGACTTCGACGACATCATCATGTTCTGCGTGAAACTGCTCAAAACGCACGCGGATGTCCTCGCGCGCTACCAGGAACGGTTCCGATACCTTTTTGTCGACGAGTACCAGGACACCAACCACGCCCAATACCAGTTCACGCGCCTGCTCGCCAAAAAACACGGCAACATTTGCGTGGTGGGGGATTCGGACCAGGCCATTTACGGATGGCGGCAGGCGGACATGAGCAACATCCTGAACTTCGAGAAAGATTATCCGCAGGCAACGGTGTTCGTCTTGGAAGAGAACTACCGCTCCACCAAGACCATCCTCGCCGCGGCGAACATGGTCATCCGCAAGAATAAGGTCAGGAAAGAAAAGAACCTGTTCACGCAAAACGAATTGGGCGCGAAGATCGCCGTGGTGGCGACGCGCAACGAAACGGATGAAGCTCAATTCGTCGCGGAGAAGATACGACAGCTCATGCGGAGCGAGGGGTATTCGTTCTCCGACTTCGCGGTGCTCTACCGCACCAACGCGCAGTCCCGCGTCATCGAGGAAACGTTCATGAAGCACGGCATCACGTACCGCATCACCGGCGGATTCAAATTTTACGACCGCAAAGAGATCCGGGACATGCTCGCGTACCTGCGCCTCGTCCACAACGACAGGGACACGGCGAGCCTGAAGCGCGCCATCAACACCCCGCCCCGCGGCATCGGCAAAGCGTCGCTTGAAAAGTTCCTGCGGGATGGGACGCGCACCAAGCACATCGACGCGTTTTTTGATCTGATGCGGCGCCTTCGGATAGAACAACAGACTATGAACCTCGCGCGATTCATCAAGCTCGTCGCGAAAGAAAGCGGCATGGAGCGCGAGCTCCGCGACGGAACCGGGGAGGAGGTTTCGCGCTGGGAAAATATCCTGGAGCTGGCGTCTGCCGCTTCTTCATATGGGGACGTTCCGGCGGCGTCGACCATGGGAGCGTTTCTCGACAATGTCGCGCTGGTGTCACAGGAAGAGAAGACCCTACAGCACTCGGTCAACCTCATGACCATGCACGCGGCAAAAGGGCTTGAATTCCCCGCGGTGTTCATCGTGGGAGCCGAGGACAACATTTTCCCGCACCAGCGGAGCAAACGCACACCCCTAGAGCTCGAAGAAGAGCGGCGGCTGTGCTATGTCGCCATCACCCGCGCCCAAAAATACGTGTATTTCCTGTACGCCAAAATGCGGCGATTATACGGGCAAACACAGGCGAATCCGCCGTCGCGATTCCTGTTCGACATTCCCGAGCACCTGGTTTCATTCGAAGAATACCGCGGAGCGACGATGCCGCGCGACCTCGATGTTGAAGACGGCATCATCGACATAGAAGCGTAAAGTTAAAAATGAAAAATGTAAAACTTTTTTCGCTTTTACTTTTACATTTTACGCTTCTCTGTGGTATAATAAAAAAATAATTCGTAATCATACAACTCATGGAAACAAAAGAAAATGAGCCCTCAAAAAAGAAAGCGGTCAATCCCAAGCAATGGGCGGTGGAGAAAAAGATCATCAAGCGTATCGTGCTCGGCGTTCTTGTATTCATGATCCTCGTGGCGCTTGACGCGAATTACAAATTCACCGCGACGCTCCAAACAGGGAACAAAGCGAACGGCAAATGGCAGGCGGTGTTTCTCACGAATGATCAAGTGTATTTCGGGCATCTTTCGCAGTACGGCATGAATTACTGGAAGCTGGATGACGCGCATTACATCAAGGTTGCCAAGGCTTCGGTTGACGCCATTCCGGATGCAAAAAACAGCAAACCAAACCAAGATCAACAGCCGCAAATGGAAAACCGCGCGACGCTCATGAAGGTCAGCCAAGACGTTCACCAGCCGGAAGGCACGCTGTATATCCCCAAAGAGCACATCCTGTTCTGGCAGGATCTGCAGGCCAACTCAAACGTGGCGCAGACTTTGATGTCGGAAGGATCCCGGTAACGTGTGAAACCAAACAAGACGCTCGGACAAAATTTTCTCGCCAATAAAGGCATCATCGCCAAGATCATTCAGGCGGCGCATTTGACCGGCGCGGAAACCGTCTTGGAAATCGGCCCGGGGAAAGGCGCGCTCACGTTCGAACTTGCTCGTGCAGCAAAAAAAGTTGTCGCCGTGGAAAAAGACAAAGCGCTCGTGAAACTCCTGATGCAAGAACTCGCGGCGCGAAACGTTTCTAACGTCGAAGTAATCACAGATGATATTTTAAAATTTCTCGTTTCAGGTTTCAGGTTTCAGGTTTCAGGTTACACGGTCGTCGCCAACATCCCCTACTACCTCACCTCCGCGCTCATCCGCGCGTTGCTTGAACATGAACACCAACCATACAACATCGTTCTCACCATCCAGAAAGAAGTCGCGCAAAGGATATGCGCCAAAGACGGCAAAGAAAGCATCCTGTCGTTGTCGGTAAAATTCTACGCCGACCCGAAAATCCTTTTTTACGTATCCCGCGGTTCGTTTTTCCCCATTCCCAACGTGGATTCGGCCGTCATTGAGATCGCACCGCGCCCGGGAAAGCAAAAAGCGGACCCCGATGCGTTTTTTACGCTCGTGAAAGCCGGGTTTTCCTCGCCACGCAAAAAACTCGCAAGCAACCTCGCGGAAAAGCTCTCCTTGGAAAAACCGACGCTTGAACGCGTCTTCGCCGAAACGGGCATAGACCAAAAAGCCCGCGCCGAAACGCTCTCGCTCGACCAATGGATAACCTTGACAAAGCATATAAAATAGTATATAAGGAAATTACGGGCTGTTGAACATTGAAAACACAATAAACCAATAAACGGAGGTATTGCCATGAACGCGAAAGGGAAAATCGCTTTTGCCTGCCTGCTGTTGAGTGTGTTCTTTGCAGGATGCGCCGTGTTTGTGCCCATCCAGTACAGCGACGACGACAAAATCGTCCTAGATCCGTCGTATCTGCGCGTGGCGTACGTCAACCCAACCGGATACTATCTCTTCCCGGAAGGAGAGCTGACTGAACCGATTGGCCCCTATGAGCCCGTGCTTAAAAACCTTAGATGCCCCGGTACGCACCGTGTTGTGGTCCATGCTTACAAGGAAATAGGGAGAAGCCCTAACGGGAAGTATGTGGGGACAGTCTTCGTCGGCGACCAAGATATTACTTTTTACGTGCGCCCGACCGATTCCTACAATTACAACGGGCAGATCGTTTCTCGCGTGGTGTACTTCGGCTCATTTTACCTGAATCCGCGCTACCCGTACGAGAATGTCCACATTCCCGTTTACACCCCATGTAGTATCTTGCTCCCCAACATCACCATTCAAAAACGGTAGTTTTCACCACCCGACCCCGTTGCGCGCGCGCAACGGGGTCTTTCTTTTCTCTCATGTTTGGAAGTTAAACTTCCAAACATGTTGACAAGAATCTTCCATGGTCTATTTTACTATGTTATCATATGTTTGGAAGTTCAACTTCCAAACATATGCAAAGACCGCAATTTACTTCCGAAGAAGTATATCATATATATAATCGCGGGGTAGAGAAAAGAACAACGTTCCTTGATAAAAAAGATTATCTGCGTTTTCTCCACGATCTCTATGAATTTAATGATATAAAACCTGCGCCAGCATCGAACATAAGACTTAATACGCGCCGCCCTCAAACAGCGGGTGCTGAAAAAATCCAGTCATGTTTGGAAGTTGAACTTCCAAACATACGGGGGGAAAGAAAAATGTTGGTTGATATTTTGGCTTTTTGTTTGATGCCAAACCATTTTCATCTGCTTGTACAGCAAAAGGAGGAAAATGGTATTGCGCGGTTTATGCAGAAACTGGGCACCGGCTATACCAACTATTTCAATAAAAAATATGAACGGGTCGGTGGCTTGTTTCAGGGACGGTTCAAGGCGGTTCTTATCGAAAGAGATGGGCATTTCCTGCATATTTCAAATTACATCCATGCCAACCCACTAGAAATCCTTATGCCAAGCCGGGAAAACAGAGGGGCGCGTAACGCGACGCAAGCTATCGTGCATCTGGAAAACTACCGCTGGTCTAGTTTTGCCGACTACATCGGAAAACGAAATTTTCCTTCGATAATAAAAAAGGAGTTTTTTCTTGAGGTCTTCGGGGGATCGGAAAACTATAAAAAACAATTTACGGAATGGATAACGCAAGGGAAAGAGCTTATGGAAGAGCCGGCAACGCTTGAATGATGTTTGGAAGTTGAACTTCCAAACATGGGGGGGGTTATCAACATTATGAAGGTTAGATGAAAACTGATATAATAAAAAGCATAACTATGCTCAAACAAAGACGAAATCAGATACTCGTTCCTGTTGTTTTGCTTATCGGAATTGCCATTGGGGGCGTGGTGATATTGCAGACCAAAGGCATCGGGGCGGCGATTTTGGAAGCGGGGAGAAAGATAACGTACGACCCGTACGCGGATGAAAACGCCGACCCGGATAACGACGGACTCGCCAACTGGCAGGAAAAGCTCTACCGCACCGACCTTAAAAACCCGGATACCGACGGCGACGGATATCTGGACGGCGAAGAGGTGGCTTCGGGATACGACGCAACCGTCGCGTCGCCCAACGACGCGCTGGAAGGCACCAACACCGCCCAACCCAGAGCATTGCCTAAAAACCTCACCGTATACTTAGCGCAAATATTGTCCCAAAAAATATCTTCGGGCGAAATCACGCCATCGGAAAGCGCTGTGGCGGACTTTGCGAGCGACCCAAGCATCCCCTACAACGAAGACGTCATCAACGACGCGCTTGCTCAAATCGGCATGCGCGCGAAAGCATATTTTGTTCTGCCAGAAATAAAAGACAGTGAGATAAAAATATCAAGCGAGCCGACCACCTACGCGCAGATCGGTATCTACATTAATCAGATGTCCCAAGCCGTCACGCCAAGCGCTGAACTTGTTCAATTAAAAAAATTAGAGATAGATGTTATTAAAGAAGCGGTTGCGAGCAAAAACACACAGGAAGTTGGGATACTTATCGATTCGGCGCAAAAAAATCTTGCCGCCATAAAAAACATAACGGCGCCGAAAGACTTTGCCGACATCCATAAAAAACAGATAGCGATTTTACTGCTTGATGAAAAAATACTGCAAGCGATAGAAGATTTGGGGATTGATCCGGTAACTGCAGCGGCAGGGCTCGAAATATATCCCGATATGATTGAAATGTTCCATAGTCTTTCAGACGAGCTCAACGCAAAAATAATTGGCTATCAGAAATAAATGGCAAACGGATTTCTGCCAAAACCGATTTCAGGGTTGCTTATCGCAGTGATGATCGCGAATTCGGTTTTGTTTGCAATGATGTTCCAGCCACAACCGGCACAAGCAACGGGTCTCCCTGTTGTTGATATCGCGTCTATCGCCCAATCTGTCGCAAAATTCGTTTGGGATGCGGCAAAATTCGTTTATGAAAAAGCGGTTGACATAAAAAATGCGGCGTTTCAATATTGGGAACAATTCAAATCAAACCACGGCGTCATAGCAGAAATCGTTTCATCACTACTCCTCATTGCCATGCATCAAGCGCTGGCAAAACTCACTAACGACATCGTGGCGTGGATAAACGGGGGCGGCAAAGGGAAAATACGGGTATTGCAGGACCCCGGGAAATTCCTTGCCGATGCCGCTGATGAAGCGGGCGGCATATTGGCAGGGCAGATTCTTGGCGTCGACCCAAAGTCGCTGTGCAACGCCGATTATTTGAAATACACGCTTGCCGCTGAACTGACCGGCCCTTACTCCGTGCCGACATTCCCCGAAAAAGTAACGTGCACGTTTTCGGGCATGGCCGACGGCCTGCGGAAATTCCAAGAAGACTTCAGATACGGGGGCTGGGCTTCGTTCGTTCAGCTGCTTGAAAAACCGAATAACCAGATCGGGCAAAAGCTTTTGGCGATGGACGAGCTCAACCGCATCGAGGCGACAAAAACGCAAGAAGCGCAGGCGGAACTTGCCACAATGAAATCAGGGTTCTTGAACCAAAAAAGGTGCTTCATCACTAAGGCGCCCACAAGCGGACGATTTACGTTTGATCAAAATGAACTCGCGCAAAGTAATCTTGGAGGAGGGTTAGCTTCACAGCGCTATAACATTGAGGGTAGGGATCTGGAAGACGCAATGAAACTATTCGGTGATAATTTCGTTCGTAACGAGGAGGAGTTCAAGGCATTCATAATTAGAGAAGGGGGGATGGTGGAATGTAAAACCGTCACCCCGGGGGAGCAGATTTCGAATCTTGCGAATAAGGCGCTGTTGGCACCCTATGAACGGCTTGAACAGTCTATAACGGGTTTGACCGACAAGCTTGGCACGGGAGCGGGGAGCGTCATCAAGCCCTACGTGCTTGCCATTTCAAGCGCACTGATAAACCAAATGCTGAAAAAAGAAAAGGGGCTTATCTCCGGCGTACTTACCAGTGCGCTCCAAAAGAGAGACCGCCGGCTCCAGCGCCAGCCCAGCGACTCTCTGCAAAACAATGCACAACTTGCCCAGTCTGCAGGCGCCCTATCTGGATCGGTCAATGATTTCCGGTCGTTTCTTATTAAATCGCTCATTGAATTCAACCTATTCGTCACCACGGCATCAAATATCATTAATGCTTCTGATGACGTGTTTGGAAAAGTGCCCATAGACAGCAGTACTGTGACAACCGGCTGGCCGGGCGGATTAGATGCTAATGGCGGCGGCATGGAACGATTTGGACCGGGAAACCAGCTCCAGCCATATGTTTCGTGGTACAAAGGCAAAACGGAAGACATCAATCCTCTCAACGATGCTGACGGGAAAAGTTATAGAAACGTAATGACCAATTACCCGGGCAAAGTGTTTTACCAGGAAACGCAGTGGTGCGGCGCGTATTCGGAGGAAATCCCGATAGAACAAACATCTACTATAGAAACTTTGGCTACCGGCGCTGTAGCAAATGCAATATATGCCGGGCCAGCGGGAGGGAATATTCTGTCTTACCGTGATGGTACTGATGCTACCACTCCCCCCCCCACTGAAAATTGGATGCAATTCGCAACTGCCCAAACCACTCCGGTACAATCAACATGTCCAGACGGATATTATATGTCTGGTCTTAATAATGATGGGAGCGATAATAACGGCAATCATTGGCGATTGGCTTCCGTGTATTGCGATCATACGCCGTGGAACTCATCTTTTTTTGCCAATGACAACGCAACGGTGATTCCCGTTCCTCTTAATGGTGAGTCGCATTGTCCTTCCGGAACATACATGTCGGGGTATAAAATTGGCGGAGCCATAGCGCCAACTCCTGCTTTCGGACCTCCAGGAGATTTTAAAGCAACAGCTATCATTTGCTCTGGCGCGCCGGCTGGCCTGCCCTTTAATAGGACTAATGAATCTGCGTTATCGCCGCCGACAAATTTGAGAATTGGACAGGCGGGCGTATCTTATTGGGATCCAAGAATTTGCCCCAACGGAAAATATATGTCAGGCATTCGTATAGACGATATGGGTGTTGATGCCATGAATACAACGGTTTTCTGTTCTGACGCGCCGGCTTTCACAGGAACGCATATTACGGAAACGTTCTGGGAGCAGTATTTAAGCCCGACGTTTGACGGGGGATCGGTTTCGCTGGCGAATAAGAGGGAGCAATTTATCCCTGACCCGGCATATCAAAGCATCCTGCCGCCCATTGATTTTGTCTCCCCCAGCGCGGCCACCGCGCTATTGGGACGGGGGAAATTTTTCCCCGAACTGGTAGAAAAAATTCAGGAATTGATGGAAAAAATACGCATCATCACCGGCTATCATTTCGGGTATCCGAGCCCTGACGTAAAAGATTATACATCTGCGCTTGCCGACCAGCTGGGCACCAACCCCGATGACGACCCGAAAGACAATGACCGCAAAGATACTGCCGGCGCTATTATCTATGAGGGTTCGGTTACGGACGTATTGACCAAGTACGGCGATCTGGCGCAAATCTACCAGCAGCTCTTTGCCGGCCTGCAGGATGAAAATTCGCTGGAAGGCGTGGATAAAGATTTCAAAATCCTCTCGCCGGAAGAAAATAACATCCGCCTCGCCCTTATCGGCAAGCGCTGTCCCATCTTGCCGCCCTCTCCGGACTCTTCTCTCTACGCGGAATGCCCGCGCCTGCCAAGCGGTGAATACAACATGGCGCGCAAGTTCATTTTTGAGAAAGATGCGGCTTCGGGCATCACCACCGGCTTCGCCACCAACCCGTTCACAGGAGAAAAAAGCTCATCGCTTGCGGGACTTTTGAATCTCGAAGAAATGGCTGCACAGCTCGGCTCGCTCCCGCCCGATAAAAATATTATCAAGCTCATCCGCATCCGCCAGCTTTTGGAACAATTGCAAGTGTGGAGAAGCATGAACCCGATAGATACGCCTAACTACCGCAAAGCTCTCGGTGAAATTAAAATCCCTAATAAAACCACCCTTTCCATCCCCGACGCGCTTACCGGCGTTGACACGGTTTTGGTATCACTTTCGGGATACGAGAAAATCCAGGACTGGCTGAACGCGACGTCTACCACAGATTCGTTGGGCGCAATCGTGCCGGTAAAAAACCAAGATATCCAAACGCTCATTGAAGCGTACGGCTACACCACCGCCAAAGAAGCGTACCCGCAAATCAGCAAAGAGCTTGATGGCGTGCTGGACGACATTATCAATCAAATCACCGACAAGCTCAAAGACGTGTTCCTGAAGCGCACGGAGCTCGCGCTTGAACAGGCAAGAAAAGACGCCCGGCACCGCCTTGAGAAATTCATAATATACGTCCGAGACTTGGGATCGGAAGTGAAACTAGAGATTCCCCCAAGCGAAGCCGCTGTCTTGCAGTCTCTTGGATTCGCCACCCAACAAATAGAACGCGATGCCTTTGTCTTGAAAGTTGATGCGGGAACGTATCGCGCATCTCTTGCTCCGCCGGCGGCAGGCGCCTCTCCTGTCACGCCACCGGATTTAAAACAGCTTACCGATTTTCAAAAAAACGGGCTTATCGGATCGGCGCAGTATAAAATAAGAGCGCTCGCCCGCTTTTTAAGCATTGACGTTACCGCAAAGCCATTCAGAGACCTCATGGAAGGATACGCTACTTATGCTTTAGATATACAGCTTCAAAAGGCGCTTGAAGACGCGTACAAGTATTACACGGGGGTAACAGATGCCGGCAATCCGTCCGCGGGTATTCTACTCACGGATGGATCCCCTCTTTACAAAGACGCCCAAATGAAATTGGAGGAATTGAAGAATGATTTCAATCTCATGCTGGAAGAAACGAGAAAAGTTAAAGAAGAGTTCCAACAGCTTAATTCCGATGTGGGCCAGCAAAAACAAGGTTTGCAGGACATGCTGGACAATCTGAATATCATGGCTTCCGATTACGCCCAAGCAAACGCCTGCTTCAATGTTTCGACCCTTCCGAACAGCCGGTGGAATGTTCCTCCTTTTTTAAGCGGGAAATATAACGGCGCCGCGGGAACAGCAATTGTGTCGGGAGGCGTTGCCGCGGGAACAACCTACGGAGCTTTAATCGCCACCGGAGTAACGTCAGGAGCCGTGCTGGGCGCCGCCACGCTGGGAGTCGGGCTTGTGGTGGTTGCCGCGGTGGCATATTTCAGCTCGCGGAAGGCGAAAAAGAAGCAGCGCGCGGCGGAACAGGCGTATCTAAACGCTCTGCGCAAATGCGCCGAAGGCATCGACGACTATAACCGCCACCTGGGCCAGCTTGTCGATAATTTCGTGTGCGGGAAAATAAATAAGAAGTATGAAGATAAATTCTAACATCATTAAAATTCTGCCGGTCTTCCTGCTTGTCGCCGCGGGCGTGTTCCTTTTTTCCGCGAATGGGGCGTACGCTTTGGATTGTTGGATTAGTCCCACGTGTTGGATTAGTTCAATACTGAATTGGGTACTCTATGTGGTCATTCAAATACTGGGATGGTTCCTTGGGATGGCTGGCGAGCTCGCAAACTGGTCGCTATCGCCCCCCGGCGGCAGTATTATCAGGTCCGAAGTCGTAATGATGGGATGGGGGATTTCGAGAGATTTCGCCAACATGTTTTTTATCCTCATCCTTCTTGGCATCGCGCTCGACTTCATTTTGTTCAATTCTTTCAAGGTGAAACAAATGCTGCCCAGACTGCTTTTAATAGCGCTCCTCATCAACTTCAGTTTGCCTATTGCCGGCGTCGTCTTGGACTTTGCGAATGTTTTCACTCAGTTTTTTATAGGAAAGATGGTTCCTGCAACGGGAGGAACAGGCGTCACGGAAGGCATCGCTCAAAGTCTCAACCTAGCCGACATGTTTACCGCTAAAAACGTAGCGGCGGCAACCTTTAATAGCGACAATGCAAGCAACGCGCTCTTTTTGAATATGGTATTTGCCATTATATTTACATTCGGGACATTCTTTATATTTTTAGCTATGGCGCTTATGTTTTTTATCAGAACGGGATATTTATATATCCTGCTTACGATTCTTCCGATTGTGCTGGTTTTGCACGCATTCCCCCCCACACAAGGATACTTCGGCAAGTGGTCGAATAAATTCATCTCATGGACGATGTTTGCTCCCATCGCAACATTTTTCATCTATCTTGCCGCAACATATTTAAACAGCGCGACAAACCAAAATTTTACAAAGATATTGACTGATCAAAATATTGATTACTTACCGGAAATTTATACCTACATTATCGCATGGGTTTTTCTGGGCGGCAGTCTGGTCGTGGGACAGCAAATGGGCATCCACTTGGGAAAAATAAGCATGGACTCCGCCAAAACCATGAATAAATGGACGCGCGGGAAGCTTTCGAGCGCCGGGAAAGGTATTGCAACTTCCGCGGGCAGAAAGGTTGGGGCTGATGCACAGTTGGAAAAACTTGCGAGCGGCCTGCAAAAAATACCGGGATTTGGCATGGTGGCTTCGGGAGTTCGCGGGCTTGGGGCAAAAACAAAGACGGCTATGGAAAAACGGGAGGAGCCGACCGCCGCCGAAAAAGCAAAATGGGCGGGAATGTCAGATAGCGCGCTCGCGCAAGAACAGGCCGTCCACGAAAAAAGCAAATTGCCTGGCTCTGGCGCAAAAGCCGCTCATATTGCTTCCATGCGGGCAAAGAACGGTAAGCTGAAGGTCTTGGACGAACACGGAGAACTAGACATACCAGCAACAAGAGCTCTTGTGAGAAGCTCATATAAAGCGGCAAAAACACACAAAAACAAAGCAGCCATGCAAGCAATACTGCAATCAAACCCGCTTGAGGCTAGAGAGATTGGACGAGAAGAGTGGACTAAAGATGCGCAAGAAGGAAAAGTTGCGGGCGCAGTAATGAGTATGGCAACACATCAGATTATTTCTGGAAAAAACAGTGAAACAGGTAAAACATTTGAGGATGCGCAAAAAGATGTGTTTGACATTAATCAAAAAGACTTTGAAAATCTGAAGGGGCAATGGGATCAAAACAGCGTGAAGGAATTTATAGAAAGCGGGCACTTGACTAGAGCGCATTTGAGAGTGGCTAATGAGATCAGTGATGGAAACTTTACCAGCTTTGTCGCGAAATATTACAGTGACATTGATGGAATGGCAACAGGACCAGCAAGACAAACTGCTATAGCAAACATTAAAAAGTTAAACCCTGGCCTGACCAATACATACATTGCTGGAAATCTAACCGAAGTTGGTTTGGGGGCTCCGGATTCTATTACTACTGGAAAAATTGACGAGTGGAAAAAATAATCATATATGCAAGACATACCACAAGAACAAATCATGAAGCGGTTTCAGATCCTGCCTGAGGCGATTAAAGGCGCTATTTTCTCAGAAAAAACCTCTGACGCGATTTCAAAAAGTTGCACCCTAAGAGATATTCCGGGAAACAAGACTTCTTTAATTGGCCAATTAACAACGCGAGTGCTTCTCGGTTATCTGCGTCCGGAGCTGTTTGCGCAGGAAATCCAGAAAGAAACGGGGATGGAGGAATTGAAGGCACAGCATGTCGCTCACGACTTGGATATGGAAATATTTTCCGAAGTGCGGCTTGAGCTTAAAAAACTCTACCCGCCGACCATGCAGACGCCCACCGTGCAGTCTTGGACGGCACAGAAACTCCCGCAGTCAAATCCACCGACTACCGGCTACCAACCACCCACCAAGCCTAAGTACGTCATCGCCATTCCGGAAAGATTCCAGACAAAATCGTTTCCGGGAATTCCCGCCAAGCCCGTTCCCGTTACAAAGGAAATTCCTTTGTTAAACGAAGGAATTTCCTTTGTAGACGTAAAGCCGCAAGCAAGCTCGGGGCAGGCAAAACCTGAAGTGGTCGAGGTTAAACAAGAGCCGGTCAAGCCCGCACCAATAGCGCAACAAACCCCTCCTCCTCCGAAAGCTAGCGAAGTTAACACGGCCAAAGAAGCTCCTCAAGGCAAAACAGCGCAGACCGTTGAGCCGTCGGGCGTCAAAATAAACCCCGTCGTCCCCTTGCCGACTTTTATCGGCTCGCGGTTTAAAGCCGGGGAGGACGCGCAAAAACAAGCCCCTTCGGCAGGTTCTCCGCAAGCCGGCGGATCACTGCAAGCAAGCTTGGGGCAAGCTGACGCCAGCCAAAGGATAAAAGAAGCCATTGCGAAATATTCTTCGTCAAGCACCGCCAAACCAAAACTGCCCGCTGACAGTCCTTATAAGGAAAAAATATGAAGCAATTCCAGGTTCCGCAGTTCATCGATGTGGAGGATAAGATATTGGGGCCCATCACCATGCGCCAATTTTTCATCATGCTCATCCCATTCGGCACCGGCATACTGTTGAGCTTTATCTTATCGCTCTGGCTTGCTATCATTGTTACCATCCCTGTCGCCATCGGGGCGGCGGTATTCGCGTTTTACCGGCCGTACGGCATGCGATTCTCCCGTTTTTTCGCCGCGTTTCTCGCGTATCAACTGAAACCGCGCATGTATATCTGGAAGCGGGAAGGCGCGCCCCGCGTCGTATTTGAAAACAGTCCCGGGGGCGGGGAGCGGCCCGACGTACACGAAAAGCGCGTACCGAAAGGGGGCCTTAAAAACATTAAAGGCACCATTGAAACGGGCAGTGCTTATAAGGAATGAGCTTTCAGCTTTTAGCTTCATTAGCTTTCAGAGAAAATGCAAAACTTATACAAAAATTAAAAGCCACCCTAAAAGCTGACAGCTAACGAAGCTGAAAGCTAATCCTATGGAAAAACTGCAAGCGCAGGCGACACAACAACTGGTGGACATCGAAGCGATCCGCGAAGGCGTGGTGATCTTAAAAAGCGGGGAGATGCGCGCTATTTTGATGTGCTCGTCGGTGAACCTGGCGCTCAAATCACAGGACGAGCAGGACGCGCTCATCTTCCAATACCAGAATTTCCTCAACGGTCTTGATTTCCCGGTGGAATTCGTCGTGCATTCGCGGAAACTGAATATCGCCGACTACATCAATGACCTGCGGGAGCTTCTCAAAACTCAGGAAAACGAGCTCCTGCGCATTCAAACGGAGGAATACATCGACTTCATCCAGAATTTCGTCGCCATGCAAAATATCATGTCCAAAAACTTTTACGTGGTGGTGCCTTATCACATCGCGGAAGGAGGCAAAGGGACGCTCGCGGACCGGTTGTTTTCCAGAAAAACCGAGTCATTCGTGAAAATGACTGACGAGGAATTTTTAAAGCATAAAAACCAGCTGTGGCAGCGCGTGGAAAACATCCTGTCGGGCATGCGCGCATTCGGCGTGCGCTCCCTGCCGCTTTCCAATACGGAGCTTGTCGAGCTGTTCTTCGACCTGTATAACCCCGGCGAAACCGGCAAGCAATTTTTGCTTTCAGGCGAAATACATTAAAGTCAGCTTATAGCTTTCAGCTTCATTAGCTTTTAGAAAAAATGTAAAACCTCATACAAAAACTTAATCCTAAAAGCTAACAGCTAACGAAGCTAAAAGCTACCCTTATGCAAAACCAACAAGCGAATATCGACCTGAATATTCCGGAGATCACGCAAGCGGCGGGGTTCAAAGACATTGTTTCGCCGTCAGCGGTGCTTATCGACAGCCGCTACCTTCAGCTTGGCGACAAATTCTTGCGCACGCTGTTTCTGTATTCCTACCCGCGCTACCTTAACACCAACTGGTTCTCGCCGGTGGTCAACCTGGACCGGTTTTTCGACATCGCCATCCATTTCCATCCCGTCGACACCGCGACGGTCATGAAAAAGCTGAATAAAAAAGTGACGGCGGTGGAGGCCCAGCTTGCCGAACGCGAAGAAAAAGGGTTGATCCGCGACCCCATCCTCGAAACGGCATTGCGCGACCTGGAGTCCCTGCGCGATTCGCTTCAGCAGGCGACGCAAAAACTGTTCCGTCTGGGGGCCTACATCACGCTTATCGAAAACAGCGTGGAACAGTTGGACAAAGCGGAAAACGAGATCAAGGGCATTCTGGATGCGCGCATGGTGCTGACCAAAAACGCAAACTTCCAGCAGGAGATCGGCTTCATGTCGACGCTTCCTTTGGGGCAGGACCGCATGGAGATCCACGCGAACCTCAACACGAGCCCCGCCTCCACGCTGTTCCCGTTCGTCTCGGCCGACCTGACTTCCAACAAAGGGATTTTGTACGGCATCAACCGCCACAACAATTCCCTCATTCTGTTCGACCGGTTTTCCCTTGAAAACGCCAACATGGTCATTTTCGCCAAATCCGGATCGGGGAAAAGCTACACCGCGAAACTGGAGATCTTGCGCTCGCTGATGACCGGCACCGACGTCATCGCCATCGATCCCGAAAACGAATACGAATATCTGGCGGAAACGGTGGGCGGGGCGTTCTTCCGTATTTCGCTCAACTCGCCAAACCACATCAATCCGTTCGACCTGCCCATGCCGCTCAAAGACGAATCGCCCGCCGATGTCCTGCGCTCCAACATCATCAACATGGTCGGGCTGGTGCGGTTGATGCTCGGCGGCCTTACGCCCGAAGAAGACGCCATCATCGACCGCGCCATCGCGGAAACGTACGCATCGCGCGATATCACGCCCGAGGTTGACTTTGCCAAGGCGGTGTCGCCCACCATGTCGGATTTCCATGATATCTTAAAAAGCATCGAAGGCGGCAAGAGCTTGGCGACGCGGCTTGAAAAATACATCACCGGAACGTACTCGGGATTTCTCAACAACCAGACCAACATTAATGTGAAAAACAAATTGGTGGTGTTTTCCATCCGCGACATGGAAACGGAACTGCGCCCCATCGCCACCTATCTTATCATCCGCTACATCTGGAACCTCATCCGTTCCGAGCTGAAACGCAGGATTTTGCTGGTGGACGAGGCGTGGATCATGATGCAACACGAGGACGCCGCGTCGTTTTTGTACGGCATCGCCAAGCGCTGCCGGAAATACTACCTGGGGCTCACTACCGTCACGCAGGACGTCGCCGATTTCATGCAGTCAAAATACGGCAAGCCCATCATCACCAACTCGTCCATCCAGCTCCTACTGAAACAATCGCCTGCGACCATCGAGATCGTGAAAGAAACGTTCAACTTGTCCGACGAGGAAAAATACTTACTGCTCGAATGCGACGTCGGGGAGGGGATTTTCTTCGCGGGACTGAAACACGCCGCCATCAAGGTCATCGCCTCCTACACGGAAGACCAGATAATCACGTCCAACCCCGAACAGCTTTTACAGATTGAAAAGGCGAAGAAAGAGCTGGAAAACAGCTAGGCGTTTATTCCTTTTATGGTATAATTATGGAAGAAGAGGAAACACAGGAAGATGTGCATGCGCAAGGATTGCGTATGGCACGAGCGAGCTCACGTCCCAACGCAAACACGCTGAAAACGATTCAAATAAAAGGGGCGGAAAAGTTGCTTGAACTGATTGAAAATGGCCACAAAACAGTCGCGCTTATCCTAGCCCTCCTCCTTGCAATCATAAGCGATTTTGCAGATTGGTTCGGTATCCCGGCTATCCCGCTCGTTGGGGACTCCCTTGACCTTATCACCGGCGGAATTCTGACTATCTTCTTTTGGCATATTGGCGGCTTCATTAAATGGAGGGTGCGCTTGATTCAGTGGGGAATGACTTTCTTTGAATTGCTTCCTTTTGGATTAAATGATTTATTTCCTAGTTTTACTGTCGGTGTTCTAGTAGCTTGGCACATCATTCACAAAGAAGCGAAACAAGCTGAAGAACAAATGGAATTGTTAGGACTAAACATAGAGCAGTTGGGAGAACTGGAAAGGGAACAACAATGACGCGCATCGTAAAAACAACCGAAACAGCTTTGGTGATGGCATTTTTTCTGTTTATTGGTTTTTATGCGTACGCCCAGACAGATGCGCCGACCGCGCCAAGCGAGCAAGACATTGCCGGCAGTCTCAACCTCGACCAGTTTTCCGCGCCGTCGGTGGACATCGTCGTTTCGGCAAGCGGCGTCGTAGGGACGACCGCCCTGCTTTCTGCAAGAACAAGCAACATCAGCGACAACGCGTCGGAATTCCAATGGTATTTGGACGACAGGATCATGCCGCTCCAATCAGGCAAGGCGCGAACGACATTTTCTTTCAAAACCACGGAGCCGTTCCACCTTGTCCGCCTGGTGGTGCTTGAAAACGGGCAGAAAGCCGCCGAAAATACGGTATCGGTCAGCTCGTTTGCCGTGTCGCTGGTGTGGGCCGCGGATACGTTCGTCCCCGGGGATTATGAAGGCAAAGCCATGCCTATCGTGGGGAGCCGGGTGACGGTAACGGCACTGCCCGACATTCAGGGGGAGAGCCCTGAAAATCTGCTCTATACGTGGTACGTCAATTCCGAATCGCAGGTGCGCGGCGTGGTGAATGAACAGGACTTTTCTTTCCGCATCACCAAGAACGTCTCATTCGTGCCGGTGGTGGTGGAGGTGAGCAACCAAAGCCAGTCCATCACCGTCAGGCAAGCCCTTACCGTCCCCGTGCTTCGTCCGGCATTATTCGTATATCAAGGCAAGGAACAGCCGGGCTCTCCGCCAGCAGGCGGATCACCACAAGCGGGGCTTTCATCCGGCACGGAATTTGTGAGCCGGGGAGAAAAGCTGAGCGTGTACGCCAAGCCGTTTTATTTTCACATTCAAAGCGCCAATGATCTTTCTTATCAGTGGCAATTCAACAACCAGAGCGCAGCCAGCGTCCCGCCCGATCCGAACTTCCTTCTCCTTGCCATACCTAAAGATTCGGGAACGGGAACGCGCACGCTGAGCGTATCGGCAACGAGCTTTATCGTTTTAGGCGAACAGGCGCGCGCCGAGCTTACGGTGAATATATTATAATGAGACCCTTTCACAAAATACTTATTTTTCTCCCTCTCGTTGCGCTTTTTTTTGCCGTTTCGGCGCATGCGGTGGTTCTTGAGTCTGGGATACCGGGGGGCGCAGAGACGGCAGCGGGACAAGAGCTCCCATCCCTTGTAAACTACATCCGCTACCTCTACCTTTTTGTGCTTGGATTTGTGGGAATTGCGGGACTGGTGACGCTCGTGATATGGGGAACGGTCTGGACGGCGTCGGGCGTTGTCGACAAAAAAGCGGCCGCGATGGAAGGCATCAAAAACACGCTGTACGGCATCGGCATCGCGCTCGCCGCGTACGTTATCCTCTACACCGTCAATCCCGACTTGACGATTATTAAGCTACCCGCCTTAGAATCGATAAAACCACCAAACCCAATTGCCGATCCATGGGAATCTGCCCGCCGCAAATGGGTGTGTGGCACGCCAGACACATTAAACACTATAATAGCCACGATGGATTGGCAACAGGACTCTGTTGGAAACTGTGGCCGACTTACACCATTGGGTTGCGAGCAACAAAATCCCCCCCTAAGCTCTCTTTGTGTTGTGGAGATACCCCTTTCATATTTAAAACCGGGTTGGAATTGTGGCACAAATAACGCCTTACCATTATCGCGCTGGGAAAAAATACTTCCCGCACACAGTGGGGTTTGTGGCACAATGCCAACTAATTGCGGATTCCTCTCTCCGGTTTGTTATAAACCTAGACCAAATTAATATGTCAAAAACACAAAAAATCCTTCTTGCCGCCATTGTTCTTCTTGCGCTGACCGTCGCCGGTTTCGCGGTGTATTATCTCTACTTCAAAAAAACTCCCACAGTGATACAGGGACCCGGACAACAGCAGGGAACGACCACTCTGCCGCAAGGAAATATCGAAATCATCGACAGCAAGCTGAAGAAAATCAGCGCAACAGCGGCTATTTCGCCAACCACAACCGCGGACGGAAAAAGAGTGGTGTACATGGGCAAATCCGGCGGCATCACAGAGCTTGATTTCACCGGTGAAAATGCGAAGGAAACGAAATTCGTCGCGCTCCAAAACCTTTTTTCGGTATCATGGAACAAAGACCGTACCGAGTTTGCCGCGTCTTACGAGACTTCCGAGGGAAGACAGCTCCGTTACTACAAAACGGCGGCAACGCAAACTGCTCCGTACGCCTTAAACATCAAGCGGGTCGCTTTTTCAAAAACGGAAAACAAGATAGCGTATCACGCCGTTGACGCGTCCCAAAACGCGAACGCGATCTTCGTTGCAAACGCGGACGGCAGTAACGCAAAAAGCGTATTCAGCAACCGCCTCCAAGACGCCCGGCTCGCCTGGATAGGAGCGGCAAAAATCGCCGTTTCCACAGCGCCTTCGGGGCTCGCGCAGAACCTCTTGTGGCTTTTGGATACGGAGACGCAAAAAATAACGTCCGTGCTGTCCAATATAAACGGTTTGACGTTTTTATGGGGTCCTCCGGGAAATCGCTTCATCTTTTCCAAAACAACGCCCGATGGGAAAAACCTGACCCTCTACAGCGCAAACACGAACGGGGCGGATGTCAAAAAACTTGATTTTGAGACCTTGCCGGAAAAATGCGCGTTTTCAGACAACGGAGAAACCCTCGTGTGCGCCGTGCCAAAAATAACGCCCGACATCCTGTGGCCGGACGACTATTACAAAAAACAGTATGACGCCCAGGAGCAGATCTGGAAAATAGATCTCGCAAGCGGCAAGAAAGACTTGTTATATGAATTCGCGGCTGACAAAAATTTTGACGTGGCGAACCTTGTGCTGTCGCAAAGCGAAGACTATCTCGTGTTCACGAACCGGAAAGACGATTACCTTTATAGCTTGAAACTGAAATAAAAAGGACTACCCCTTCCTCGCTAAAGCCGCAACAGTGAAAATCTTAAAGTCGTCCCTGGAAAACCCCTTGAGAAGGTAGAGGAACGCAACATATGCGCCACACCCCAACGGAAACAGCACCGCAAAGATTTGTACGGGGGAGGCCCAGAGCACAAAAAACATCGCAACGGCGGCAAGAAACGCTTTTCCTGAAACGGCGAAGGCTGGAATAACGCGCGTTGTCCGGTAAATGATGAGGAACATGGCGAGTGAAACAAAAAACTCGGTGAGCGCGGTCACCAGCGCCGCCCCTATATATGAATAGCGGCTGATGAGGTACAGGTTGGCGGCGACATTAAAGAGCGCCGCCGCCCCGTACGCGTACATGACGGTTTTTTGCTTATGGATGGCGACGATGGCGCTGCCAAACAGCGACCCGAGAAAAATAAACGCTATGGCGACAAGCAGTATCTGAAAGGGGAGGATGGCCGCCTCGAACCCCGGTCCGGAAATGATAGCAATGATGTCTTGGGCCAGATACATGCCGCCAAACACCGTCGGGACGGCGATGATGACCAAGAAGTCAAGTGTTTTCTGAAAGACGTTTTGAAAAAGCGCCCTGTCAGAAATAAAATACCTCGACAAAAGCGGCATGACGAGACCCACGAACATCGCGGGAAAGAAAATGATGTTTTCAAGGATTTTATACGCCACATTATAGATGCCCACATCGCGCGACGAGTGAAAAAAAGAGAGGATAAGCGTGTCTCCTTTGAAATAAATAAGAATCATGACGACCGACACCGCCAGCGGCCAGCTTTCGCGAAGCATTTCTTTCACCGCGCGCGCGCCGGCGGTGACATGAAAGCCCGTATATTTTTTCACGAAATAATAGATGACGGAGAAGTGAATGAGCCCGCCCAAAACGAACACCAGTAAAAAATCAAAGATGCTTCCTCGCGTCACAAAAAGATACCATACGAAACCAACCTGAACCACTCGCGCGGCGATATCGGCTGTTGCCGGCACGATCGTCTTAAGATGTTTCTGAAACACCCCCATCAGCACCGAGGACAGCGAGAGGAGGAAAAAACCGAGCGCCGCGGCCATAATGCCCTGTTTCACTTCGGGGGAGTATGGCGTGAGTTGCGCGGCACAAAGAGCGAGAACAAGAAAAAAGGCGAGCAGCAACCCCCGCGTGAAAAAAACCGTCCCGACAACCCTTTTTTCATCCGCGCCCGGTTTCGAGATTTCTCTCGTGAGAATGGTGTCAAGCCCGAAATCGGCGAATACCTGAAATATGTACAAAAACGCGAGAACGATGGCATACTCTCCCATCCCGGACGACCCAAGCGTCCGCGCCATCAATGAAAACGAAACAATGCCCAATATGCCCGCTAAAAACCGCCCCGCAAACGAGATAAGAAAGTTTTGGGCTATTTTTTGTTTCAGCTCAATCATAAACAGCGCGCCTAACTCTAACTGCCCTCGCCTTCGCTTCTTTCTTTTATCTTAACGGAAGCGCAGCCCTTCATCAAATGCATTCTTATAAAAGGGCGCGAGCGGATTAAAGAAAGAAGCGAAGGCGACGCTACTTCGCTTTTTTGAAGATGATCCACTGCTGGGCGATGGAAAACGCCGTGGTGGTGATCCAGTAGAGCGCAAGCCCCGCCTGTAAAGAATAGGACACCGCCACGGTTACCATGGGCATCATGTACGTCATTTGCTTTGACATGGTGGTTGAAAAATCGTTCTGCGAAGACCCTTTGGCTTGGTTTCTCATCTGCTCATTCAAGATCATTTTTGACTGGTAAAATTGCAGAATGCCGGCTAAGATCGCCAGATAAATGTTTTTTCTTGATATATCAATAAAGCCAAGAAAAATGTGGTTAATGGGGCCTGGATTTTGTATGAAACCATACAGGTTTTCAAGACTCTTGTCGTCAAAGCCAGCCATAAATACCCAGTACAGCGCGATAAGGACGGGTAGCTGGATAAGAATGGGAAGGCAGCCGGAAAACGGGTTTATTTTTTTTTCTTTATAGAGCGCCATGGTCCGCTTCATCTGTTCTTCTTTGCGGCCTTTGTATTCTTCCTGAATTTTTTTGATCAGCGGCTGGATGGCGAACATTTCTCTTTGCGACCGGATTCCTTTTTGGGAGACCGGGTACAGCACGAACCGAATCACTACCGTTAAGACGATAATGGCAATCCCTAAATCGTAAAAAGAAACAGTCTGATAAAGAAATATCAGCGCATTAAATAGCGGCTGGTAGAGAAAGGTGTGAAAGGTGGAAGAAAGCATGGTGGTTTGTTTTTATTTTACGACGGGGTCGTATCCGCCATCGTGCCATGGGTGGCATTTTGCAATTCGCAAGATCCCGAGCAAAACCCCCTTGCGCGCGCCGTGCGCCCCTATCGCCTCGTACCAGTATGCCGAACAGCTGGGATAAAATCTGCACCGCAATTTTGTCGCGGCATGCGCGTTCTTAAAAACGCCATGGTCGGGAGAAATGGTTTTTTGATAGAGCGCTATGATAAAGAGAAGTGTTTTTTTCATGCTATCGGACTTTTTGGAGCGCCTGCGCGGCGTTTTCTTTCAAAACGGCAAAGGGGGTTTTGTTGGCGGTTTTTTTCATAATAAAAACATAATCATACCCTGTCGAGAGAAAAGGGGTCGCGCCTCTGGCGATCTCGCGCAGGCGTCTTTTCAGGGTGTTGCGTTCAACGGCTTTTTTAGAAACCTTTGTGCTCACCACAAACCCAAACCTGCTTTCCGGCCTGCTCCTCTTGAGGTACCGTATTAAAAAAAACGGCCCGGGAACAAGCCCTCCCCTGGCGAATACGCGCTCGAAATCTCTTGTGGCTAACATTCTGTATTTTTTTTCAAGCACAACGAGTTCTGTTCCCCCGCTTTATACCGAAAGCTTTTTCCGGCCTTTTTTTCTTCTTTGAGAGATAGTTCGTGCTCCGGTTTTCGTGCTCATGCGCTTTCTGAAGCCGTGTTTTCTCGCTCTTTTTTTCTTTTTTGGTTTGTAGACGATCGCCATGCACCCATCATAGCAGGACGATGAAAATTGTCAATGCGTCGCGAACGCTTCTTTGTCATTGCGTTTCTTCTGTGAGCGCGCTATAGTGTACATCAACAAGATATCCACACCTTATAAACAAAAACTGGGGGTTTCTTCCTTTTTTCTCCGTTTTTTATTCTTCCTTGTGTGGTATACTTTCAGATGCGCAAGAGCAAGAACTCATCTTATCGTCCCATCATGCACAATACCGAGCTTTGGCAGCGTGTTTTAGCGGAGGTGGAGCTTAATTGCTCGCGGGCCAGTTTCAATACATGGTTTCAGCACACCGCCATACACACAAAGGAAGACGGCATCGTCCTCATCTCGGTTCCCAATTCGTTTGCGAAAGAGTGGCTGGAAAACAAGTTCAATAAATTCATTTTAAAATCTCTGCGCAGCGCCGCCTCCGACGTCAAAGACGTCAAATTCATCATCTCGAGCTCTCCTGAGCACATAAAACAGCGGAAAAAGCGGGCTGAAGAGCGGGAGGTTGCGCCGCTGGACAACCAGTTTGATTTTAACGGCGTCGACAAAGACACCAACCTGAACACAAGGTATGTTTTTAATGATTTCGTCATCGGCTCGTCCAACGAGCTGGCGCACGCGGCGGCGATTTCCATAACAAAAAATCTCGGCACGATTTACAACCCGCTTTTTATTTACGGCGAGGTCGGGCTTGGGAAGACGCACCTTTTGCAATCGATCGGGAACGAGGTTTTAAAGCTGGATAAAACCAAGAAGGTGAAATATGTTTCCTCCGAAAAATTCACCAGTGAGCTCGTGCAGGCAATCCAAAACAGAGGCATGGATAGGTTTAAAGAAGAGTATCGGAAAAACGACCTGCTTATCATTGACGACGTGCAGTTTCTGGCGGGGAAAGATAAAACCCAGGAGGAGTTTTTTCACACCTTTAACAGTCTTTACGAAAAAAACAAACAGATCGTCATCAGCTCGGACCGCCCGCCCAAAGCCATCCCCACCCTGGAAGACCGCCTTCGCTCGCGTTTCGAGGGGGGTATGATCGCGGACATCGGATACCCGGATTATGAAACGCGGCTCGCTATTTTAAAGAATAAGACGGTGAAAAAACAGGTGTCTCTCTCAAACGAAATCCTTGAATACATTGCGAACAGCTTTCAAAAAAACGTGCGGGAGCTGGAGGGGGCGTTGAACAAGGTTATTATCCAATTTCGGGTTTCAAAGCACCCTGTTGTTTTGGACGATATTAAAAAAATACTCTCCCCGACCATGGCCGCCCCCAAAAAAAACATCAACATCAAACATATCATCCACGCGGTCGCGCAGTTCTACGGCATTCAGGAAAAGCAGCTTCTTATTAAAACAAGGAAGCAGGAGATCGTGCGGCCGCGCCAGATCATCATGTACCTCTTGCGCGAAGAGTTTAAATTTTCCTATCCCTCTATCGGAAGCAAGATCGGCGGCAGAGACCACACGACTGTTATGCATGCGTGCGAAAAGATAGCTGAGTATCTGCGAAAAGATGATGGTTTGTTGGAGGAAATAAATGTGATTAAAAAAATGATTTATAATATGTAGAAACATCTGGGTAAGGGTGTGGGTATTGTGTGGGAAGATTTCTGATTTTAAGGGTGGCGCTTTTTTATCCCCATAATATCCTTAAAGAAACCCTTATAGTATCCTCTTATTATTTTCAGAAAATAACAAGGCAGGGTATGAAGAAATCATATTATCCAGAGAAAACAACCCTATAATAATAACAGTAAAGTATTTTTATTTAACATAACTTATTATTATGAAGATCATCTGCCTGCAAGAGAATTTAAAAGAAAGCCTGATCACCCTCGAGCGCGCCACGTCAAAAAATCAAACCATGCCGATACTCCATAATATCCTCCTAAAAACAGAGAAGGGGATGGTAAGCGCGTTTGCCACGGATTTGGAAATAGGCATCGAAAAACACATCTCATGTAAAATAGAAAAACAAGGCGAGGTGATGATCCCGGTAAAAACACTCCTGCAATTCATTCAAAACCTTCCCAATACCCGTGTTGGAATAGAGACGAAGAATAACACACTTCACATTGAAACAGAGCAGAATAAAATAAAAATCCCCATCACGAGCGTAAATGAGTTTCCTCTTGTTCCAAAAATACAACCCACAAAAACCATTACCCTTCAAAAAGGGTTGGTTCTAAAAAAAGCATTGCAACAAGTTTTGAATTCCATCGCCACCTCCTACTCCTTGCCGGAGATAACGGGGGTTTTATGGGTTGTTGAACCGTACACCCTAAAACTGGTTTCCACAGACAGTTTCCGTCTTTCCGAGAAAGTGATTTTTCAAAAAGACACCTATACCGCTTCGCATCCAGCGACCTTCATTATCCCTCAAAAAACAGCCGCAGAGCTTGTGCGGGACATAGACACAGACGAGCCGATTGATATTTCACTTAATGAACACCAAATCGTGTTCACAATGAAAAACACCACCATCATATCAAGGCTGATTACCGGAGAATATCCGAAATATGAACAAATCATCCCCACAACAAGTAAGACTGTGGTGGAGTTGGAGAAGGGCGAGTTCGTATCCCAGATCAAGCTCGCAAGCGTTTTTTCTTCAAAAATAAATGACGTGAAGGTTTGTGTTAAAAAAAATAAAAAAACAATGGAGATAACCTCTCAAGACCAGGGGAAGGGGGAGTTTTACGCCGCCATCAACCTTCCCGGCGTGACCGGAGAAGACGTGGAAGCGGTTTTTAACTATAAATACCTTCTTGAAGGGCTTGCGAACATCGAGGATGAGGACGTGGTGTATGAGCTCAACGGGTCAGCTTCTCCGGCAGTGTTTAAAACAAAAACAGGGGACTATCGGCATGTGGTCATGCCTATTAAAACATAAAACTCACTTCATCATGTTCACCCACTTTACCTACGCCGCGAAAGACTTCACCGCGCGGCACAACATAAAAAGCAACCTCCTCGCGGCTTCGGTGTGCGGGGAAGCGGAAAAAGCGATTCATAGATTGTTGCGCAAAAAAATCACCACCATCGCCTATCGCGGAAAAACGCTTTTTATCAAAACAAACAGCTTCCCGCTCGCAAACGAGATCAAACTCAAAGAACGGCAGATAAAAGACGAACTCAAACAGTGCGGCTTCGTCGTAGAGGTGATACGCTGTGCCGCGTAAGCGCTACCGGGTAAAAGAAATTTGCGCCGTGCCGGTATTGTCATATTGGTCGTGCGCCGCAACGGAAAGCGTGTGCGTTCCCGGAGACAATCCGTCCATGTTCAAAAGATACTCATAAGGATATTGGGCGCGCGACGACAAAAGAGCCTCGTCAAGATAAAAGCCGACTTCTTTTATGGCAAAACGCGCGCGGACGTCAACCCTGATCAGGCTTGCGCCGGACACCATGGCGTTGTCTTGCGGCGAGAGGATTTGGATAAG
>MEYP01000012.1:511-705 GCA_001775835.1 Candidatus Azambacteria bacterium RIFCSPHIGHO2_02_FULL_52_12 | reverse complement strand
TGAAGGAGGGGTTTTCCCGGAGCCATTGTTCGATTGCGGACTCCCAGCCCGGAAGCTGTGGGTCCTGAAAGGGTTTATTTTTTTGCAGATAGTAGAGAACGCTGTGAATCTCTTGCATGGGTTTTTGTATGATTTTTTGCGGCGGCGTCCTGTCCGTTGCAAACTTCCCGGAATCCTTGTCGATGCGCGCCATT
>MEYP01000012.1:0-429 GCA_001775835.1 Candidatus Azambacteria bacterium RIFCSPHIGHO2_02_FULL_52_12 | reverse complement strand
CTGTTAAAAATTGCTGCATAAAAGAATGGAAGATGGGGCCCGCGGCGGCGATTCCCGCGCCGCCCTTTTCCATCGGCGTGGCATCGTTGTTGCCGACCCATACTGCGGTCGCAAGGGACGGGGTATAGCCGACAACCCATGCATCGCGGTATTTTTGCGTCGTTCCCGTTTTAGCCGCAACCTGATAGCCGTCGAAAAACAAGAAACTCTTTTCACCGAACACCGGCGCGCGCAGTTCATTGCTGGACAAGATGCCGCTTATGGTTCTTGCCGTGTTGGGGGACAGCGCTTGTTTTTGCTTCGGCTCCCATTTTTCAAGGAGCGTTCCGCGCTGGTCTTGGACGGACAGGATAAACGCCTTGTCGTTGCGCACGCCGTCGTTGGCGAAAACGCCGTAGGCGTGCGCCATGTCATACGGGCTCACCTCGC
>MEYP01000011.1:16640-23392 GCA_001775835.1 Candidatus Azambacteria bacterium RIFCSPHIGHO2_02_FULL_52_12 | reverse complement strand
CCGGTTAATATATCGGCGGCTATCTCTTTGATGCGCGATTTGAGAAGCTCGTTCTCATTGCCGATGGTCATGTCGCACACCCGCCATACCGCGTACGTCAAATCCAGCAAGGAATTCCATTGCTCCGTCTTTTCAAAATCGGCCGGTTCCTGCGAGATCGTTATGTGAGAAAACCGCATATTATCCATATGCGGAAGTATAGGGAAAAGAGGAAAAAAAATCAAGCCCCCTAGAGGAAGCGTTTTTCTTTGAGGTAGTTCTTAAATTCTGTTTTGACTTCTTTGTGCTTGAGCCCGAACTCGACGACCGCTTTTAAAAACCCTATCTTTGACCCACAGTCGTAATGCGTCCCTTGGAATTGGTACCCGTACACCGGCTTGCGCGAAAGAAGATTGCCGAGCGCGTCCGCGAGACGGATCTCTCCGTTGTCGGCATTCAGTTTTCTCAACTCGTCGAACACGTCCGGCGTGATGATGTATTTCCCCACGATGGCAAGCCGCGACGGAGCGTCTTTCACCGCCGGTTTTTCAATGATGCTTTTTATTTCATATGCGCGATTTTTCATTTTTGTCGCTTTAACGATACCATAGAGCGAGACCTTGTTTTGGGGAACTTCTTCAAGCGCGACGACCGGATCGTTGTACCGTTCGAACACGCTCATCATCTGTTTCAGGCACGGCACTTTGCCGTCGACGATATCGTCGCCGAAAAGCACCGCGCACGGCTCGTCACCGACAAGATGCGCGGCCGCAAGCAAAGCGTCGCCGTCACCTTTTTGTTCCTTCTGGCGCACATACGTGAATGACGCCATATTGGAAATATCGCGTATCGCTTTCATGAGTTCTTTCTTTCCGCGGCTTGCCAGCTGTTGTTCAAGTTCATATGCATAATCGAAATGGTCTTCGATGGCGCGCTTTCCCCTGCCGGTCACGAAAATGACTTCCGTGATGCCGGAAGCGACCGCCTCTTCCACCAAGTACTGGATGATCGGCTTATCCACGATGGGAAGCATTTCTTTCGGCTGTGCTTTGGTGGCCGGCAAAAAACGCGTACCGAGCCCCGCAACCGGAATGATGACTTTTTTGATCATAGGGGTAGAATCTAGAAGCTAGAAAATAGAAAGAGAACTAATTTCTTAGAAAATTTGTGATGGCTTCCGCAGAAATGGCGAATACATAACCCGATGAATTGACCGAAGTGATGCCGACAACGTCTCCGTTAAAATCAAGCAGGGGGATGCCCGTCGCCAGCGCGGGATCTTCTTTGATGTTCGTTTCGATAAGAACACCGTCCACGCTTTTCACAATGCCTTTATTCATAAAATGAACGGGACCGGAAACCCCCTGTTTGGTGCCCAGTATGAATACCGGCATTCCCATGCCCGGCTGCGCCCGCGCGAAAGAAACGACCGGCAAGTTCGATGCCTTGATCTTTAACAGCGCGAGCCCGTTCTCATCTGATTTTTTTATCACTTCGGCCGAAAACGCATCGGACCCGCGCACGACGGACACCGCGGAGCCGGGAGCATTAACCCATTCGCGGCGGGTCAGCACCGATCCGTCCGAACCAACTATGAATCCGAAGCCGGACGACACGACGGCGTTCCCTCTCGAAGATCTCACGGAAACGAATGAAGGAATATTTCTGACGTACGCTCTTTGCGCCACCTCGAATTGTTCCACGACGACGTGCTCCGTTTTCTGAACGATAACCGTCTGATCTCCCGAGCCGGACAGATTGAAGCGTTGGAGGAACGGAATGCGGGAAACGACGGGAGATAAAAGATTGGGAAGCACCACGCCTCCCAATCCGCCCGAGAACACGATAAGAAAAAAGAAAAGGAGTTTTTTGATCATAGCTATACCCACAAAGCGGAAACCAGAAGCACGGCAAACGAGAACGCGCACAGCACAAGACCCGAAACGAGCGAACGCTTGGTGAAGGTGCCGGAAAAATAACGGAATGCCATGCTCCACATCGTATAATACATGATGAAAAGCATGAAGTCTATGGTGACTATCGTGAAGGGCAATTTTGAAAATATGACGTACGATTCGCCGATCAGAAACCCGGCGAGCAATGAAAAAACGAACAGTCTTATCTTGAGCGCAGACCCCAGCGAGGGCAAAGCTATTCTCCCCGAAAGAAAAAAGAAGAAGCCCGTTACGAAAAAGATCGCCAAGACTATCGCGGGCAAAGAAGCGTTGAAAAAGAGATGGAAACGCGACAGGGCGAACAAGGAGCCGAGAAACAACAGGAAAGAAACCGCGACCGCAAACGAGAACGATCGCCTCCCGCACGCAACCGCAAGCGCCCACAGCGCGATGCCCGATGCCGCAATAACGCTGTGCGAAAAAAAAGCGCTATTGGAGAAATACAGGAAAGAAACAGCGAGGAGAGAAAGCGAGAGCGCCAAGAGCGCCAGGCTTGTGCTTTTGAATCGGCGCCAAAAATGAGCTCCGACAAGCACCATGGCGAGCGAAGAAGGAAGCCAAAAACCGACCGCCGATGCCGTCAGTGAAGATTCGAGCAGTGCTATGAAAATAAGCGCGGTAAAAAATGACGCCACTTTAGATCCGATTACGCAACTTCTACCGCTATTGTATCATTTTTAACGTCGAGCGCCACCACCGACCCTTCTATAACCGAGCCCTCCAGGATCTTTTCCGAAACGGGATTGAGGATATATTGCTCGATGATGCGCTTGAGCGGGCGGGCGCCGTACTGCACGTCTTTGCACGCGTTCACCAGAAGCTCTTTCACTTTCTTGTTCGTTTTCAATTTGATCTGCTTTTCCGCCAGATTTTCCGCCACCTTTTTGAGATTCAATTCCGCGATATCCATGAGATTCTCCACGCTCAACTGGTGGAACACAATGATGTCGTCGATGCGGTTGAGGAACTCCGGCTTGAACGTCGTTTTCAGCGACGTTTTTATCCTGTCCGCGATGTCTTTGTGCTCCAGGCGTTCGGTTTTCTTTTCGGAAAACCCCAGCATGCCCGCTTCCAGGATCAGTTCGGAACCGACGTTGGACGTCATGATGATGACCGTGTTCTTGAAATTCACCTTTCTTCCTTTCGCGTCGGTCAAGTTCCCTTCGTCCAATATCTGCAAGAGCATGTTGAACGTTTCGGGGTGCGCCTTTTCTATCTCGTCGAACAGGATGACGCTGTAGGGCCTGCGGCGAACCGACTCGGTAAGCTGTCCGCCTTCCTCGTACCCGACGTAGCCGGGCGGAGAGCCGATCATTTTTGATACGGAGTGCCTTTCCATATATTCCGACATGTCCAGGCGTATGATCGCGTTTTCGGACTGGAACATGAATTCCGCGATGGCTTTGGCGAGCTCCGTTTTGCCGACGCCCGTCGGACCCAGGAACATGAACGTGCCGATGGGCTTTTTGCGGTCGCCGATGCCCGCCTTGGAACGGCGGATGGCGTGCGACACAGCGGTAATGGCTTCGTCCTGGCCGATGACCCTGTTGTGCAATACGTTCTCCATATCCAGCAGGCGCTTCGCTTCTTCCTCCAGCATTTTGGAAACCTGAATGCCGGTCCATTTGGAAACGACATTGGCGATATCCTCTTCCGACACCTCTTCTTTCAGGATGCGGCGTGATTTCTGGATCTGCCGGAGCTTCGTCTCTTCTTCGGCGATCTGTTTTTCAATATCGGGAATCTTCCCGTACCGGATCTCCGCGACCTTTTGGAGATCCGCGACGCGCTCTTTGATCTCCGCCTGGGAGCGCAGGGCGTCAATCTCTTTTTTCATCTCCCGGATGCGGGAGATGCTGTCTTTTTCCGTTTTCCACTGCAATTCCAGATCGCGGCTTTTTTCTTTCAATTCGGCCACCGCTTTTTTCACCGTTTTCAAACGGTCTTTGGACACCGCGTCGCTTTCGGTCTTGAGCGCTTCCTGTTCGATCTCAAGCTTGATCATCGCGCGCTTGAGCTGGTCCAACTCCTGCGGCATGGAATCTATTTCCATGCGCAATGCCGACGCGGCTTCGTCAATAAGGTCTATCGCCTTGTCGGGCAGGAACCGGTCTGAAATATATTTGTGCGACAAATTCGCCGCCGCAACCAGCGCCAGGTCGGTGATGCGCACGCCGTGGTGCATTTCATATTTCTCTTTAATACCGCGCAAAATGGCGATGGTGTCGGACACGGTCGGCTCGTGCACCATGATGGGCTGGAACCGGCGCTCGAGCGCCTGGTCTTTTTCGATGTATTTTTGATATTCTTTGATCGTCGTGGCGCCGATGGCGCGCAGTTCGCCGCGCGCAAGCGCGGGCTTGAGCATGTTGGCCGCATCGATAGAGCCCTCCGCGGCGCCCGCGCCGACTATCATATGAAGCTCGTCGATGAATAAGATGATTTTTCCGGCGAGCCGGTTGACCTCTTTGAGCACCGCTTTGAGCCGGTCTTCGAATTCGCCGCGGTATTTGGTTCCCGCCACCAGCGACCCGAGGTCAAGCGCGATGATATCCTTGCCCTGCAGAGATTCCGGAACGTCTTCGTTCACGATGCGCTGGGCGAGCCCTTCGGCGATAGCCGTCTTGCCGGTGCCGGGTTCTCCGATGAGCACCGGATTGTTCTTCGTGCGGCGCGAAAGCACCTGCATGACGCGGCGTATCTCGTTGTCGCGGCCGATGACCGGGTCGAGCTTTTTCTCCCGCGCAAGCTGGGTGAGATTCTTCGCGTATTTTTCAAGCACCTGATATTTCGCTTCGGGCTCCGGGTCGGTAACGCGCTGCGCGCCGCGCACCGTCGCCAAGATCTTGAGCGCCGCGTCCGAGTCCACCCGGAAAGCGGTCAGGATCGATTTCGCTTTCGAGTCCACTTCAAGCAGAGCCAAGAACAGGTGCTCGGTGGAAATGAATTCGTCTTTCAGAAGCGCGGAGATATGCGTTGATTTCTCGAACACTTTCGCCAGCTCCTGCGTCACATATACCTGTCCGAACGGGACGTTGGTGGGAGAGCGTTCCAGCGTTTCGATGTCGCGTTCCGTCTGCGATTTTAAAAGCTCGACATTGATCTCCAGCTTCGCCAGAATGGTCGTCACCACGGACTCCTCCTGCCGGATAAGCGAAGCAAGCAGGTGCAGGGCGTCCACCTGAAACTGCGCGTGCGCCGACGCTATCTCCTGCGCCTTGAACAGCGCTTCCTGCGCTTTGGTTGTGAAACGGTTGAATTGCATGTGGGCATGATACAAAATTAGCACTCTCAAGTCAAGAGTGCTAATTTATTTCCTCTCCGCCAGCGTGGCGCTGATGGTCTTTTCCTGCCCCTTATGAAGTATTTTAAGCTTGAGCGCGTCGCCTACCTTGCTGTTTTGGATCATTTTCGCGAGCGGATTGTCTTTCGTAATTTTTTGCCCGTTCACTTCCAAAATAATGTCGTTTTCTATGACGCCGGCAACGTCCGCGGGCGAACCGGGAGTCACCGCCAGGTCGGCGCTCGTTTCTCCTCGCGCGATGAGCGCGCCGTAGTCAACCGGCAGGCCGTTTTTCTCCCGGAGCTCTTTGTCGACAAGCACGTAGCGCACGCCAAGGAACGGATACGTGATTTCCCCGGTTTTGCGCACCTGTTCCAAATCGCGCTTTGCCTTGTTGATGGGCAGAGCGAAGCCGATATTTTGGGCGGCTTGAGACATTGCCGTGTTGATGCCGATAACCTTTCCGTTCAGGTTGATAAGCGGCCCGCCGGAGTTTCCCGGATTGATGGCGGCATCGGTCTGAATCAAGTCATCAAGCGTCTCGCTTGTGCCGCCGCCTTGTGCCGTGATCGTGCGGCGCAAGCCCGAGATTACCCCGATTGACACGGTGTTGCGGAATTCCCCCAGCGCATTGCCGATGGCGATGACCGTCTGCCCGGTGGCGATGGTGTCGGAATCGCCCAACTCAAGGAAAGGAAGGTTTTTCTTTTCGATCTTCACTATGGCGATGTCTTGCACGGGGTCTGTGGCGAGCACTTTTGCCGGATACTTATCGCCATTGTTTAAAAGCGCCGTAAACTCCGCACCCTCTTCGCTCACCACATGCTTGTTGGTAAGAATGAGGCCGTCTGACGAGACGACAAAACCGGTCCCCGAAGAAACTTCTTTCTTTTCAGTCCCTTTCTGGCGATACTGGGGGATCTGGAATCCTCCGCCGAATCCCCCAAACGGATCGTAAAAATATTGCTCCAGAACCGGGAGGTCTTTCGTCGCGATAACCGACACGACTGCGTCTTGCGACCTCTTCACGATGTCCACGGTCATCTGCTCTTGGGTCGTCTGCGGAACGTATTTTTCGATGACCTGCGGCTTTTCTTTGATGATCTCTTTTACAACGCCGCCGGGGACGACCGTGGTTTGGCGCAGGACGAACGACACCGCGCCGAGCGCGGCGAGCGAAGAAACGAGCAAAGACGCGATAACCGAAATAACGATGATTTTTGCGTATGACATAAGAATTATGAATTAAGAATTTTGAATTTCGATTGAATGACAGAATGTCTGAATTTTAAAATTCAATCATTCAATCATTTAACATTGATTCAAAATTTATTATTCAAAATTAAAAATTTGCTATTACCTAGTATTAGGTATGCGTTAATTTTAATAAAGCTGCCAGAGCTTTGTCAATATCTTTTTTTGTCGTGTTTTTGCCCAGCGAAAAACGGATGGAGCTTGAGGCGTCTTTTACAGAAAGACCAAGTGCGGCGAGCACATGGGAAGCGGCGACAGCTTTGGACTGGCACGCGGCGCCC
>MEYP01000011.1:9246-16630 GCA_001775835.1 Candidatus Azambacteria bacterium RIFCSPHIGHO2_02_FULL_52_12 | reverse complement strand
GTTCAAGGAAGACGTTGATATCTGATTCAATGTTTCATCAATAAAATAGTCCCGTAACTTCTCTATGGATTCCCCTGCTGATCGGTCTATGGCTTCAACCGCCGCTCCTATACCTACGATGCCCGGAACGTTTTCGGTGCCGGAACGCTTGCCATATTCCTGCCCGGACCCGAATATGACCGGCGAAACAACAGTTCCTTTTTTTACATAGAGCGCCCCGACCCCTTTCGGGCCGTATATCTTGTGCCCCGACAGCGTCAGCATATCAACGCCCAAATCGGCGACCTTCATGGGACAATAGAGCGCCGCCTGAACGGCGTCGGTGTGGAACACAGTTTTTAGCTTATAGCTTTTAGCTTTTAGCTTTTCGTTGTGCTCGCGCACAACTTCCGCAATTTCCTTGATTGGCTGGATGGTGCCGATCTCGTTGTTAGCGTACATGACGGAAACAAGAGCCGTTTCCGGGGTCAGTGCATCTCTCACCGCCTCGGCAGACACAAATCCATCACGGGAAACGGGCAAATACGTTACGCTGACATTGGGATTTGTTTTGGCGAGCTGTTTTATGGGCTCCAAAACGGATTCATGCTCGATTCGGGTCGTGATGATATGCGCTTTTTGAGAGACCGAAAGCGCGCTCGCCGCACTGCCTAGAATCGCCAAATTATTCGCTTCAGTCGCCGAACCGGTAAAAACAATCTCCTGACTCAAGCATCCCAGGAAATCGGCAATATGAGAGCGCGCCTGATCGACGGCGCTTTGCGCATCTTGCCCGAATGAGTGCACTGAAGAAGGGTTGCCGAATTTCTCACCAAAATACGGCAGCATGGCCTCCAAAACATCTTTGTCTACCGGGGTAGTGGCGGCGTAATCTAAGTAAATTCGATTCATAAATCACAAATTCAAAATACTGAACAACAGTTTCAGAATACCAGAAAATTCAGTTCGGGTCTAAGAAATAAGGACAGGGACGATATTTTTCGCCGAAGTCCCAATCACCTACATTCTAAAACTAAAACGAGCCCCCTACAAGATGGAGCTCGTTTTGCATTGTGCTGCGGATTATTGTCCTTGTCCCCATTTTCCAAATATTCATAAATAGAAAAGGGCTCCACTCGCAATTGCTTGCGGGGAGCCCTTCGATGTTGGCGATGGCGACGACTAGCGCGTGTAGACGACGAGCTTCTTCTTCGACTGCTCCATTCCCTTGAGAATGGCCTCGACGTCGGCGCCTTGCATCATGCCGACCAGACCCGAGCCCATCAGAACGACCGCAATCTCCTCGTCGTTGGGAGCATCGATCTTGTCGAGGCATTCCCGAGCGACGCGCGGAGTGTCATTCCATCCGCCCGAATCGAGCGAGTGGCAGACCAGCGCGTGGTAGGTCTTGCTGCCGTTCTTGTGGGTGAGTACCTCACCAAGCTCGTTGCCACCGGTACTAGCGAGCTTTGACCAGATTCGAGAAGACACTTGTCCAGCGAAACCGGCGTCGTTGTAGCCCTGCGTGTTGACCGCAAACGCGATGTGCTTTTGCGGTGCTGCGAAAATGTCTCCACGAACTCGGCTGATGATCATTTCGAACCTCTCTTTCTGCATGGTTAAATGTGAATGTGCTGATTTTGAGCCACGATAGCCCAAAATGAATTCAGCTAACATTTTAGCAACGGATAGCTTTCTGTCAAGCAAATTCAACCAGCTAGGGGTGACTTTCCATTCTTAGTTTATGGTGATATTTCGGTATCATCAGAGGAATGGGGACAAGGACAATACTTTATACTATCCTTGTTGATACTAACTCGGTTGGTCCGCGCAGCGCATGGCCGAGATTAAATCGGTCAATCATTTTCCTCACCCACTAATCTTATCGTCCCTGTCCTGATTTCCAAATTTCTCACCAAAATACGGCAGCATGGCGGCAAGCACTTTCGGATCCACCGGGGTTGAAGCCGCATTATCGAGATAGACGCGATCCATGGTTGTACGGTTTAAAAGAGAGAATAATTTCCCGTTTTGACGTCGGCGCGATGCGATGACACCGCCTCCGGCATAACGTCGGCTTCGCTCGCCGCGGATGCCGGACTGTTTTTTTGAGCCGTATTGAATTTCCACGTGACCGGCACCACGCCGCTTTCGTTCTGGTAGCGCGAAACGAATAGTATCTTGCCGTTGTGCCTGCCGTATTCGAACACGTCGCGCGTGATGCGCACATCGTCCAGGCAATATTTTCTCAAGGCGTCCATATTCCCTTCCCGAAAATAACGGATGGCATCAAGCCCATGGCCGCTTTTTTGCGTCCCCAATGTCGCCTTCGCAACGCTGTCGAGCGACACGCGAAACCCCAAAACATTCGTCGCGTCTTCCATGATATCGCACGACCGCATTTTTTTTAGGTCCACTTCCTTCAAATACGGCTGGAGCACGGTGTAGTCAAAAAACTTCGTATTGAAACCGACAATCAGATCGGTATTTTTCAGGAGCTCCTCCAATTTCGGGATCTCATGCTCTTCAAACGACAGGAATTCGTCCTGCAGATACGAATACACACCCACCAAAGAAACTTTCAGCAGATGGACATAATCTCTGCCGCCGACTTCGGCGAATTCAAATTGCGTTTCCAGATCAAGCACCAGCTGGTCCTTCATGATGCATCGCTTACGTTAAACTTTTTTTTGATGTCGATGATCTTGTTTTCCACCTCTTCCAAATACTTCTTGCATTCAGAGGCGAGCGCAAGGCCTTCTTCGAACTTCTCGAGCCCCTGTTCCAACGACAATTTTCCGGACTCGAATTCGTCCGTTATCTTTTCCAGCTTCTCGTATGATTTTGCAAAGTCAAATTTCTTAGACATATTAATGAAGCTTTCAGTAAGATATTTTTTATTTGGCGTTTTCCCGTTCTTCTAGAGAGCACGTCTCATCTACTTCTTGAGATATATTTTCCAATTCCCTTTTGAATGCGCTCTGAAACTCAAAAAGCAGTTCCACCTCCTTCAAGAGGGACTCCTGAGTTTCGGCGCTCGCCCCTGCCTTCGTTTCGGGCCATTCCGTCCGCTCCGGCGCTTTGCCGAACGCGTATTCAACCGTATCGCGCGGACCGTGCCATACCGGCATTTCCCCCTTCTTCTTCGGGGAAACGGCTTCAAATTTAGCAACACCGGCTCCCGCTTCAATATCGTGCGCGAGCGGCCATCCTTTTTGCTCGTCAAACAAACCGACTTCCTGCGCGATTTTATACAACGCCGCACGTTCGGTTTCCTGCCCCGCCTGATCAACAAATTTTTCAAAAAGATAGTGGTCAAGCTCGTACTGCATGTTGTCTTGCCGCCACGCTTCAATAACGCGCACCAACTGGCGCAAAGACAATACTTCTCTCCCGACCATCTCGCGAGTCAGTCCCGCCTCTCCCGTTTCTTTGTCCGCCCATTTGCCGGAAAAGATATCTTGCGATTTTTTGGCAAACACGGAAAGTTTCCAAAGTTTTCCGATTGACTCTTCCGCAACCGATAGATTGCCGTACCGGTCCATACAACGAGCAAGCAAGGTATGAAAGAGTTCGCTGTCCGCCCGTTCTTGCGCCGAGGCGTCCGCAATGTTCTGCTCCGCAGACTGGGGCAAATAATCATGCCGGCACTTCTCAAGACGCGACAGAAATGCCGCGTCCATTTGCTGGCGGGCAAGATAAATGTCCGCGTCGGCGTCTGATGAAAAATTGCCGGTCATCAACACGGAAAATCCCCGTTTTATTTTTATTTTCTCGCCCGAATCCTGCTGAACCGCGACCGTTTCCCCGACTTGGCGCGTTAAAATGTGGTTCAGTGAAATCAGTACATCATGAGGAATGGCGTCCACTTCGTCTATGATAACCGGACGGCCTTCTTTCATGGCGCGATATATCGGACCGAGAAAGAAATCCGAAAAAGTGCCTCCTCCCTCGTCAAGGTGCGCCTTCAAAAGACCGTTCCAGTGCAACGATTTTCGTTCCTCCGACGCGTTTTGGTTTTCCGTTTCCCATTGTGCGTACGACTCTTCCGCAAGCTTGAGCTTTGCCAGTCGTTCTTGGGTAAAAAATTCTTTGATATTAAGCGCTCTATGGCCGTAAAACTCCGACTGATGCGTCTGTTTTGACCCGGAAATAATCACCGCGCCGCGCGCTTCCTCGGCAAGCATTTCCCGCGCTTCCTCTTTTTCCGTTTCGGTCGCTTGTGAATGAAATTTCAGCCAGTCGTTGTATGATTCTTCCGTCAAAGCGAGCACATCTTCCTCTGTTCTTCCGGAAAGATACTCCCGCGCCGCCGCCATGGCAAGCTCGCTTTTGCCGCTCCCCAAATGTCCGTGAATAAACAGCGGCGTCCCCGTGCGTATGGCGCCAAGCGCCTTTCGTTTTTGCTCTGTCACATACGGCGTTTCCACTAAACGTCCCTCATCAAGATCGCGCCGATACTGGCGCAGTTCTCTCAAGTGAGAACCGACGAACACTTCGGGATTATGCTCGGACAAACCGCGCATTTCCGCTTCTTTCTCCGCTATCTTCGCTCGTATCGCTTCCACGCGCGCGCGGCGGGATGAAAGGATAACGCTCTCTTCTTTCTCCAAACGGGAAATCAAAACAAGTTCAGCTTCCGTCGCGTCTTGTGCGTTCCCGATTGTGCGCTCAAGAGCCACATACTCGCGCATTCCTTTCCTGAAAGCGTCCTCGCGAAAAGCCGCCATCCGCCACGCGTCGCTGTGAGAACGCTGTTCTTCGTCAACCGGAAATTCTTTGCGTAAAAGCCCTCCCGTTTCGTGCGGTTTCTCTCCGAGTCTTTCAGTGATCCCTTCTTCAAGCTCGCTTATTTCTTCGTCAATGGTTTGCGCGTTCTTCCCTTCGTCCGTAACTACGGCTTCTTTTTTTTCATCATCAAGCAGTCGCTCCGCGTCGTCCATGCTCAAAACACCGCCGACGGATTCTTCCGTTCGTATCCGCTCAACCTCGCCGGAATCGGCAAACAACTCCTGTTCGCTCTCCAGACTTTCTTTGTGCCGCTTGAGACGTTCTGTTTCAGCGAGTGACTCTTCCGCTTTTTGCCATTGTTCCGGGTTCTCCATATATATACATTGGTTAGTTTTTGTGGGTCTCTTCGCAGAGTACCACACTCTCCCGCTACAATTCAACACGCGACAGATATTCCGCAAGCGCGCGGGTGAGCGCGGGGATAAGATTTTTAATCTCCGCGCCGACAACTTCTCCGCGTTTTTCACGAAGCGGCGCGTCATCGCGGTCGGTATTCCACACATGGTCAAAGGTCGCTTGCTCGCTTTCGTCCGTGGTACCGATCTGAAAAGCGCGCATAATCACTCCCTTGCGCTCAAGTTCCGCAAGCGCTTCTTTGGCGGCGGCGACGCCTTGGGCATGGGTGCCGCCATCGGTCAGTTCAAACACCAATTCCATGATTTTTTCGCTCTTGATCTTTTGTACTTCTTCCGGCGTGAGCGATGCGACGATTGCCGAAAGAGCTTTGTCGTCCCGCGTGTCGCCATGATCTTCCTGCAATGCTCCGAACGAGCGGATGATGGACGCCCGTTCGCGCTGATGATCGCCGCGCGCGCGAAACGGCTTTACCCGTTCCGCCTCCGAACCGAATACCCACGCCTCCGTGTCAACGGTCAGTTTTGATTTTGTTTTGCCCCGCGTGAGATTTAGATAGGTTTCAAAGCGCCGGAGTGAAGAAAAAATAAGAACGAATGCCTGTTCCAAAATCTCGCGGCGTTGTGCGTTCATGGAACCGGACGCGTCCCCCACGAACCGCGCGCGAATCAGTTCTGGACGATACACCATCTCCCGCACGGATTCATCGCGCCGCATCACCCGCACCTTGTCCAGCTCGCCCGAAAGAATTTTGGAAAATTCCCGCACCGCCTCGTCAATGTCCAGCTCTTCCCCTTCTTTGAAATGGCCGGCGGACTGCGTCATCACCTCCCGCGATGATCCGTAAATAATCCTTTGCCACAGCGCGTCAAGCGCGGCAAGATACGGCTTGATTTTTCGCTCCGCTTCTTCGTAACGCTTGAGTGTTTTGTAATCAACTTCGTACCGCTCGCACCACGCCTTGTCACGTAATTCTTTCAAGCGCTTTTCGCGGCTTTCCGCCGGCTCCTCTGTGCGCGCTTCCTGTTCTTTGTGTTGCGCGTCCTGCCATTCTTTTTGCCATTTTTCAAACTGCTCAACAATATCTTTAATGTCTTCTGGCGATTGCACGGGAAAAGGAATCACCGGCCCGTCGCCGCCCGGTTCACCCTTCTTTTCCGGATTAAACATGTCATGAATGTTTTCCGCGAATGACGTGCCCGGCTTTTCTTGACCGTCTTTTTGTTCATCGTGCTTTTCTTCGGAATCGGCGTTCTTTTCCTCGTTGGCATTGTGTTGTTTGTTTTCCTCTTGGTCGCTTTCATGCTGTTTTCCTTCTCCTTCCTTACCCGTTTGCGTATCCTGCTCTCCTTGATTCTGTTCGCCCTCGCCACTCTCGTCTGATTTTTCTTTTTGTGATTCTTGCGCTTCAGGCGTTTCCGGCGCTTTCGGAAATTGCCAGTCCGCGATATCTTTGTTCAGAAGCTCCTTAAACATCGGTGCAAGGGTTTTCTCTATGATCTCATAGCGCGTTCCCGCTCGCGTGCCGCGCGCGTTTCGCGCCGTCAGCAACTCACGTACCAGTTCCTCTGCGGTATATTCCTTGCCAAGCACGCGATGTTTCTCACGCAAAACCGCCTCCACTTCCTCGCTCACGACGGATGCCTCGCCCGGCAGCATCTCGCGGCGCAAAAGAGCGTACGCGAACTGTTTATGCCGCGGGAGAACGGAGAAATCACTTTCCCTGAATAATTGCTCGCGATACAGCCGCTTCACTTCGTCCTCATGCCTGCCGTTTTCCCCATACGCCGGTTTTCGCTTGGCAACCAGCGAATTGACATACGCGTCATCCATAATATTCAAAAACTCATGATGGATGCCGTACGCGATTTGTTCAAACCTGTTCATGGTGCCGCGCTCGGGATGCTCCGCATCAATCGTCTTTTGCGCCAGCAAGTCGGCCGGTATTTCGCCGCGCAGTTGCGTGTATTTTTCGGCAAGCGTTGCTCCGGTTTCTCGCGCCGACTCCCGCATCTGCTCAAACTTTTTTAAAATCGCCTTATGATCGTTCGCGAAATCATAAAAATGCGCCAGCTCGTGATACGTCGCCCACAGAAGCTGTTGGTCGGAAAATTTTCGATCCGCGAACCAATCGGCGTTCATGTGCACCTCTTTTTTTTCAAAAAGCATGTAAAAATTGTCGGACAACCGAAAGCGCGGCGCGGCGCTTTCCGCGAAAAGCTCAAAGTTAAACTTGTTGCCGTCAATCAGCTTTTGACCT
>MEYP01000011.1:1271-9229 GCA_001775835.1 Candidatus Azambacteria bacterium RIFCSPHIGHO2_02_FULL_52_12 | reverse complement strand
ACGATGCCCAAGTTCCAGCGCGGCCTGCCCCGTAGGATTGTCCTGTGGGGCTTCCGCATGCTCCGCGCCGCCATCGCGCAATTCCCGTTCCGGCTGTTCCATTTTTTCCAACGGTTTTTCCATGCTCATGCTAAATCATGCCGTTTAATTTTTCCAACGCTATCCAATCAAATTCTTTCATGCGCTTCTTGGTGCTGTGTTTTTCTACCAGCCCGCTATAACTGGAGATATTCGTTAACTGCAATCTTGATGTTACTCTCTGCCAATTTCTTTTATTCAACCGCCTGCCTTTAGGAAAAATCTCCATTCCTAAGAATTTCAACCCTTGCCTTGCTTTCACTATCCTATCATGTTTTGCGTTTATTTCCAGTCGCAGCCTTTCCTTGAGAAATGCCGTCGCTTCTTCCTTGATACGAAAAAGCAGGTTCGTGGTGTCCGAAAGAACAACAAAGTCATCGCCGTAACGCGCGTACGCCAGCGGCTTGATGTCATGTTTCATGAACCTGTCAAACTCATGCAAATAAATATTGGCGAAAATCTGGCTGGTGAGATTGCCAATCGGTATTCCTTTTTTGCGCGCCGACCCAATTTTTCCCGTGATTACCGAATGGCTCCTGATAATTTCCGTTAAGAGATAAAGGGCCTGCGGGTCAGCAACCCTGAAACGAAGGATATCCGTTAAAACTTCGTGGTCAACATGGTCAAAGAACTTTTTAATGTCTGACCGCCATACAAAACAGCATGGAAACCTGCCTAAAAAACTTTGCGTTCTTTCAATCGCGTCGACCAATCCTTTTTTCTTTCTGCACGACCATGCGTCATAGATGAACATTTTGTCGTATACTAGAACGAGATATTCATATGCCAGCCGGTGAACGACCCGATCCCTGATGCTCGCCACCGCGACCTCTCTGCGTTTGTTGTCGTGCACGATAAATTTTCTATAGCCGCCATGTCGGTATATGCCGCCGTTGAGCTCGTCGTGCAAGGTGCGCAGATTTTCTTCCACATAATATTGAAAATGCTCAAGCTCTTTGCTTTTTCTTTTCCCTCTTCTGAACTTCTGCCAACTTTGCCAAATATTTGCTAAACTTAAATCTATGGATACGCTTCCCATAATAAATAGAACTTACGAGGTATATAAACAAGTCATCGACATGACTCATCACAGCGAAAAAAAATGGCGATACTCTCTGGGAATAAGTTTGGAAAATAGCGTTTTGTCCCTGCTCCAAGAACTGATTATGGCAAAAAACGCTCCAAAACCGATGAAAACTTCCTATCTTATTAAAGGAGGAAGCCATCTAGAAATCGCAACGCTGAAACTGCGTCTTTTTCTGGAGTTGAAAATCGCAAACGAAACAAAGATTTTCCAGACGCAAAGCAAATGTGCCGAAATCGGCAGAATGCTCGGCGGCTGGATGAAATCTTTGAACACGCAATCTTTCACCCCGGAACGAACGCCGTAATTGCCGTCACGGCCGCCGGGATCGAGCCTGCCCAAGTTCGCCTGCCGGTTGTCGCGGTTCCAGTACGCGTTCGGAACAGCGCCTGAGGCGCTTGATTGCAACGCTCTTCTTTTGAAAAGCAACAGTCGCAACCGCCGCTTCTCGCATTGGTTTGCATTTTTCACCCCGTTCCTCGGGACAAGCATTGCCAATCCGTGAGAGTTTGTGTGTTTTTTGTTGCTGCCAAACAGCGTTTGCTCAAACAGTAATCCATGGCAAACGTGTGCTGTTTTTTTTGAGGCAAAACAACATGCGGTAGCCCGGCCCGAGCCGGGTGGCTTTTCACCGCTCTTTTTTCACTTGTTTTCAAACAACGAATTTCAAAATCAAATCCCAAAAGAAACCCCGAAGATCAAATCTCAAGGTTTCAAAACTCTCACCCCGGAACGAACGCCGCAAACGCCGTCACGGCCGCCGGGATCGAGCCTGCCCAAGCGCGCCTGCCGGCCGTCGCGGTACCAGCACGCGTACGGAACAGCGCCCGAGGCCGGAAAGTATGCTCCCAGCTGATAGGATATACTGCCGTTGCCTTGGTAGTTGTCTATCACTTGATTGGTCTGTTCCAGGTGGAGGATGGCGTAGGCAAGCTGGTCTTCGGGGGTCATGCCGTGTTCATGGCGGTAACGGGGGTCCTGGTGGAGAGCGGTGAGATATTCTTGCGGGGAGGGGACGGTTTTCCCCTGTTTGATGTATGGTGTGATGCTTGAGCCGGCGGTGTCCAGTCTGGGTCTGCCGCCGATGGTTTTTCCTTGGTCTTTTCTGGGAATGTTGGGGAGATCCTCTATGAGCTGGATATGCCACCCGCCAGCGCTGGTAAGCAATTCGCGCTTGGTTGTGCCACGGTGGTTCTTTCTTGAGAACTCTTGAGGATGATACACCAGTGCCCCGGTGGTGTCCGCATTGTTGTATGTATCCCAGACCCACAGGGGCGCATGGTCGGGGTTGGTTTCGCAGTCATCATGCAATGCTACCGGCTCAAGCGCTTCGGTTTCGTCTTTCGGATCCTTTCTCGTATAAAACAGTGTGCCTTCTCGGTGATGTTTGAGAACGGCTTGTTTGTATGTTTCTGCGAGATCTTCCAGCTTCATGCCAAAGGGGGTGATAAGGAGTCGGGTGAAGCCCTGGGCTTGTTTTTCCCGCATGACCTCTTTGTTCTCTCGCATCAGGCGGAGAATCGTTTCAAAAGACGGGAAGGGGTATTCTTTATTGTCTATGCCTTTGATGCCCCATACCATCGTCTCCGGCGAGCTACGGGGTAAACCCGGCTCTCCTCCCGTGGAGAACCGTTCCAGGATGCCTGTTTTTTTGAGTATCTCTTGGTGGGATTGGTATTGTTTCTCCAGCTCTTGTCGGGGCAGTTCCCGAAACGGCCAGAGCTTCTCTTTCAGGGATGCCATCTGCTCTTCAATCCGGGCTTTGAGAGCTTTCGCTTCCGCCATGTCCCCCGTTTCTTTGGCATGGTCAAAGGCGGCGTCAAACTCCGCCGCGAGAGCGGCAATGGTATCCAGTTCTGTTTTCAGTTGTTGGCAGATTGGCATGGGGGGTTATGGCAATAAAGATGCATCCGTAATGAATTCCCAAAATGGCAAAAATACGATTTTCGTTCCCTGACAGTCAACATGCGCTTGAAAACTTTTGGTGACTACCAGCGCGGTTTTTGGGCTATATTTATCAATAAAGCTTCTGAGTGACTTTTCGATGACCGGTTTTTTAAAATCCGCGTATTTCACCTCAATGGGAATGAGCGTATCTCCTTGCGAGTAAACAAAATCCACCTCCGCTTTATCAAGAGTCCTCCAGAAATGTATCTTCGCGTTGGAAAAAAAACAGCGGGCAAAGAGGATGTTGAAAACAATGCCTTGAAACGCAAATCCAAGACTGTCCGGCGCTTCCAATCTTCCAAAAAGGCCAAGCGCGTAATTTCTAAGCCCGGGGTCGTAAAAATACACCGTTGGCGACTTGGTGATTTCTTTCCTGACATTTCTGAAATAAGGGCTTACTTTCCTGACAATAAATGTTTTTTCCAAGTACCACAGATAGTTTTTGACGGTTTGCGAAGAGATGCCGAGCGTGTTTGAAATTTCCGAGTAATTTACTATGTTCCCCGTCTGGGATGCAAGCAGTTTGACCAGCGAGCTGAAAGCTTCAATTTTTTCAACTTTCAAAAGGTACACCGCGTCCCGTTCAAGGTAGCTGCGGTAAATTTCATCAATCACTCTTGCTTTGTCGCTTGAAGTACTCTGCACAACGACCCGAGGATAGCCGCCGAAATTCATGTATTCCTTCAGAAACTTTTCAACCGTTTCTTTTTCAATCCTGAAAAAATCTCTGGCTTTATGCTCGTAGGCGTATTCGGTTTTAAAGTGGATAAACTCCGCGAAAGAAACCGGCCCCACTTCAAATACCATTTTTCTGCCGGCCAGCGATTCATGTATTTTTTCTTTCAACTCAAGACTGCCTGACCCTGAGGCGATTAGTTTATAAGGAAGATTTCTGTCGTAAATGCCTTTCAAAAAAAGACCAGCGTTATCTTTTCTTTGAATCTCGTCAATAAAAACATATCCTTTCCGCGTGCCAAACTCCAGATTGAGCTTATCAATAAAAGTATCCTGGGAAAGAAAATATTTTTTATCATTTTCAAAATCAAGGTTCAAAAACAGAGTTTTCTCGCCGCTGGAATCAAGAAACTCCTTGAGTTTACTCATGAGGGTTGTTTTGCCGGCCTGACGCGGCCCGACTATCAGAGTAATCTCTTTTTTACTCGCATGATCTTTGAGATCCTGGAAAATATCCCTTTTTATAAATTTATCTATATCCATACATTCACTTTACTCCGATATTTTTAAAAGTCAAGTTTTTGAAATATCTTACCTTCAACTCGCCGGTTCCCGTTGCATTTTTTCAAAAATCACAAAAACCAAAAATCAAATCCCAAAAGAAACCCCAAATCCCAAATATCAAGCTTTTTTCACAGGGTGAACTCTCACCCCGGAACGAACGCCGTAATAGCCGCCACGGCCGCCGAGATCGTACCCGCCCAAGAACGCCTGCCGGTAGTCGCGGTTCCAGTACGCGTACGGAACAGCGCCTGAGGCGGTTGCGACTCCCAAAAGACGGCAATAATAAGCTGTTTCTCTGTCATCGTCCAGGACGGAATTTGATTGTCGCAAATGAAGCATGGCGAAGAAAATATATTCCTCGGGAGTCAGTCCTTCCTCGTTGTGCTGTTGTAACAATGCATACTGCTGTGCGACGTCGAGTCCTCCCTCAACCTGTTTTCTTTCGATAGTTTTTGCCGCGCCTTTGATGGTAATCTCTTTTCTTTTTGTCTTTCCCTGTCCTTTTTCCGGAGCCAGAGAGATGTCTTCAACAATGGTTATCGCCCAGCCGTTGAGGCGAGTTATGGCTTCTTGTTTGGTCATTCCTCCCGTTGCTTTCACTCTTTCCGCGTCTTTGTTCCATTGAGGGAAATAATAGGTCGGGTTTTCCAACGAATCGCTAAAAAAAACATTGCGTCCATCCACTCTTAACTCCAGGGGCTCTCTGTCAACCCCCAACAGTCTGGTTTTGTTTCTATCGGGGATTCTGCGGTCTCCTTTTGTTGTTTTTTCAACAAAATGTTCGCCTATCTGTTTTCCGTACGCGTCCACCATGGTTTGTGGCGGCAGCGCGAAAGGCGTGATGAGCACAAGCGGCTTTTCAAATGTTTCAATCGTTTCTCTGTATACTGCTTCCGTTTTTAATGCCGCGAGCACTTCTTCAAACGCCGGCGGAAGGTATTCGTTGCCGCGCTCGTCTTTGATCCCTTCCTGTTTGCCGGAAAGAGTTTGCAACAATCCTCTCTCCCGACACAGAGCCATTTGGCTTTCATACTGCTCTTGCATCTCTTTTTTGGATAAAGATTCAAACGGCCAGAGCTTCTCTTTCAGGGATGCCATCTTCTCTTCAATCCGGGCTTTGAGAGCTTTCGCTTCCGCCATGTCCCCCGTTTCTTTAACATGGTCAAAGGCGGCGTCAAACTCCGTCGCGAGAGCGCGGATGGCGTCAAGCTCTGTTTTCAGTTGTCGGCAGATGGGCATGGGGGGGGTTAGGGCAATACTTCCGCCTGAAATGCGCCGTCTTGCATTTCCACGGATATGATATTTTTCGGCTGAAGAAGTCTCACGCTTGCGACGACCGCGCCCTTTTTCTTCACAATCGCATAGCCCCGCGCCAGCACCGCGTGCGGGCTCATGCTTTTGATAAGCCGCGCGAAATGCTCAATTTTTGATTTCTGCATGATAACGCGTTCTTGGAAAAATTTCAAATGGAATCCGAACGCGGCGACGGCAGAAGAAAGCGCGTGCACTTTGTGCGCGATGAACGTATCCAGGTGGACCATGAAATCGGCGATGGTCTGCGCGGCATCGTTGTGCAAAGAAGCCATGGCGCCGGAAAATCTCTCCTCCATGACTTCGATCTCCCCGAGCACGCCCTGCTTGTCGGGCGCGATAAGCTCGGCGGCGTTGGACGGCGTGGACGCGCGCACATCGGCGACAAAGTCGGCGATGGTGACGTCCGGCTCGTGGCCGACACCCGACACCACCGGCACTCCAGACCCGAAAATGGCGTACGCGACTTCGCGGGAATTGAACGCCGCCAAATCTTCCACGGCTCCGCCGCCGCGCACGAGCGCGATGCAATCCAAACGCAACTCTTTCTGCTGTTCGTTGAAATATGAAAATGCCCGCGTGATGCTCTCGATGGCATCCATGCCCTGCACTTGCGCATGATACAGATAGATCTCGATGCCGCAAAACCGATGCCGCAGAATTTTCAGAAAATCCTCGTACGCGGCCGATTCGCGCGACGTGATAAGCCCTATCCTTCGCGGAAACCGCGGAATCGCGCGCTTGCGCCCCTGCGCGAACAGTCCTTCTTTTTCAAGCTCTTTTTTCAAGAGTTCAAACGCGCGCTTGAGCGCCCCCTCGCCCGAGGGCTCCACCCAGTCTACCGTGATGCTCAACTTCCCCGATTTGGGATAGATTTTCGGCCTGCCGTACAAGCGCACGCGCATGCCGTCTTCCAGCGGAAATTTGAGCTTAAAGATGACGCCGAAACAATCAAGGACGGAATTTTCGTCTTTAATCTTGAAGAACACCCATTTTTGCTGGTTGACTTTGTACTCGGAAATCTCCCCTTCCACCACTGCGTCCAAGGGATACAACGCTTCATTGAGATATTCCGTATATTCGCTGACCGAAAAAATCTTGAAGTTCACCATAAGGTATGAATTAAGAATAACGAATTAAGAATTACGAAGAGAAGGCGCTGTTTTATTCACAATTCATAATTCCTCATTCCCTATTCATGTGCGGGCGTTGCTTGAATGGCATCTTCGGTCGAGGTGGCGAATTTCTCTGTATTATACTACATCGCGCAAAAACTGTCCTGTGTAGCTTTTTTTGTTGCGCGCGACGTCGGCGGGGGTCCCCGACGCGATAAGCTCGCCGCCTTTATCGCCGCCTTCGTGCCCTAAGTCGATGATCCAATCGCTTCCCGCTATCACGTCCATATTGTGCTCGATGACCAGTACGGTGTTGTTCTTGTTCACCAGGCGGCGCAAGACCACCAAGAGCCGTGAAACGTCTTCAAAATGCAGGCCGGTCGTCGGTTCATCCAGAATGTAGAGCGTCAGGCCCGTGTCGCGGCGCGCCAGTTCGTTGGCGAGCTTGATGCGCTGGGCTTCGCCGCCCGAGAGCGTCGTGGCGCTTTGTCCCAGTTTGATATAACCTAAGCCCACCTCTTTCAGAACGCTCAAGACGTTTTTGGCGGTCGGAATATGCTCGAAAAACGCGTGCGCCTCGTCCACGCTCATGGCAAGCACGGCCGCGATGGTCTTCCCTTTGAATTCGACTTCAAGCGCCTCTTTGTTGAACCGCGTACCGTAGCATTCTTCGCACTCCACGTACACGTCCGGCAGAAAATGCATCTCTATTTTTTTCTGCCCCTGCCCCTCGCACACTTCGCACCGTCCGCCCTTCACGTTGAAACTGAAGCGCCCCGCCTTATATCCCCGCACCTTCGCTTCCTGCGTTTGCGCAAACAGCGTGCGGATAACGGTGAACACGCCCGTGTACGTCGCGGGGTTCGATCGCGGCGTTCTGCCGATGGGCGACTGGTCGATGTGGATGACTTTGTTGATGTGCTCGATGCCGGTGATCGTTTTATGCTTTCCGGGAACCGCCTTCGCGTCGTAAAATTCCCGCGCGAGCGCTTTCGCCAGAATATCGTCCACCAGGGTGCTTTTGCCCGAACCGGAAACTCCCGTGATGCACACCAGCTCGGCAAGCGGGATCTTCACGTCGATATTTTTCAGATTGTTCTCCTGTGCGCCTTTGATCTCAAGATGCGCTTTTTTATGTTCCTTGGCGGGCGCCTGTTTTATCTTCAGGCTTTCGTCGGCCGCGT
>MEYP01000011.1:564-1248 GCA_001775835.1 Candidatus Azambacteria bacterium RIFCSPHIGHO2_02_FULL_52_12 | reverse complement strand
TTCAAACCCCCCCTTGCCGCCGGCGGCGCCCGCGCCGGGGCCGATTTCCCCCCCCCAGTCGGCCGCGAGCATCGTCTCTTTGTCGTGCTCGACGACGACCACCGTGTTGCCCAAGTCGCGCAACCCTTTGAGCGTGCCGATGAGCCGCGCGTTGTCGCGGGCATGCAGGCCGATGGACGGCTCGTCCAGAATATACAGCACGCCCACCAGGCGCGAACCTATCTGCGTCGCCAGGCGGATGCGCTGGGCTTCGCCGCCCGAGAGCGTCTCCGATTCGCGGTCAAGCGACAGATATTCGAGCCCGACATCCTCCAAGAACCGGAGGCGGTTCTCCGCCTCTTTGATTATCTGGCTTGCGATCTTCTGCTCCGTTTTGCCGAGGGTGACGCTTCTGAAAAACTCGCGGCAGCGCGTGACGGACAAGGCAGAAACGTCGGCGATATTCTTGCCGTGAAACAGCACCGACAGCATTTCTTTTTTTAAACGCTTGCCGCCGCATTCCACACACCGCTTCACAATCATGTATTTTTCTATTTCGCCGCGGATCCAGTCCGAATCGGTCTCGCGCCACCGCCGTTCCAGATTGCGCGTGATGCCTTCGAAATGATGCGGCGTTCCGCCATACAACAAGACATGCATTGTTTCTTTCGACAGCTTTTCCACCGGCGTATTGAGCGAAAACCC
>MEYP01000011.1:0-506 GCA_001775835.1 Candidatus Azambacteria bacterium RIFCSPHIGHO2_02_FULL_52_12 | reverse complement strand
ATCGCCTTGACCGCGCCTTCGGCAATGCTCAAACGAGGATTGGGAATGAGAAGCTCGGGGTCTACTATCATGCTTTTTCCCAGCCCAGAACACGCCGCGCAGGCGCCGTGGGGGCTGTTGAACGAAAAATTCCTCGGCTCTATCTCGGGCAGTGAAATGCCGCATACGGCGCAGGCGAAGTTTTCGGAAAATATCAGGTCTTCCGAGCCGGAAACCGCGGCGACCATCCACCCTTCGCCGATGCGCAGAGCCGTCTCCACGGAATCGGCAAGCCGCGGCCGGTCCACGCCCGACTCGACGGTCAGCCGGTCCACCACCGCTTCGATGGTATGTTTTTTGTGCCGGTCAAGCTCGAGCGTCTGCGCTTCTTCTATAAGCATGACCTCGCCGTTGACGCGCGCGCGCCGATACCCCGCTTTCGCGATGTGCTCGATGATATTCTTGTGCTCCCCTTTTTTGTCTTTGACCAGCGGCGCGAGAATGGCGATTTCGGATCCCTTTTTGAG
>MEYP01000010.1:25998-31029 GCA_001775835.1 Candidatus Azambacteria bacterium RIFCSPHIGHO2_02_FULL_52_12 | reverse complement strand
GGTGAACGATTCCGCGCTCAACAGCAGCAACTATTGTTTCCGCGCCGTATACGCGACAGGCGCGATTCTCAGCTCCTACGGGGTATATCCGGAGCTCACGATCGGCAACCAGCCGCCCTCGCTGAGCGGCACTGCGCTGAACGGAGGAGCCGCCATATCTCTCGTGGAAGGGACCACCAAGAGCGTCTCAGTGGCCGCTACCGCAACCGACCCCAACGGATTTTCCGACTTTGCTTCCGCCACCAGCACGATCTACCGCTCGGGCGTCGGGGCCGCGTGCGCCGCAAACAACAGTAATTGTTATGCCGTCGCATCCTGTTCGTTCTCTTCCTGCGCGGGCAACAGCTGTACCGTCACCTGCACCGCAAGCATGCAGTTCTTCGCCGATCCGACGGATATAGGGACGTTTGCCGCCGAAACATGGATGGGGACCATAACCGTCGTTGACAAGCAGGGCGCAAGCGCTTCAAGCACCGCGCCCGCCGTCGAGCTCAATACGCTGTATGCGATCAGCACGCCCGCCGCCATCAATTATGGATCGCTGAACCCTTCAACCGACACCGGCGCCACCAATCAAACAATGGTCATCACCAATACCGGTAATGCGGCCATCACCATACCGGTCTCCGGAGCGGATATGACGGGACCCGGAACCATACCGGTCTCCCAGCAGAAATATTCGCTCAGCTCCTTCACCTACAGCGCCGGCGGCACGGCTCTCACTGCCGTAAGCACGGCCTCGGGATTGAATCTGGCAAAGCCGACCTCGACGACGCCGGTGCAAGGGACGCTCTACTGGGGAGTGGGGGTCCCCAACGGAACGCCCAGCGGCTCCTATGGCGGAACGAACACCATCATCGCCGCTCCATAAATCCCCGCGGCATATGGTATACTGGAGAGTGTTCTTATGCCTATGATGCGCTTTTCTTTACGAACTATCATGGTTTTTTTCGCATGGTGCGCCTGCGCCGCTGTCGGCGCCATGTTTTTCTATGGCGCCATAACTCACGCGCAGCTTGAAAAAGACGAAACGCCGCCAAGAATAACCAGCCTGAAAATGGGAGAGATCAAAGAGAATAGCGCGGTTATCACGTGGAAAACCAATGAACAATCAGATTCACTGGTGAATTACGGCCTTGATAAAAATTACGGGATCTCACGCGACCCTGTTCTCGATAAAACGACGCATGAAATCGTCATAAGCGGGCTTGACCCTTCCACCATCTATCACTTTCGCGCCATTTCATCTGATCCCACAGGCAACCAGGCGATCTCAAGCGGCTACACGTTCACCACAAAAGGATTGAAAAATATCAAGGGAATCGAAAAAGTTGCAAGCGCGGAACAGCGTGCAGTAACGGAAAAATCATATGCGCTTTTGGAGAAAGTGACCGACCAGGAAGCGCTTGCGCTAATTGCGGAAAAACTCGGCGATATCGCCAAAGATATTGCCAGCCCGCCGGTCATTATCGGCACCCCGCAAATTTCAGTCGGCGTTGATTGGGCGGAAATTTCATGGGTAACCGATAAGAAGGCGAATTCCATGGTTTCGCTCGCATCCCAGGCGGAATACGACCCGGGGAAAGACGATCCGTATGCGTTTACGGAGGGGGAAGAGACTGATCTTACTGTTGCGCATGTTGTCAGAATCCCCAATCTGAAGCAGGCAACGACCTATCATTTCCGGGTTTCTTCGCGGGGGAATATCGGGGAAGCGGGGAAAAGCCTGGATGCCGTCTTTACGACGAAATCAATCCTGCCTGAAATAACGGGTCTTTCCGTGAAGAAAGTGGAAGATGTCTCCGCGACAATGAGCTGGAACACAAACGTGCCGACTTCCGCATTGGTGGAATATACCAATATCGCGACCAGGGAAGTCCGGTCCGAAGGCGTTCCGACATTTTTAACAAGCCATATCGTGCAATTGAAAAATCTTTCTTTCGGCGCCCGGTATTCCGCAGTAGTAAAGGCGGAAAACGAAGCGGGAGAAAAAATCCAGAGCGCCCCGCTCTTTTTTACGACCATTAAAGACGAGTCGCCACCGATCATTTTTCATGTGACAAACGAATCGACGCTGTATCCGGGCGCTGAAACGAAGATTCAGACCATTATAAGCTGGGATACCGACGAGCTCGCGCTCTGCCAGTTTTCGTACCGTCAGGGGCTCGCTTCGAGCGGGAACGACACGGAGGCGCAGGGAAAAGAAATTGATTTTACGACGCATCACGTGCAGGTGGTGGTTGAATTCGCTCCTTCCATGGTGTATAAATTCTGGGTCGAATGCAAGGACCGGAGCGGCAACGCGGCGCGTTCGGAAGATTTCGTATTGTTCACGCCGGAAAAAGAAAAAAGCATCATTGATATCATTCTGGAGAATTTCGAAGGGACCTTCGGCTGGGTAAAACAAATAGGGAAATAATTGTCACGATGAAACCGATTATTCAAACCAAAGAACTCGAAATAACCTACAATCAGGGGAAGTCTAACGAGTTTAAGGCGCTCAAAGGGGAAACAGTCGAGATCTATCCGCAAGAGTATATTATTTTATTCGGTCCGTCAGGATGCGGAAAATCGACTCTGTTGTACTGTATTTTAGGAGCGTTACCATCCTCGGGCGGAGAAATTTTTGTGAAAGGGGAGAATATTTACAAATACACCTCGGATCAAATGGTGCGTTACCAGCAGTCGACGATTGGGATCGTGTACCAGTCTTTCAATCTTATTCCCTCTTTAAACGTGCTTGACAACGTCAGTCTTCCGCAAATTTTTGCCGGCGTTGATTCTGTGGAGCGCGAAGCCCGCTCGAAGATTTTATTAAAGCGGTTTGGTATCGAGAATATTGCGCATAAATTGCCGGCAAATTTATCGGGCGGGCAAATGCAACGCGTCGCGGTGGCGCGATCGTTGATCAACGACCCTGAAATTTTACTGGCTGACGAACCGGTAGGGAATCTTGACAGCATTTCCGCGGAACAAGTCATGGATACTTTTGAAGAAATCAACCAGAAAGACAAAAAGACCATCATCTTGGTGACGCACGACGCAAAATATCTGCCCTATGCGCACCGCGTGTATTATGTGCGTGACGGAAAACTCGAACGCGAGGTGATCAATCCGGAAAAAGCGCAGATCAAAAAGACCGAAGCGGGCACGACCATTATAACCGAAGTGGAAAAGCTCGCCCGCATTTATCCTTACTCTTCCCCCGACGAGCTTCGCGTAAAAAGCATCATCAACTACCTGACGCAAAAACTCAATTTTGAACAGCTTTCGCGGCTGGAGGGCGTGGTCAAAGAGATGCTGGAAGGCAAGATAAGCGGGGATTCCTTTTTACAGAAAATGATAACTCCGTTCGCGCAGGAAGGCATCGGGCTCACGCGGTCTGCCGGAGGCATGATGACCCAGAAAATGAAAAAGATGCTTGAAGAGTCGCGCGACGTGATGCGCCTGCGAAAAATGAGAGAAGCAAATGCTCCCGCCTCATACCAGCGCGCTTTCGTGCGACGCTTGCGAGCGCATTTGCTTGACGTGTATACGGGACAAGTGACCCCGCTCCAAATGAAGCGATTCGATGAAATTATCGCCGACAGAGTCTACGGCATCACCCGCAAAGAGGATTTTCAGGCGCTGCTTAATCTCCCGCTTGCTAAAGGCGGCGTCGGCTTCGGCGCACGGACAGCCCGGGCCATGACGCTGTATCTGGAAAAACTGTTGGCGCAGGGCGTTCCTGTCGCGCATGAACACGAACAAGAAGCGCTATGAAACTCAAAGACATCGCAAAACTTTCCACGCGCATGTTCAAGACTAATCCCGCGCGCACGTGGCTGACGATTTTAGGTATGGGCGTCGGAATCGCCGCCGTGGTGGTGCTGGTGGGACTCGGATTCGGCTTACAAGGCCTGTTGCTTGAAAAAATCGTGTATGGCGAAACGCTGTTGAGTTTGAGCGTGGTGAATCCTCCTTCCAAGGCTGTAATACTCGATGCCGCCCACCTTGCTTCATTCGCCAAGATAGATCAGGTGAAAGACGTGTCTCCGCTGGTCAGTTTCCCCGCATTGATGACCTACGGCGGCTTGACCGGCAACGTATTCTTGCAAGGCGTCAACGCGTCCTATTTTCGTTACAGCGGCATCATCACCGAAGAAGGCGAGCTTTTCAAGGATGGCGAAGAAGAGCAAGCGCGCAGTAGCGTCATTATTTCAAAAGGAGCGCTCAAGCTTTTCGGCATTAAAAATCCGTCGGAGGTCGTGGGCAAATCTGTGCGTTTCAGGGTCTTCGTTCCTAAAGAAGGAGCTGCCGAAACAGAGGAAGTTTCGCTGAACAAGGACTACCGCGTGCGCGGCGTGACGAACGACAACTCGGCAATCATCGCGATCATGCCGCTTGTCGAATTTTCTTCAAAATTCCATATCGGACATTATGAAAAAGCGCAGGTGCGCGTCATAAAAAGCGAATTTCTTGACGCGGTGCAAGCGGAACTGGTGAAGCAGGGATTTATGGTTACCGGGCTTTCTAAAACGGTTGATCAGGCAAACAAGATTTTCAAAGGAGTACAGGCGGTGCTCGCGGTTTTTGGCGGCATAGCGCTCGTGGTGTCGGCCATCGGCATGTTCAATACCATGACCGTTACGCTTCTTGAGCGCACCAATGAAATCGGCGTTATGCGCACGATCGGCGGCTCGCCGTCCAATATTAAAGTGCTGTTCGTTTCGGAAGCCATTATCGTTGGTTTTTTGGGGGGTGTCGCCGGAATCGCAATCGGTGTCGGCATAGGATTGCTATTGAATGCGCTTATGAATACGGTTGCGAGCCATTTTGGCGGGGCGGCGGTGACGTTGTTTAAATTCCCCTTGCCGTTTTTGCTTTTTATCATAGCGTTTTCCGGGATTGTCGGATTTCTGACCGGAGTTTTCCCGGCGCGCAGGGCTGCGGCGCTCAACCCGCTTGATGCTATCCGATATAAATGAAAAAAGAAGTGGATATGGCATTGTATTTCAGTTTTATGGTATCATAGAAACAACCCATTTTATT
>MEYP01000010.1:0-25980 GCA_001775835.1 Candidatus Azambacteria bacterium RIFCSPHIGHO2_02_FULL_52_12 | reverse complement strand
TATGGAAAATACAGCAGGGAAAATAACCATTTTTTCACTTAGCCTCGGTCTTGTGTTTTTTCTTATCGGCGTAGGCATTGATTTTGGCACGGGCGGTTTTGAGAAAGCAAATGCAAACACCGCGACCACGGCCGTAACGGTGCTGAATACGCCCCCGAGCTGGTCGGTGGACGCGCAGGAAGCGGCGGAATCTTCAACGGCTTCGCCGACCAATATCGGCGCGACAGTCAGCTGGACGGGAACCGCAACCGACCCCAACGGGGAATCATTTTATCTTTTGGTGTGCCGGACGAGCGGCGCTCCCACGGCAAACGCAAGCGCCGCGCCGATCTGCAACGGCGGCGCCCCCAACCATCTGGGCGTTTCATCGCTGACGGCAAGCGCCGCGCAAGCGACAGCGACCTATACGGCGCTTGCGGCGGATCCCGAAAGCAACGACTGGTACGCATGGATTTGCGACGGCAACGCCGGGGTGCCCCGCTGTAACGCAACATATAAACAGGGAACCGGCAATACCGCATCCCCGTTCGTGGTGAATCACCGCCCGACCCTTACCGTCTTTGCCGACAACTCTCCTCAGCCGCCCAGTGGCACCGTGACGTGGACAACGACGGCATCCGACCCGGATACGCTCGGGGGAGCCGACACGGTACAGCTTTTTGTATGTAAGGCGAATGACTTCACCGGTTCCGCATGCGGCGCCGGAGGAACGTATTGCAGTACGGCACTGGGTGCGTCAAATCCGACCTGTGATTTTGTCTTGGAAAATCCGAAACAGGATAAAAATTACGCGGCATACGGGTTTGTAAGAGATAACCATGCCCTTGCCGCTACCGGAGGACAACAAGGGGCGGATTCCGTTGTTACCGTTTCAAATGTTGCGCCGACGATTGCGGCGGCCACGGTGAGCTTGCTTGATACCGATGAGGCGGGACCGCTTACACTCACCGCTCCCCAGGGAGAGACCAGCGGTTTTAAAGTAAAGTTCACCGTGACGGACGCCAACAGCTGTCAAAACGCAACGAGCGGCGATGAAATCTCCACGGCGATTACGGATGTATATCGTTCAGGCGTAACATCCGCAAGCTGTCAAATTGCCGGTAATTACAATGCCAACAGCTGCTATCCGGCCGCCACAGGGCTTGCGATGTGGAATCTGAACTGCTCGCAGGATGTCGGCTCTTGTTCAGGAGCTTCCGACGCGGATGCGACATGGACCTGTACGTTCCCGTTGTGGTATATCGCCGATCCCACCGATGGAGCGAACTTAACCGATTCAACGTGGTTTGCGGAAAACTGGCTCGCTTCAGTTCGGGCGACGGATGACAATAGTGCGGCAAGCGCATTGGTTGAAGGGACGAGCGGCAACGAAGTGCAGAGTTTTCTCGCATATTCGACAAGCGCGGCCGCGATCAATTACGGAAGTTTGGAGCCCGGAGAAACCAATGATCCTATTGACAGGACGCTTGGCGTGATTGCTACCGGCAATGTCGGGCTGGACGAAACGCTCTATGGTTTAGGGATGTGTACTACCTTCCCGGCGTGCAGCGGCGCTCCGTCAGACACCATTCCCGTGGGAAGCCAAAAATATGACGCGACAGGAGTTGCCTATGCTTCCGCAACAGCGCTATTGGCGAGCCCCGGCGTTCGATTTGACCGTAATATTCCCAAGACAACAAGCACGAGCACGCCCGCATCGCTCGATACATTCTGGGGCATCAACATTCCTTCCGCCATTACGCTTGCGGGCGACTACACCGGGCAAAATACCATTATCGGTGTAAAGGGTGAGGCTCAGCAGTGGTAGGGAAGTTTTAAACCAATTTCGTTGAATGAAAAAAGCGGTACTCTTTTTATTGGTTTTCTTCGCGCTCCCGGCGCCGGCTGTTTTTGCGGGTTTTGGCATTACGCCGCCTTACGTTAAAAACGAAAGTCTTACGCGGAACTCCCACTACGAGCAAAAAATCATTCTTGTGCGCGGAGATCCGATCGAAGATCTTAAGGCGGAAATTCTCATAGACGTTCCCAACGCATATAAATGGTTTTCCGTCGACAGGGGAGCCCAATTCATCCTTCCCAAAGGCGAACAGCAGGTGCCTATCATCGTTTCAGTGAATGTCCCGGATAGCGCAGAGTTCGGCCGCTACAAAGGAAATATACGGATCACAACGACATCGCTGGCGCCGCCCAGTTCCGGTTCGGTGATGATTGCGTTAGGGGCGCAGGTGGATGTTGATCTGAATATTATCGATAAAAAGATTTTTGATTTTAAAATTCGGCGTATCAGCATTTCCGATCTGAATGAAGGGCATTGGTTCTGGTGGATGTATTTCCCGGGGAAGATCAAATTCGCGATGCAGCTTGAAAATACCGGAAATATCTCCATCACGCCGTCCGATGTGGTTTTTGCGATCTATGATGTGACAGGCAATACCCTTTTAGAGACGGTGCATAAGCTGAATGCGATTCAAGAGGTAAAGCCGTTTGAAACAAAAGAAGTCATCGCGGAACTCCCTACGCGACTTCCCGTAGGAAGCTATCGGATAAAATATGCGATTTATAAAGAGGGCGGGGTTGCGCAGGAGGGGGAACTTGGTTTAAGCGTCTTACCTTACGGCACACTTGCTTCCGATGCGGGATACGGGTTCACCGGGCTTTCTGCGCGGGATAAAGCAATAATACTGTCAAGCGGAACTCTTGTTATTGTCGGCATCCTCTACGCTTTTGTGCATTTGTACCGCAGACGAAAGAAAAAACAATAACCTTATACCATGCGATTACGGCATGCACAAAACTTCGTTCTCTCTCGAGCGCTCTTTTTAGCGCTTGTTCTTTTTATCGGCGGTTTGCCGGTAAACGTTTTTGCTGACGATGCGATAACGATGGTGCGTATCAGCATTTGCGGCAATAGCATCGTGGAAAGCGGCGAATTATGCGACGGGGGAGCCAATAATGGCCGCTATGGACTGTCAATAGCCGAGCGATACTGTGGCAGCACCTGCAAGAGCTGGGGTCCTTATTGCGGCGATTTTATTCTTCAAACAACGCAAGGAGAGGAGTGTGACGACGGCAATAATATCGCGGGAGACAGGTGTTCGGCATCATGTAAGACAGAAAGCCTCCCTCCACCTCCTCCTCCAACCCCTTCCGGCGCGGGCGGCGGCGGGGGGGTAGCCGGCGGTTTTCAGGGGGGATCGGTCGCGCCGCAAGTTCCCACCAAGGTCGTCGTGGAAGGGAAGGCGTATCCTAATGCGGATGTGCATATTTTAAAAGACGGCGATGTGGTCGGCATTGTCAAAGCAAATGCGCAAGCGAACTTTTATTTCGGCACCACTGAAGTGACGCCCGGCGTCGCGACATTCGGTTTTTGGGCGCAAGACATGAATGGGCTGAAATCAATTTCTTTTAACACAACGTTTCAGGTGGTGCAAAATGCGGTAACCACCATTTCGGGAGCGCTTCTGCCGCCAACCATAGCTCTTGAGAAAAAAGTGGTGAAAAAGGGAGAATTATTAAATATATTCGGGCAGTCGGCTCCGGAAAGCACGATTTTTACAAACGTGAATTCCGAAGAAACAATCACGCAAGAAGCGCTAACCGATCAGCTCGGCTTGTGGAAGATCGCATTCGATACCAATAAAATAAAGGAAGAAGAGTTCCACACGGTAAAAGCGATGTTTGAGTCCCGGGGGGCAAGCGGTTCCGTTCTGCGAAGCGGTTTCAGCCAGGCGCTCAGCTTTTACGTGGGAGAAAAAAATGCGGGGAAAACACGGTCAGCCGATCTCAACAACGACGGCAAGGTGAATCTCGTTGATTTTTCCATTCTCCTATTCCATTGGGGAAAGGCAAGTGATGTTGCCGATCTCAACAACGACGGCAAGGTGAATCTCACCGATTTCAGTATTATGGTATTTCATTGGACTGGCTAAGTCATTTTAGTGTATGATACAAAGAATGAAGCATGTTTTTCTCCTCTTCTTTTTCAGTATCGTTGTGGGTCATGCGGGCGATGTCCGCGCGGCGATGCTGTATCTCGATATCCCTCAAGAGCGCTATTATGAAGGGGACACCTTTGTCGCAAAGATCCGGCTTGATAATCAAGGCGCGTGCATGAACGCGGCAGAAGTGAATCTCCGCTTTCCCAAAGACGTCGTTCGGGCAATCGATATAAGCAGGGGGGAGTCGATTTTCACGCTATGGGTTGGCGAGCCTGTCGTGCGCGAATCAGACGCCACAATTTCTTTTTCAGGCGGAATTCCCGGCGGATACTGCGGCCGCGTTGCGGGAGACCCCGGTGTCAGCAACATTCTTGCAAAAATTGTTTTTATGGTTCCCAATCTTAAAGAAGACCACGCCTCTGAAAGCGGGATGATCCGGTTTTTACCCGGCACGAAAGCGCTTTTAAACGACGGCCTTGGCACCGAAGCTTCTCTGACCACGCAGGACCGCGAAATCACCGTAGTTGCATCAACAACGACTCCGATGAACGAGTGGGCGCGTGAACTTGAAAAAGACGCCATTCCTCCAGAGTTTTTTTCTCTTGAGGTTAGACAGGATGCTTCGCTGTTTGGGAATAACTATTTTATCGTTTTCTCAACGACGGACAAACAAAGCGGGCTTGATCATTATGAAGTTCTTGAGGAGCGGATGCCGCGTTCCCAAGAAGGAGGAGGAAAAGCAACGTGGAAAAGGATTGAAAGCCCCTTTATGCTTGCCGACCAGCACTTGAAGAGTTTAGTCAGGGTGAAAGCGGTTGATAAAGCGGGGAACGAGCGCGTCGCTGAATATGTCCCTGTCATGCATGGCAGAACCACGCCCACATCCGGTTTGGTTGCCATGATCGTCCTTTTTATCGCGGCCGTGTTTTTTGCAATACATTTCATCGTTAGAAAGAAAGCGTCATCATGAGAAAAGCGTACGCATTTTTTACTGTCGCGCTGATTGCCGTCGCCGGCATTTTCGGCCTTAACCACCATGTTTACGCAAGCGAAGCTTCCCTTACCCTTGTTCCCGCAACAGGCGTTTACACCGTCGGCAGTATTTTTTCTGTCGCCATAACGTTAAATAACCGCGGGGTTTCAGTGAATGCCGCCGAGGGAGAGCTTTCATATAATCCCGCGGAGATAAGCGTGATGGGAACCTCAAAAAAGGAATCCATATTTAATTTTTGGACCACTGATCCGGTATTTTCCAATATCGACGGCTTTATCCGTTTTGCCGGCGGCACGCCGCAGAGTTTTTCCGGTAATGCGGGAACCGTTATAACGCTAACCCTCAAGGCGCTCAAAAACGCTTCAAGCCCGGTGCGTTTTCTGTCAGGCGCGATACTGGCCGCTGACGGGCAAGGGACGAACATCATCAGCTCCCTTGGCTCGGCCGCGTTTACGTTCATTGCCAAAGAAGACGTGCCCAAAGCGGAATATGTCGCGCCTCGCTATTCTCCGGATGCGCCGGCCATCGTTTCACGCACGCACCCCGATCAGTCGGTCTGGTATGCGAAAAATATGCCGGAGTTCTCGTGGATGCTTGCCGGCGACGTCAACGCAATCAGGCTTTCGATAAATCATGACGAGCTGGCTATTCCGACGGTTGTCTACGCGCCCCCCATCAGAACAAAAAAACTGACCGATATGGCTGACGGGACGTGGTATGTGCATCTCCAGGCGCGCAATGCGTTCGGATGGGGCACGGTGTCCACATTTCGATTTAACATCGATACGATGAAACCCGATCGTTTTACTGTCAAAGAAATACAGCGGGAAGACTTCACTGACCCGCGGGTGCGCCTTTTCGCCGATTTCTCGGACCGTATGTCCGGCATCGGCTATTACAGCGTCAGGATAGATACCCAAAAAGAAGCGTGGTGGTACGACAATGGTGATCATAGCTACGTTTCGCCGCCTCTGCTTGCGGGAAAACATTTGATTGTTGTCACGGCGTTTGACAAAGCCGGTAACAGCGCCGTTGATTCGCTTGATGTTTTGGTTGCGCCGCTTGCGGCGCCGTCCCTCCTCGATTCTTTTTCAAGCGCACAGCAGGGAGATCCGTTTATCGTGCATGGTACGACATACCCCCACACGCAGGTAACCGTATGGTTTCAGAGGAATAATGAGGAACCAAAAAGCGAAACGACCATGAGCGATGCGCGGGGGTCATTCGCCGCCGTGCTTGAGAAAAAAATAACAGAGGGCGTATATGCCGTATGGGCACAAGCGCTTGATGCGCGCGGCGCTACCAGTGAAAACTCGGAAAAAGTGACCGTGCTTGTGCGCGCACCGGCATTCATACGAATCGGCTCTGCCATCACCAATATTCTTTCTGTCATTATTCCGCTTATCGCGCTTATTGCGTTGCTTGTGTTCATGACTCTGTTCATCCGGCACCGATATGCTCTTTTTAAAGCAAAAATACGCAAAGAAGCGCTTGAAGCGGAAGAAACGCTCCACACGGCGATCATTACGCTCCGCAACGACATTGCGCACAACCTCAAGCTTCTTCAATCGGCGCAGTCGGCTCGTGAATTGACGGAGGAAGAGCGCGGCATGGCGCACCGTTTGAAAGAAAGCCTTGACCATGCGGAGCGGGTGATCCGCAAAGAGATCAGAGATATCGAGCGGGAGGCGGATAGATGATCTTTCGGTTTTTCATCAACTTCCCAGTTGAGCGAATAAAGCATTGATATCAGAGAAAGTCACTTTACCGTCGCCATTGAAATCGTATTTGCCGACATCGCTTGTAACAGGCCAATTGACCAAAAAGATGCTGATATCAGAGAAGGTGACGGCATTATCCCCGTTTATATCAGGCGAAGAGAGGTTGCTGTCGCGCACCACATAGGTAAGCTCGTTTTTTCCCCCAAGCACATTTGTGCCTTTGCCGTCATGGGCAAGCACCTGCGGATTTTCAAAAGCAAGCGTTATTTTCCCTGTTTTTCTCGGTTTAAAGAATATTTTCATCAACGGCCCTTCGCCGACAAATCCGCCTTCTGACAGGATCCCTCCCTGAAAACTGACGCCTCTTTTCTCCTCAAGAAACGTCGGTTCTTCAGCCCAGAGATTAATAATCGAATTTTTTTGTGAAACATCGAGAATATCGGCATTTTCAGAGTTGAAACGGATACTGCCCCCGACCGCGTTTACCGCCGTTCGGGCGACAAGTTTGACGGTTGTTGCAAAAGAACGGTCAACGGTAACAAACCGCGACGGCTCAGGGAGCAGTATAAGCGCTGTTTTTTCATTTGCAAAAAAATTAAAAGCATCAAGCACTATGATTAAGATGATGATCGGCGATCCAAGCAGAATTTTCCGCTTATGCTTTTTTACATGTTTTTTAAAAATTGCTTTCATGTCATGCATAGATGCTCCTATGATATCCTAAAACAAAGGTGCTCGCAAGATGTCCGGCTTGTGCTATACTGTCTATGATGTTTTCCATTGTTGTATATGCTTTTTCCGCATTCGTATGCTGGTATTCCGGACGGCATTTTTTTCGTGCGTGGCAAAAACGTCGCCAGCAAAGCCATTGGGAATTCGGCATGTTTTTTTACTGGCTCGCCGCCGGCTTATTGGCGAATGTGCTGGTCGGGGTTTCTGCTCCCGGACTTCTTGCAAGCCTCCTCCAGGAACTCAGCGACTTTCTTACCCTTATTTCTTTCGGGTTCGTATTGCGCGCCTGCATCCGCTTTCAAAATCTTTCCGTTTCGTTTGGCGTGGTGAACGCGGTCATTCTCATCTCCGTGCTCGCCCGGCTTTTTATCGGTGTCCCGCATCTTTCGAATCCCGTCGTGCAAGGCGGGCTCATTTATACCCGCTATTCTTTCCTTGTCTCTGTCGTCCAGGGCGCGCTTATCATCGTGTTCACGCTTCTTGTCGCCGTCACGCTGCTTTCCAACCTTAAGAACCTCCAGCAGAAAAAAAGATCCGTGCTATTGTTAGGCCTTGCTTTTATTCTGGGAGGTGTCGGCGGAGCGCTCGTGGGCATGAATGATTTTGTTCCGATCCTTGCCGGCCACCTGCTGCTGTCGGCTTGTTTTATCCTGCCGTTCTTTTTGATTACGCGTGTTTCCAGCGAACCTTAACAATTAAAAAAGAAAGGGGAGGGATGAGAAAAGCGATCCTTGCTTTGTGCGCATGCGCGCTGCTTTCCGGTTGCGCCGTGGCCACCATGCTGACGAGAGGCGGCGCATTTTTTACCCTGAAATCTCATGAGCGATAGGTCAGCCAGCGCTTGTATTTTGGAAGCTCTCCTTTACGGCGCCAAGGTATGCTGTTTTTACCGCGCGCGTCACCGGGCCTTCTTTGCCCTTGTTAAAAATCACCGCGCCGATGTTTGCAATGGCATTCATCTCTGCGGCTGTGCCGGTGAAAAATGCTTCGTTATAAAGTATGTCTATAAAATTTTTCGCCACACTTGCCCGATACCATCATCTGGCGGTGTTACCTCTCCAGCTCTCTCAAAACCCAATTTGTCATGAAAGTACCACGATTCACTGTGAGAGTTAGGACTATATAAAAGAATTTCAGTAAAACCAAACTTCCGCACTTCTTCGATTAGTTTTAATTTTAGTGTTTTTCCAATGCCTCTTCTTTTGTATTTTACTGCAATGACATAAAATTCAAGAGGATTATCAGTGAGCGCATACGGTTTTAAGTAGTTGGTCAATTTTTTAAAACCAACAATTCATAAGATTTCACTGTTTTCCGTTCCTACAAAAAAACCGGAATCTTTCTTTGGAGTTTTTTTAACATATAATTGTAATTCACTCAAAAGCTCCTTAAGAAATTCTAGGTCTGTCCAATGCAAAGCAAAAATTTCTTCCACTGCTTTTTGGTCACTTCCTGAAATTCTCGTACGATCATTTATTTTACCTTTCTGATTTTCTTTTTGAGGTCGGGGATATTCTCGGTAATCGTTTTCCAGAGAATTTCTTCGTCAACGCCGAAATATTCGTGAATAATCTTGTTGTGCATGCCGGCAACGGCGCTCCATGGAATGCCAGGATGTTTTTGTTTCGCTTCTTTCGGAATGTGCCTAACCGCCTTCCCGATGACCGATAGGTTTCTTATGACGGCATCCATTGTCTTTGAATTTTTCACGAACGCGTCAAAATGCAAACCTTTGGTATAGAGCTCTATCTTTCGGATCGCGGCGGCGATGTCTTGAAGATGCAACTCAATCTCTCTTGTCATAGATACACCGTTTCTTTGAATGCTCTTTTCTTTGCGGCGGGCTTCATTGCTTTTTTAGAAACAAGATCAACTCTTTTTTTGAAAATGCGCCCCAGTTTTTTTTCCAATGTCACAAATTCAAAAAAGCCGATGGGAGCGGTGAACTCAACCAGCACATCGATATCGCTTTTTTTCTTTTCCTCTCCGCGCGCCACCGACCCGAAAATCCCCAATCGTTTTACGTGATAGTTTTTACGCAACAGAGGAATGTGCGGTTGTATTTCTGTTTGCAACTGTAACAATCTCGCCTTTTTCATAGTCGCAGTATAGCACTTGCGGCGAGCAATGTCCATGTGCAATCGGCGGTTGACTGCGGTTATCTGGGCGCAAAAAGGGACCTTACAACATTTCTGAATTTTTTGTGATTTTCACGCTTTCTTTTTATGTTGTTTTTTGATATACTGCAATCATGCATTTCAGGCAAACTCTTTTTTGGGACACAGATCCTAAAACCATAGATGCGAAAAAAAACGCCCGATACATCATTGAGCGTGTTTTAGATTTGGGCACGGATAAAGAGGTGAAATGGCTGTGGCATTTTTATGATAAAGCGCTCATTAAAAAAACGGTGGCCGCATCAAGATCGCTGCGCCCAAGAACGAAAAACCTATGGCTTCTTCTCTTAAAGAGCAAGTAACGTTTCACTTTGAAATACTGTCTCGCGCGACAAAAAAAGCGCTTGACTTTTTATCCGAACAGCCGTGGATGGGCGCATCCGGATGGTATCTGGCGGGCGGAACCGCGCTGGCTTTGCAAACAGGACACCGCAGATCGGTTGACCTTGATTTTTTTACTGCCGAAGCCAAATTTAATTCAACGAGACTGCTCGCCCGCTTTTTAAACAATGCTGATTGGAAAACCGCGGTTGACGAACCAAACACCGTGTACGGCGAGCTGTTCAAGGCAAAGGTAAGCTTTATCACTTACCCGTTTTTTGTTCCCAAACAGCGGTTCATTCGGTATGGTGCAATCAACATTCTATCCTCGCTTGATATCGCCGTCATGAAGATAATCGCCATTTCCCAGCGCGGGCGAAAAAGAGATTTTTTTGATCTGTACTGGTGCGCCAAAAACGTCGAGCCATTGGAAAAAACGATCAGGCGATTAAGGGTGCAATATCCGGCCGTTGCCCATGATTACCACCATATTTTGAAAAGTTTGGTGTATTTTGACGACGCGGAAGCCGACCCGATGCCGAACATTCATTTCAAAGCGACATGGACGGAAATCAAGAAGTTTTTCATCAAAGAAGTGCCAAGGATTACGAGCACCATAATGCAGCTGGATTGAAACTCGCCGACTCTCTAAAGAAGCGAAAAAAATGGCGAGGTGATTTTCATTGCGTAATGCGGCCATTTTTGGTATGATTGAAGCGGGTTTTAAGGCATACTCCCGCGATCGCGCGCATTTACTGATTGGCGGTTAAGAGAACAGTGATGTTATGAAATGCGAAAGTTGCTTTAAAGAAAGAGAGACCTATCAAAGGGCTCCGGCTAAAATTAGCGGGGTCCTTTTTCTTTGTGTTTCTTTACTAAGTCTTTATTTAATCTTTTCGCCTCTGCCCACGCCATATCAAAAACAGTTTTCATTACCTCGGCTAACTCTTTATTCTCAATAATAATTGAAAAACCGCCACCTTTTGGGGAAATATAAGCGATCTTGTTGTCGTATATCGCCATGTCCGCAGGAGCTTTAAATTCTTTTTCCGGTATTAAGACACTATCGTCAAATCTAGGGAAGTCCCTCATGAGTTGCAAAGCCATGTCGTCAGCGGGGTGAATGCCACGTGATTTTATCCCTTTTTTAACTCGCTGCTTAACGTATTCAGGAAGGTAATCTGGTAATAGACCGGCAAGCCTTTTAGCCGAGGAAGTTACTCGCATCAGTTTTTCTTGGCAATCCAACGAGTCTTCCAGCGAAGCTATTAACCCAGCTTTTCCTTCGTATACTCTAACCCGAGGTTTGCGGTCGATGTCTTTATGAAGCGCTTTAAGCTCAGGGACTACAGCTTCTATCCCCATTCTTATTTTTTCCTGTTTTTCTGCGGCAGCCCTTGCCGCATAGAGAAGCGTGTCCGGTGAAGCCGCGACGTACTTTCTGATCTTCTTATCGTCAGATATCCCAACCAAGCCCTTTTTTCTAAGGGACTCTAAAACCACATAAGCGGAGCTCCTATTAATTTCTGCTGTTTTAGCGGCTTCATTTGCCGTTGCTAACCCAAGCTTCAGGATAGCAAGGTAAGCCCTGGCCTCCTTATCTAGCAATCCAAAGTCAATTAGTTTTTTTAGAAGTAATTCAGCCATTTGTTAAATACTAACAACAATCATTAAAAAAATCAAGAGAACATCTAAAAAGTGTTGTTAGCACTTGACAACAAAGAATCTTTAATAGATAATTAGCTTGTAGTAGGTTGTACATTAGAAGGCGTACATTAACAATTTAACAAACAGCCTGACCTGAAAGGGGGTGAGAAATATGCGTTTCATTTCTTTGTTTTTTAGGAAGAAAGACGCTCACGTAACAGCTTTCAGTGGGCGTAGCGGTGGTTCGTCGTTGAACAGGAGCCTCGCTGGCAGTCAGTGTGCTGGTATGTGTCGTTGCCTCTGAGCGGCATGAGGAATTGTGTGTAACTTGGGGGCGAGGCATAAACCTCGCCCCCTTCTCAAAAAGGAGAACTGAAATGTTGTTCAATGGGCTTTCAAAAATATCAGCACCATTGTCCGTCAACCTTGAAGTAACGGATAAATGCAACTTGAGCTGTTCATTCTGTTTCAATGCCGCACCAGCGTATGAAGATTTAATGCAATCTTCAACGCTACATCAAGACCAAAAAAACAAGTCACTAAATCTAAAGATGGTGCGGAATGACGATTTAATGAACACAAAGAAAGAGCGGCTACTGCGCATTCTTGATGTTCTTGCAGAGGCTGGTGTGTTTCAGATACGTCTTTTCGGCGGCGAATTCACAGTCTTCAAGGCTTGGCGCGAGGTGCTTAAATATGCGCATGAAAAGAGGTTCCTAATCTCTTTTGTATCAAATGGATTTCTATTGGATGAAGAAGATGTTGAGCTCCTTTCGAAATATGGCGTTAAAGATTGCACGATATCAGTACACGGACCGGCAGAGGTTCATGATCGGATTACGCGCGTACGAGGAAGTTTCGATCGCGCAATGCGATCATTCAAGCTTCTTGAAGAGAGGGGGATAACAGTCAGCATTGCGTACACTCCGATTGTTGAGAATCTGAAACACGTCTACAATTTCGTTGAACTATTGAAAACAAAATACGAAGTGAAACACTTTTCTATCAGCAGGCTATTTAATGATAATCGTTATAAACATCTCAAGCTGTCTGATTATCATTATTTGCTGAGAGAAATTGAGAAATGCCATCTCCAGCTTGGGGTGAACATATCCCTTGCCGACTCATTTCCTCGCTGTCAGGTTCCTGTAAAGCACTGGCGATATCTTAGCTACTGCTCGCAGGGAGTCGGTTTCGCTCAAGTGGACTTTAACGGGAACCTCAAACATTGTTCGGCGACAAGTAAACCCATTGGCAATCTGCTTGAAAGCTCAGTTCAGGATCTGTGGGTCGAAAAACTGGAAGCCGCAAGAAAACTCGATCACCTTCCGAAGTCGTGTAAAATCTGCCCCATTTTTTGTGGCGGAGGATGTACTGTGTCACGCGGCGTTGATCATCAATTCGCTCCAGATGAATTCATACCATGGCCCATGGATGAAGGCTGGATCGATGCGATACTCAAGGCGGGTTTCAACCGTATTAGGAGAATAATATTCTCCATCTTCTACTCAAATCAAAAAGAATTCTCCAAGATAAGTATCCCAATCTATCCAAAAGTCGGACAGAGATACAGAATCCGTAAGGAAAGTGAAAACGTATATCTTTGCATGCTCGAGGGATCGGGAACTAAAAGCCTATCGGCATTAGGGGCGCACGTGCTAGCGCTGCTTACCGGGGAGCACACTTTAGATTCGATCATGGAGGACTGCCGAATGTCCTTTCCGCGGTGCACAAGGCAAGAAGTGGAAGACACGGTGCGTTCTTTGTTGTAAAATTAAGGGGGACCGAAACATCGGCCCCCCCTTACTTTTTGTCTATAAGCCAAACTAACGCAAACGAAAATTATGTCGCAAACACAAATTGTCTTCTCCGTAGAAAACGTGTTAGAAAGTGTAAAAATTGTCGCGGAACTATACCCAGATTTACGTTTAAACGGATTATATTACTATTTTCCATTTACAGATGAACAGCTTCATGCAAAAGAGTATGTAAAAGAACAGATAAAACATGATTCAAGGAAGATTGATATTAAGAGCGCAGCGAAAGAATTGGTTCAATTCTGGAATAACAACAAAAAACAAATACAAACAGCTCTGGATATCCTTAGGAACGAGGGCAAGATTATTCTGTCTGTTTACAAATGCAACCTGACTTTTTACGGCTCTTACGGGTATTACTACGCCCCAGATACCCTATTCTTAAATGTCAGCAAGGGGAATAGTGAATTCTGGTCAGAGACGTTTCTTCATGAGCTTCTACACCTTGTTCTGTACAATGAGATACTAAGTTTACCTTATAACGAGTCAGAAGTAATAGTTGATAAAATATTCATTCGATTATTTGGAAGCATGTTCCCGAATTATCAAAAACAGTTCTAATTTCAAAAATGGAAATATTCAATCACGGACATTTCGGCACGAAAAAAAGGGAGCATGGCTGCGTTTTGAGTTTATTATGGTAACTCTCTGTTAAAGCTGTGATTTTTATTGCGCAATGCGGCCATTTTTGGTATGATTTTGTGGTGATCCAAATGTTCAGGAAAATACTATGGCGGGCAACATGGCTGGTGTGGCGGCCGCTCTTGGAAATATTCTGCCGCTTCAAAATTGAGGGGCAGGAACACTGCCGCGGTCTTTCTGGGCCGCTCATCGTGATGGTCAACCACGCGCATTATTTTGACCCATATACTTTGAGCGCCGCGATGCCATTCAAGAACCGCATATTTCCCATTCATTTTTTAACGCACGTTTATTATATGAGAATGCCGGTTCTCGGTGCGATCATCCGCGCCTACGGAGCGATCCCGGTGGAGCCGGGGGTGGGGATAGAACGGGCTCTGGTAGAGCCGGAGAGCGTGCTGCGCCGCGGGGGCGTTGTCGGTTTTTTTCCGGAAGGGTCTTTAGGAAAAGAGGAAGGAAAGTTTCTTCCCGCAAAGCCCGGCATTGCTTGGCTTGGGACGCGAACGGGAGTGCCGATTCTGCCCGTTGCCATCCGCGGACATGCTGGCTTTACGTTCTTTCGGTTTCTTCTGCGGCGTGCACACATTGCCGTTGTGTTTGGCAAGCCGTTCACTCTGAAGGAAATTTCACCGGCGCTCTCCCCCGTCTCTACCAAACAAGAGCTTATCGAGGCCGCCGAGCTGGCAATGGTGAGGGTCAAAGAGCTTTACGCAAATAAGACGTAATACATATGTTTATAACAACCGCACTGATACTGTTTACGTTTGCAGTTTATCGGGTTCCAATCTGGCTGTGGGCCGCTTTTCTTTTTGTTACAACGGCGCTTTTCTGGCAGGAGTACGGCGTGCTCGTGTGGTTCCCGACGGTTTTGTTTGCTCTATTTTCAACCCCTCCGCTTCGGCGCCTTTTCCTCGTTCGTCCCGCGTTTAGGATGCTGAAAAAGCAGAAATCCCATGTGTCCAGCATGGAAAAACAAGCTCTCACGGCCGGGACCCCCGGCTTTGAGAAAGGGCTGTTTACCGGTCGCCCGGATTGGGAGGCATTGAGGAAGCTCCCGCCTCTTCGGCTTACGGAAGAAGAGCTGCGCTTTCTCAATGGCCCCGTGGAAGAACTGTGTAGAATGAGCGATGATTGGGACATTCGGTATAAAAAGAGAGAGATACCGGACTATTTATGGGATTTTGCAAGAGAACAAAAGCTTTTCGGCTTGCGCGTTCCAAAGGAGCGCGGAGGCTTTTCATTTTCATTCCAAGCGCAATCTCTTATCCTCGGGAAAATAGCTTCTCGCTCCATCGATGTGGCGACTATGGTTGAATTGCCGACATCACTGTGGCCGGACGAGATTGTGGAGAAATATGGCACGGAAGAGCAGAAGAAGTATTACATGCCCCGCTTCGCCGAAAGCAAAGAGATCATTTCGTTTGCCATCACCGGCATATCGAACGGCTCCGACGCCACAGCAATGCGCGACGTGGGGATCGTCGAGCACGGCGTTCACGAGGGGAAAAAAGTATTGGGTATTCGTCTTAATTGGAAGAAACGATTCATTACCTTTGCTCCTAAGGCGACGCTCTTGGTGCTCGGTTTTCAGCTTTTTGATCCCGACAACCTTCTCAAGAGGGAGAAGGACATTGGTATTACTCTTGCGCTCATTCCCGCAAATTATCCCGGCATTCGCATCGGCCGGAGGCATTTGCCGACGAACGTTGCGTTCCCCAACGGACCGATATGGGGGGAAGATGTGTTTATTCCCATTGAGTGGATCATCGGAGGTGTTGAGCGGGCAGGGCAGGGCTGGAAAATGATTATGGAGTGCCTCTTTGTCGGCCGCGCGATTGCTCTTCCTGCCATTTCCGTCGCCGCCGCAAAAGTTGCAGCACGCTATTCCGCGGCGTATGCGCGCATTCGCCGGCAGTTCGGCTCACCCATCGGAACATTTGAAGGAATAGAAGAGCCGCTCGCCCAGCTTGTCGAGACAGCGTACCTGACCGAATCTGCCCGCGCCGTGACAACCGCGATGGTGGACGCCGGCAGCCGTCCGCTTGCGGTATCGTCTCTTATGAAGTACAAGACAACCGAATACGCCAGGCAGGCGGTGAATGCGGCGATGGATATTCATGCGGGCCGTGGCGTAGTTGACGGGCCGTCAAATTACCTGATGTCCGCTTTTTTGGCGGCGCCAATCGGGGTGACGGTAGAGGGGGCAAACATTGTTACCCGTTCCATCATTACGTTTGCCCAGGGAGTCTTACAGACGCATCCATATCTGTACGAAGAGCTGGAAAGCGGTGAAGAGGCGGATGAGAAACGCGGATTGAAGCGATTTGAAGCCGCATTCCTCGGGCATATTTCGTTTTTCGTCTCGAACGTGTGCCGTGCGCTTCTCCTCAATCTCACCGGCGGCGTGTTTGGCCGCGCACCAAAGAGCGTGCCTCAAAAGGTCGCACGCTGGTATCGTATGTTATGGAAGGGGAGCTGCAACTTTGCATACCTGTCTGACGTCACAACCCTGCTTATGGGAGCGCGCCTCAAAAAGAAACAGAAACTCGGGGGGCGTCTGGCGGACGCTCTCTCCGAGCTCTTTCTCCTCTCATCCGTTTTGAAGCGTTATGAAGATGATGGGTTTCCGGAGAGCGACTATCCGATCGTAGAGCTCTGTATGCAAAACGGCCTCTATCGGTTTCAGCAAGCGCTCTCTGGCGCCATCCTCAATTTTCCCGTCTCATTCCTCCGGCCAATACTCTATATTCTTACTTTTCCCTTTGGCACCCGTAGGTCGCCTGCGCCGGATCATTTGGGACATACTGTAGTACGGTTGGTTCTTGAGCCGGGTGAAGTGCTGGACCGGCTTACCCGCTACATTTATATATCAAATGACCCTGATGACATAACCGGCCGCCTTGAAGTTGCATTTAAGAAAGCAGTGGAAACGGAAGCGGCTCAAAAGAAACTAGATCTCGCAGTACGCGCCGGCAAGGTGAAGCGAATGTATGGCGTTGATTGGGTTGGTGAAGCCGAGCGGCAGGGAATACTCACGAAGCAAGAAGCGATAGACGTTCGAGAGTTAGAAGAACTGGCAGAACGCGCTCTTTCCGTTGATCATTTTGACCCGAAGGAGATTCCAACAGGATAAAATCATATACAATGAACAAACCAGTATTTGCTTTTCTTGTTCATGCTCGATATCTACAGGATGTTTATAAGAAGTTTCCTGCTTTTAAGATTTTACCCGAGAAGACTACACTCTGGTTATTAAAAAAAATGCCCTCCGTATTTATTTCTGAAATTCGTGGGCTGAAGGATGCAAGCGGAAATGAAATAAAGGGTTATGTGGGGCGCATACCGTTAGTAACCCATCAGATGTTCGAAGACAAACAACTCGCTCTTGAGAAGATGAAGGATGCCGTAAGAGTTTTTTCTAAAAAGGGAGTTAAACTGGTTGGATTGGGCGGGCTACTTTCTTCGATGTCCCGGGGAGGTCTTGACCTTGCAGAGGTATTTAAGGATATACATTTTACTACCGGAAAAACGTATACGATAAAAACAGTCACTGATTATGTAAAAAACGTTATAAGCGAATTTGACTTTGATAAAAATGAAGTCAAAGTTGCTATAGTGGGAGCTGCTGGTTCTATTGGTTCTGGCTGTGCGGAGGTTTTAGCTGGGTGGGGGGTAAATAATTTGTTACTTGTTGATTTAGAGAGGAAGCTTGATGTTCTTATTAAAAAGGCAAATGAGATCCATGGCAGAGTTTCAAATGAAAAGATTTCTATTACAAGGAGTCACAAAATCTCTGATGTGAAATGGGCTGATATAATAATTGCGGCAACCAGCGCGCCGGAGACCGTAATAGAAGAATCAGATTTAAAACCCGGTGCTATTATTATTAATGATGCACAACCATCAGATGTATCTCCCGAGATTTATGCTCGTGATGACGTGCTGGTAATTGAGGGAGGTGTTGTAAGAACTCCCGGAGTAAGAGTGGGTTTCAACATGGGCTTAGCGGATAGAGAAGATAATTTTTGTTGTCTGGGGGAAGCTCTGATTCTCGCACACGAAAATTTGCGCTCCAAGCCAGAAGCGAGCATGCTTGATTATGGTTACCTGGAAAAATTGTCAGAGGCATCAGAAAATGCTGGTTTTAGTATCGCGAGATACCAAAACCAGTTTGGGTATATTACCAAGGAGAAAATTGATAGTATTAAGAAGATAGTGAAAGAGAATAAGGATAATGGATTTTCTTAACATAACGCTTACAGGGTGGGCAGCAATAATAGTCGCTTTATCGATGGCTATTCTTGCCGCTCTTATGTTTATTCTTGGCAAGGAACGAGCCCACTACGTCTGGGGAATTTTTTCTGTTGCGGTAGCTGTTTGGGCGTGGGCTTTTTACGCAGTTACATTAGCTGATAATCCGGAGACAGCAAAATTCTGGTGGAAAATTTCATTTGCAGGTTTGATACTGAATCCTTTCATATTTTTTCATTTCGTTTTGGAATTTATTAATGATGCGCGCATCGACCGAATCAAGTCGTTTATAATCGTTCCGCTTTATGTAGTTGCAGGGGTGTTTTTAATAATAGATCTCACCACGAATCTTATTATCGATGAAGTTACCCTCCTGTTTGATGAAATATATTACAACGCCCCACCAGGAGCACTGCACCCATATTTCATGATGATTTTTGTTGGGTTAGTATTCTACGCTCACTACCTTGTATATCGTGAGTATAGGAAACGACGTAGTGATAGGTTATTTCGGCAAAGGGTCGGCTACTTCTTTCTTGCTACGTTTATTGCTTATGTGGGCGGTAGTATGAATTTTCTCCCAGTTTACGGGATAGAGGTGCCCCCGATTACTAGTATAGCTGTCGCGGTCGGATCGGGTATTATTGCGTACGCTATTTTGCGACATCGGCTCTTTGATGCCCGCGTGGTAACTGCACAGCTTTTGACTCTGGTTCTCGCAGGACTTACCCTTTTTCGGCTTATCGTGTCTGGTTCAGCGCAGGAAATGGTACTCAACGGGGTGCTACTGATAATCACCCTCATTATTGGTATTTACCTTATTCTAAGCGTTCGAAAAGAAGTTGAGCGGAGAGAACAAGTCGAGGTTTTGGCGAAAGACTTACAAACTGCCAATGAAAAGCTGAAAGAGCTTGACGACTTAAAAACCGATTTCATTTCTATCGCATCGCATCAGTTGCGCACGCCTTTGACGGCTATCAAGGGGTATTCTTCCATGATTTTGGAAGGAACGTACGGAGAAAGTCCTTTGAAAATCAAGGGAGCGGTTGATAAGATTTTCCAGTCCGCCCAGCGGCTTATCTATATCGTGAACGACCTTTTGGACGTATCGCGCATCGAGCAGGGGAGGTTTAGCATCACGCCCGAAGAAGTGAAGGTGGCGAACGTGCTGCGCGACGTGACGGAAGAGCTGAAGCCCAATGCGGCCGCCAAAAATATCGACTTGAGTTTTGAAACGAGTACAGACGACGCGGAGATCAAGATGAGCGCGGATTTCAACAAGATACGCCAAGTGTTTACGAATTTGGTGGATAACTCCGTGAAATACACGAACACCGGGTACGTGAAGGTGATGCTTGGGTTAAAAGATGGCAACGCGCTTGTATCGGTGAAAGATTCGGGCATCGGAATTTCCCCGACAACGATGCAAAACCTCTTTCAGAAATTCAGCCGCGCCAAGGGCGTTTCCAAGCTCCACACCGACGGTTCCGGCCTCGGGCTCTATGTGGCCAGAGAGATAGTCGCCGCCCATGGCGGCAAGGTGTGGGCCGAATCGGAAGGTGTGGGCAAGGGCTCGCAGTTTTATGTCTCGCTCCCCATCAAAAATCCCAACGTAGAAGAAATCGAGCAGTTCGTGAGCGGGATGTAGGAGGCTATTGACATACACACTAGGGGTGTGTATTATAGGATTATGAAAGTAAAACAGCGAACAACTTCATATGAGCGGGTAAACATTACGCTCCCTCACGAAACGCTTCTTTTACTTGACCGCATTACCGAGAAGGGCGAACGAAGTCATCTTATCGAAAAAGCGGTGCAGCATTATGTTTCTGCTGTCGGCCAGTCTCATCTTCGGGTAAAATTGAAAGAGGGAGCGCTCGCGCGCGCTAAGCGCGATCTGGAAATCGCCCAAGGATGGTTTCATCTCGAGGATGAGATATGATCTCAAGACGAAAAGCACATTATCCCAAGCGAGGCGAGATTTGGGTTGTTAATTTCGACCCGACCATCGGTTCGGAAATACAAAAGACGCGCCCGGCCCTTATTTTACAAAATAACATCGCGAACCAGTACAGCTCCGTGACTATTGTCGCGGCCATTACCTCGCAAGCAAACGATGAAGCGTACCCAACAGAGGTATCTGTGCAGAAAGGGGAGGGCGGGCTTGAGAAAGAGTCTGCCGTACTGCTCAACCAAATTCGCACTATTGATAAACAGCGGCTTGTGCGGAAACTTGGGGCGGTCAATCAAGAAATAATGGAAAAGGTTGAGCAAGCGATTGAAATCAGCTTGGGGTTGATTGAAATATAAAATACATGCCCACGGCGGCAGTGTGCGGGCCGAATAAAACCCCAACGGGGAAGCCCTCCTGCGCAAAGCTTCGGACGGGCAAGAAATCGAGCAGTTCGTGAGCGGGATGTGAGGAGAGCAGTCTGCGCATTGCTTTCCTGTTTTGCGGATGCTAGTATAGATGATATATGAAGGCACGAACCGGTCTTTTGGAAAAAGTGAATGAGCTGGAAAAGGGACTGCAAGCATTGAAGCTTGAGATTTTATTGCGTCCTTCGGCGAAGCAAAAGCGGCAGGGCGCGACCTATAAAGATCAGGCTATTCTCAAAGAAGTGCGGAGGGTGAGAAAAACATTGTGGCATGACCGATATTCAAAAGCGGTCTAGGATTTTTCTTGACACCAGCGCGCTCCTTGCCGGGCTGAATTCTCCTCTTGGCGCCTCGGGGGTCATCATCTCTCTTTTTAAGGCGGGGAAAATTGTTGTGGTGGTATCCCCGGAAGTTATTCGCGAAGCGGAGCGGGTTGTTCTGCGCAAATTTCCTCGGTTGGAAATCCCTCTCACTGATTTCCTCGCGAGCAAGCCGATTATCACAAAGCCGATTACCGCTTTAGAACTGCAAAGAGCTTACCGTATTATCATTCTGAAGATACGCCTATTTTAGCAGGAGCATTGAAAGCAAAAGCCCATGTGTTGGCGACGCTTGATAAGAGGTTTGAACGACTTACAAAAGGGAAGGTGAAGCTTGACGTACTTTCTCCAGGAGAGTTTTTGCGCAATTTATGACCCAAGATAAGAAAATCGTTATCCGCTCAAGAGCCATTATTTTGCATGATGGCAGGTTGTTGGTTGTGAAACACCAATTTACCGAAGGTTATACCGCTCTTCCCGGCGGTCATCTGGAGTGGGGAGAAGACGTTAAAGAATGTCTGCGGAGAGAAATGGTTGAAGAACTGGGGGTTGAGCCTGAAATAGGCAGACTGTTTTACATAAGCATGTTCATTAAAGAAGGAAAGCAGTCCATCGAGTTTTTCTTTGAGGTGACGAACGGAGATAAGTTCAAAGACTGCAAACTGGTTGATGCGTCGCACGGGCACGAGCTCGATGAGATCTATTGGGTAAGTCAAAGCGATAAAATAAACATCCTCCCTCAAAGGTTGGAAGGGGATTTCAGATCGGGGAAAATGGTTTCAGATGAGGTTAGGTTTATTAATTAAAAACTGATAGTTGAATTTCAACAGCGAACCATGTTCTTATGCGATAGAATTTGGGATGGTTTGATATTCTCATGGTGCGATGGTAGGATGAAGCGGCGACATGAATATCTATCAAAAAATAACAGAGGAGCTTGAGACGAATCCGCAGGCAGATGTTTTCGATGTTGCAATGCGCTTGGGTGGTGATGATATCAAGGCGTTTTTGGCGCGCAAAAAGGCAGAAAAAGGGAGAGCTCGCCCTCCGTATGAAGAGTATGCGCTGGTGAAAGTGAAGCGGGGCGTTGAAGCGCTTGGATTGAAGCCGCAATATCCTCCTGAAGAAGCGGATGCCGACATTGCCGTGCCATTTTTCGAGATTGCCAAAGCGCGCAGAGAAAACCCGGCCGGAGCGGCGCAAGAAGGCGCAAAAAAGCTGGCGCCGCTTGGTAAAAGCGTTGCGAACGCGGGCGGCTATGTGAACATACGGCTTGATATCGTACGGCATGCGCACGACGTTTTACGGCAGGTTGGAGAGTGTGGCGACGCCTACGGCGCATCATATGACGGCGCGGGGAAAACGACGGTTATCGAATACTCTGCGCCCAATATCGCGAAGCCCATGGGCGTGGGGCATCTGCGCTCTACTATTATCGGCGAGTCGCTCAAGCGGATATATGAGTTTCAGGGATACACCGTTGTCGGCATCAATCACTTGGGCGACTTCGGCACGCAGTTCGGGAAACTGCTGGTGGCGTATTTCGCGTGGAGGGATGAACAGAAATTCAAAGAAAACCCTGTCGCAGAGATGCTTCGTTTGTACGTGAAGTTCCACGAAGAAGCGAAAAACGATGAAATGCTCCAAGACAAAGGGCGGGAGATGTTCCGGAAGCTGGAACAGGGCGACCCGGAGCTGGTGAAGATATGGCTTGAGTTTTGCGTTATCAGCGTTGCCGATTTCCAAAAGATCTATGATGCGCTGGGCATTACCATTGACCTGACGCTCGGTGAGAGTTTCTATGAGACCCTGCTTGAAGGAGCGGCCACAAAATTGCTCGATAAAAAGATCGCGGTGAAAAACGAAGACGGTTCGGTGGCAGTGAATTTTCCGGACAATCCGCCAGCTGGCGGACTGCCATCGTTTTTGCTCAAGAAAAAAGACGGGTCGTCGCTGTATGCTCTGCGCGACATCGCGGCGGCGGAGTTTCGGGTGAAAGAGTTTTCGCCGGCAAGAATCATCTATGTCGTGGGGAGCGAACAGACGCTTCACTTCCGGCAGGTATTTGCGGCGCTTGAAAGCTTGGAGTATGACAGGGAGCTTTTCCACCATGACGCGTTTGGCATGGTGTCGCTCCCCGAGGGAAAAATGTCTACGCGGGAGGGGAGAGTGATTTTTCTGGAAGACCTGCTTGCCGAAGCGGAAGTGCGGGCAAAGAAGATCATCGCAGAGAAAAATCCCGAATTATCCGCGCAAGAGCAAGATGAGCGCGCGCAGCACATCGGCGTAAGCGCGGTGATGTATAACGATCTTTCACAAAGCAGGGAGAAAAATATCACGTTCACATGGGATAAGGCATTGAGCTTGGACGGCAACAGCGCGCCGTATCTTTTGTACGGCTATGCCCGCGCAAAAAGCATTCTGGAAAAAGCGGGGGAGGAAGTTGATTTGAAAAACATCAAAGATATCATTATCGAAACGGAGCGGGAGAAAAAACTCGTCCGGCTTTTTGCGCGCTTCCCGGAAGTCGCGAAGCAGGCGTGCGCGGATGACGCGCCGCATCATATCGCGGTATATCTGAATGCGCTTGTGCAGGAATTCGGCCGTTTCTACAACGAAGATCCGGTATTGAAAGCCGAAGGCGCGGTACGTGTCTCCCGTCTCGCACTGGTGAAAGCAACGGCACAAGTTATCAAAAACGGGCTGCATCTTTTGGGGATTAAAACGCTTGAGAGGATTTAGGTTTCATCCTCCTCCTCCGTCAGCTGACGGATTCAGAAGGATTCCGCTCCACGGCGGAGCTTCACAAGTTTCTCATTTCGTGGTACGCTCGGGAGTAATGGGTTGGCGAGCTCTTTCACACATAGCAAGGCGAGACTCCTTTTCCCCCAAGAGATAAGCACAACAGGGGTGGAACCCTCTCCTTAAAAATCGGCGCATCTCGCGCAAGAAACCGTTCCGACGCCTGTGGTCGGAGCGGTTTTTCTTTTCAAAGCGGTGCGCATACGCTACACTGGAGGTAGTATATGAACATCACTACTCAAAGCGCACAGGAGACAAGAGCGGTGGCACACCTGTTTGCCAGGGAGGTATTAGCAGGATTGAAGATCGGCAAAAAAGCGACGGTTATCGCGCTTTCAGGTCTTTTAGGCGCGGGGAAAACGACATTTGCCCAGGGGTTTGCCCGGGGGCTTGGCGTCCGGGAAAAGATCCAGAGCCCGACGTTCGTGCTGGTGAAAGAGTACAAAATTCCTACCAGCTTTAAACGTTTTTACCACCTTGACTGCTATCGCCTTGAAAGCCGCAAGGAAGCCGCGACGCTCGGCCTGAAAGAAATACTCGCCGATCCGCATAATCTTGTACTGATAGAATGGGCGGAAAAAATAAAAAAAACCCTGCCTAAAAAAATAATCACGGTGCGATTGAGCGCCCGCAATGAAAAAACCCGCAACATTAGTTTTAATTGACGGCAACGCGCTGGTGCATCGGTCGTTTCACGCGCTTCCGCCGCTTTCGCAAAAGGGCGAGCCGACCAACGCCGTGTACGGATTTACGAGCGTCTTGTTGAAAGTCATCCGCGAGCTGAAGCCCGACTACGTGGTGGCGACGTTTGATCTGGCGGGGCCGACGTTCCGGCACGAGGAATTCGCCAAGTATAAAGCGCACCGTCCCAAGACGCCCGATGAGCTAGTAAGCCAGTTCCCCAAGGTGAAGGAGGTTGTGCGTGCATTTAACATCCCCATTTTTGAGAAAGCCGGATTTGAGGCGGATGACCTTATCGGAACCATCGCTCAAAAAGTGAAACATGAAAAAGTAAAAGTGAAAACCATCATCATTACGGGCGATTTGGACACGCTCCAGCTGGTGGACGATACGACCGAGGTCTGCACGCTTAAAAAAGGAATTTCCGATACGGTCATTTACGACGAAAAGGCGGTCAAAGAGCGTTTTGGCATCGCGCCGTCCCAGATGAACGATTTCAAGGGGCTGAAAGGGGACCCGTCGGACAATATTCCCGGCGTGCCGGGCATCGGGGAGAAAACGGCAAGCAGCCTGCTGGCGACCTATAATTCGCTGGAGGAGCTCTATGAAAATATCGACATCATTCCGGGGAACGTTGGGAAAAAACTGAAAGAGAACAAAGACCAGGCATTTTTTTCAAAAAGTCTGGCGACGATCAAGCTCGATGTTCCTTTGGATTTCAACCTCAAGGAAGCGAAGTTTGAAACGTATGATGCGAAAAAAGTGGGGGCGGTATTTCAAAAATTCGGATTTTTCACGCTGTTGAATCGTTTATCCGAAAGCGGTCCTCCCGCAACGCACAAGCAAAATCCGGCGGAAAAGGCAGGCGTTGTTGCGGCGTCGGGCGCCGATATCAAGGCGCTTGCCAAGGCGCGCGTGGTCGCCGTGAGCCTGGAGGGTGAGCACGTTGTCATTGCGGCCGAGGGACTGCCGGCACACGCGCTTTCTTTGAAAGAGGCGAAGCCGATTTTGGAAGACGCGACTGTTCAAAAAATCAGCTACGATTTCAAGCGCATGTTCAAAGACCTTCGCCTGCGCGGCATTGCGCTTGCGGGCATGCATTTTGACGTGCTTATTGCGGCGTATCTTTTGGCGCCGGGCGGAAGAAATTATTCGCTTGAAAAAATCGCGTTCGATGAGCTTGAAGAAAGCATTTCAGAGGGAGGCGCCGCTTCCTCTCCGACGCTCCTTCTGGCGCTTGTGCGAAAGCTCGATGAAAAATTAAAAAAAGAAGGCCTGATGAAGGTGTTTCACGACATTGAAATGCCGCTCGTCCCCGTTCTGGCCGACATGGAGCTTGCCGGCATCAAGGTTGACGGCAAGAAGCTTTCCCTGCTGTCGGCCATGCTCGCCGATAAGATACAAGCGGTCAGCGCGACTATTTATAAGCTCGCGGGCGAGGAATTCAATCTGGATTCTCCCAAGCAGATGTCTAAGATTTTATTCGAAAAGCTCGCCATCAAAAAAGACGGCAAGGATAAAAAAACCAAAGCGGGCCTTTCGAGCACCAAGGCGGGAG
>MEYP01000009.1 GCA_001775835.1 Candidatus Azambacteria bacterium RIFCSPHIGHO2_02_FULL_52_12 | reverse complement strand
ACGGGCGGGCGAATTCGGGCAAGCTTCTGTGTTGCTCGTCGCTCACCCGCCTCAGGCGGACATCGCTCCTTGCGCCTTGAATCTTGCCCGAATGCGCTCCGCTCAATCGATCCTGTTCTGATCCCGCACTCCTACATACTCGTTTTTCGGGTCCCACATGAGCCAGCTGGTGCTTGAAGGCGCCAATGCGTCCGCCGTGGCTTGCGTCTGCGCGCGGATGAATGCGGGCGTATATACCGCGCCCAGGTCGAACACCTGCAACCACGGGCGTATCTTCGGTTTCGCGCCTTCGGCTTTGTCGCCCAGACTGGCAAGACCTTTTTCCAGGGTTCCCTTCACCACTTCATACGGGTGCTCGGCCGGGTTGGAAAATCCGAAATTGCCCGGCAGATAGTGCGACGGGTAGAGCATCGGATAAACTCCGTCAAAATATTCAAGCGCATCCCCCACCCGCTGGCCGATGCCCAGATCGTCGTTCTTTAAAAACGTATAGCCGAATATATCTATGGAAAGCACGATGTCGGAATCGTATTCTTTCAGAACCCTTTGCGATTCCGCGAAAAACGACCGCATGATCTCATGGCGGGGAGTTTTCTCGTCCCAAAAAGGGTAGGCGGCCTGCGCCATGTTGCCGTCGGATGGAAACCGCACATAATCATAATTGATCTCGTCAAAGCCGGCGTCTATGGCGCGTTTGGCGACGCCAAACACGTGCTTCCACGCTTCCGTTCCCGCCGGGTCGATCCACGCAAACCCTCTCCGGTCGCGCCAAATGCCTCCCTGGCCGGGCAGGCCGTTCTTGTTTTTAACCATCGCTTCTGGGTTGGTCTTGGCCATGCCGCTGTCCTGGAACACGACGATGCGGGCGAGAACATAGATGCCCTGCCCGTGCAGTTTCCGTGTCAATTTTTTCGCGTCCAGCAGGTCAAAGATCAGCTCTCCTCCGGAACCCTTCACGTCAACGACCAGCGCGTTCGCGTTGGCGCGTTTCGCCGTAGCAAGAAGCCTGTCCAGCCGCTCTTGGTTGCCCGCCGTGTTCATGGTGGCATAGAGCGCCCTGATGCTTTCCGGCTTTTGCTTCTTGAACGGGCTTTCGGATGTTGCCGCCGCAGGAAGCTGTGCAGGCGGAGTTTGTACCAGAACGCTCTGATACGCCGCATCCCTGCTTGAAAAAAAGAGGGCTCCAAACAGAAAAAACACGCAAGCCAAAAACAACCCCAACAGGGTGAACCGATTGGGATTGTTTTTTTTCATATTTACCTCGCTTCGTTTCACATGCTTCTTCATTACTTGGTCGGCATAAATCTCTCTTCAATCATGCCCCAATCGAGATTCGCCATGAACTTTTCAATGTAGTCTTTTCGTTTGATGCCGTAGTCGGCGATGTAGGCGTGCTCGAACACATCCATCACCGCCAAGGGCGCCGCACCGGCAAAGTGGCCGACATCGTGTTCGTTCACCCATACGTTGAACAGCCGGCCCGCGGAAGCGTCGTGATAGAGAACGACCCAGCCGATGCCGCGCATGGCGCCCATCGCTTTAAAGTCCTGCTCCCACATCGCGTATGAACCGAATTCCTTCACGATAGCGGCCAAGAAAGCCGATTCTGTGCCAAGTGCCTTCGGTTCTTTGGTCATGTTGCCGAAATACAGCTCATGCAGGCGCATGCCGTTGAATTCCCACCCCAGCCGTCGATTCAGCTCTGCAAACTCGGGCGTACCGAATTTCCCTTCCTTTTCCATTCCTTGCAAAATCTCATCCAGCTTGTTGAAGTTGGTCACATATCCCTGATACAACATGAAATGGTCGCGCAGGAGCTTTTCGCTGAAGCCGTCCATCCCGATCAAACCCTCAAAATTTTTCGCTTCGTATGGCATAATATTAATAAATTATATGACTGAATGGATTTTCTCCTTTTTGGGAAATATACCCATCTTTATTTTTGTTGCGTATTTTTCAACCCGCTTTTCAGAGTCAGTGGTTTCTCTAAGAAACTCAAAATCTACTTTTGAGAAAAGATTCACTGGTATTGCAAGTAGTCTTTTTTTTGCAACCCTTATTGCGTGTTCTGATTTATCAATACCAATCCAATTACGATCTAATTCTTGCGCCGCAAGAAGCGTAGTCCCAGATCCGCAGAAGCAATCAAGTACCAGACTGCCCTTATGAGAAGATGCGCCAATGATAAATTTTAATAAATCAATATTTTTTTCTGTTGGATAGTTAGGGTATTGCGGGTCTTTGAATTCCCAAATGTCTTGCATTTTTTTCCCATTTCTTTCGTCAATAAAAATCTTTTTTCTCGGCACGCCATTCGCCGACCACTCAATCAGTCCTTGTTTATCCCATTCTTCCAAAACAGCCGGATCGCTCCGCCAGTGGCGTCCTTTTGGCGGTTTTACTCCGCGCCATTCCTTTCCTGTGTTACCGTTCACAGTTTCGCCGGGCGCGTGTAAAGGAATTGTTGCGTATTTTCTGCTATCTTTATCAACCTTTTTGAATAACCGCTCTATGTCTTCATCGGAAAAAGGGACTTTTGGATCATTCCAAATCGGATTCTCTGATTTTGAATAGAAAAGTATTAAATCTTTAGTGTTACCATATGCTTTTCGTTGAAAGTTTTTTGGATTGCATTTGATGCGGGTAATATCATTTCTGAAATTTTTAATTCCAAAAATTTCATCCATGATAAGCTTTACATAATGCCCGATTTTATAATCGATATGCAAATAAATTGATCCGCAATCTGACATTAATTCGCGTAACAAAATTAATCTTTCCCGTAGAAATTCCAAAAAATCAGCTCCCAGTAGAATATCACTGTACGCTATTTGATCATCATCACTGCTACTAATTGTGTTAGCTCGTTCCTCACCAATTTTGAAATGTCCATTTGTTGCAAACGGAGGATCAATATAAATCAAATCAACCTTACCGGCAAGATTGTAATCATCAAGAAGAGATTTAAGTATGCCAAGATTATCGCCTTGAACTAGTTTATTTTTTAATCCTTTTCCTGAAACAGCTTTTAGCTTCGCCTTTCCAGCGTTCAGAATCTCACTTTCTTGTTTTTTATTGGGATAATATAACAACATATAAACTATATTTGATAGAGAAACTCACGCAAAACAAGCGCACTCATAATATTCTCTTTTTTAAGCTTTCCTGTAGTATCTTTATACATTTTGTTTTTACCTTTAATGTAAAGAACACCATCGAGAATTGCCACTTTAATCGCTTTTACATTTTTTGTTTTAATTGTGGCAATAGCGTCATTGAACTGCGCATTTTGGTGTCCACCAAAGTCAGTCAAAAACTTTGCTTCACCAATAATGTATTTACCATTAAAACGACCAATGAAATCCAGCCCTTTATTGTGCTTATAATTAAGATGTTTTCTTGCGAACACCATCATTTCTGCATCCCCAGCATCAAGAATTGCATTTTCTCTTGTTGCCAAAAACTCCCTTATCTTTACGGGCTGTATCCCCAAAGATTTTTTATTAAGCCATCGCCGAAACAAAGGGCCAATTTGCCGATTTGTCTCTTTTGGCTCCGATGAACGAGAAAAAATTTCATCAAGTCCCATCTCATAGAGACGACCGCACAAGCGAGCGGTGGTTGCCGGATTGCGCTTTAATGCTTTTTTATCCCGCTTGAGATATGCGACATAAGAATCCTTAAGTGGAAATAGGTCAAGTTTTAAGATGTCTTCAAGTAAAACAACGTTATTTTTCTTTTTAAATGCTTTTTCGATACCCTTCCAAAGATCATTATCAATATCTCTAATCCCTTCGGGAATAGTAGGATAAACTTGGAAAAGATCATCCAAATAACTCCTTTGGTTAGCGTATTCAATGCTTAATTTTGTCCAACGATTCATAATTTTTTGCTTTTAAATACGATCGTATTAAGGTGATATATCTTATTATCCGCCACTTTGAGCTTTATTTCAAGCAAGGAAGAACCGGGGGTTGCGGGCAGAGTCAAGGCCATGCCGGTGTCGGGGTCGAACGTGGCGAAGTGCTCCACGCACTCGAGCTTTCCTTCGTACATCTTTGTTTCGTATCCCGAATGCGGGCAGATATTGATGAACGCCTTGACTCCGCCGCCATGTCGGATCAAAATAGCCGGCCTGCCCTTGTATTTGAAGTCAAACCCCTCCCCTTCCTTCACCTTGTCGGCTGTCGTGATAAAAATTTCTTGTGCCATGATGTTAGTATAACACATAAAAAAGGCAGACCATTCCTTTGGTCTGCCTGTGTTGCTTGAGCTATTCGATGCACTTATATGAAGAACCCTTCGATGCCGGGTCCCTTGCCCTGACGAATCTTGTGTTGATCGTCTGCGCAATCCTAACACACTGAACGGTGTTTCCCTTCAAGACTCCCTCCAGTGAGAAAATTCGACGGGGTGTAGCACCGAGGACACCTCACTAAAGGACGGCGCCATTCTAAAAGTCGCCTGAAAACCATTGCAAAAGAAAAAGCGACTGTTAAAATAACAAATACCCTTACCCAATCAATGTGCGGAATCATGCATCACCTCCTATTTATAAAGAACTACATGAGCTAATTATTTTTTCTATAGTACGCTATTTCAAGTCAAGCTCCATAAGTAATGTGTACACGCATAGATACCCTTGGGGCTCTTTGAAAGCTATGAAAGGAAGATACGTTGTGTGCTATATGACTATCTATGGCGCCATCCTCCCCGGTGGCATCGCTCAGCCGTGCTGGAGGAATTGTTAACGGATCGGGCAAGTGAGCGGCTTAAGGTTGTGGGTGGTATCGCACGCTGGATGATGAATTTCTCGGCTCCCATCGGGCGCTCCTCAGAGATGATCCGGCGGCGTTCAACGACAGGTTGGTCAACTGGCTCTTGTGGTACGACGGGGAGCGGCAGCATTACCAACGCAGGAGTGCCCAATGTGGCGGACGCATATACTCCATTGTCCCATCCTGCAAAATCTGATATCATAGTGATGCCTTACACGGACACGGAAATTCAAATCGGCATAGAGATCTTTTACAACTTTATATTTAAGGAGGATAAGACCATGGAAAAGTTAAAAATACTTTTCATCACGCCGGAAACCTTTGCCAAGGCGGAAGGATATACTAAAGAGGATATCGCTTTTATCGGCTTTCCGTCTCTGTCTGCGGCGGTAATCGGTGCCCTCACGCCGGATTTTGCAGAATTCACGGCCATTGACGAGGCTGTTGATCCGCTTGAAACGGAAGTCATGCTGGATTCGGTCCATGCGGATCTGGTAGCGATTTCGCTCAACATGAGTTATAAGGCCAATCGAGCCATGGAGATTGCGTCCGCTCTCAAGAGTCGCGGCAAGATTGTCGTCTGGGGTGGGGTTCATGTGACCTCACTTTACGACCACCATCGCGACCGTTTTGATGCCGAGGTAGCTCCCTATGCTGATGCGGTTGTGCTTGGTGAGGCCGAAGAAATATGGGGGAAACTTTTGGAAGATGCGGTAAAAGGACGGCTCAAGAAAATTTACCGGGCCGCGATTCAGCCTCCGGCTTTGATCTGGCCGGTACCCGCTTATGGCGCAGTTAATACAGCGCCCTTCCTGGTGAAACACAGCCGCCAAGCAACCCGAGGATGCCCGCTGGATTGCGAATTTTGTTCCGTAACATCGTTTAACGGACCGACATTTCGAACCTATGATCCCGCAAAACTGGGACAAGGCATCCGCACCACGCTCAACAATGTCGCGAAACGGCAACTCACCAATATCCAACAGGAGATCCAATCGTTCTTCGCTTTTGTGGACGACAACATCACGTTTGACAGGGCCTATCTCTCCAAATTACTCGCCGAGCTCATCCGCATCAAACAGGAATTCCCATATTTTACATGGGGCGGACAAACAACCCTTTATGCTATTGATAAAAAAGTGAAATACGAAGGGATTGAACTGCCTGTCGGGGAACTTCTTAAAAGATCGGGGTGTATCGCCATGTTTATCGGGATTGAGTCCGTATCAAAAGAGAGCTTGGCGATAGCCAACAAGAACTTTAACGATGTGGACAAATATCCGGATCAGATCAAAAAATTCCATGACTACGGTATGATGCTGAATGCCGGCATGGTCATGGGATTTGACTCCGACACCCCAAGTGTTTTTGACGATACTTACGAATTTCTCGTCAAAAACCGAATTGAAATCTCCCTGCTCAATATACTGGTTCCACTTCCGGGAACAGATCTCTATATGCGATACGCGGCCGACGGCCGGATTTTCGACCATAATTGGGAAAACTATGATGGTCGGCATGTCGTTTATTATCCGTCCCGGATGACTCCAGAACAATTGGAAACCGGATTTCTGAACCTCTGGAAAGAGCTCTATTCCCTGGTGACCATTGCTAAGAGAATTGTGTATCCGGGACAGATCGTTTCTGCTTTCAAGAACTTGCCCCGGATTAACAAATTTGAGCAGATCGGATCGCGGATCTTCATGAATTTGCGGTACGCCAAGATCTCCGCCCGGATACGGAAGACCCGACAAAGCGCCTCAAGGGACCGTTTTGGGAAGAATGTGACATTTGCCGACATTCTCCTTGAGCGGAATGAGCGGCAAACACTCAACAAAAAACAACTGAAAGGCATCAGGATCTCCTCCACCGTTCCAACGGAAACATGAATCGCCAAAGGGCCTACGGAAAAACCGTAGGCCCTTTAATGTTATCCATGCGTTTTGATGCTTTGTACAATGCCTATGGCCGTAAAAAGCGACAGCAGGCTCGAACCGCCGTAGCTCACGAACGGGAACGGAATGCCGGTCACCGGCATCACGCCCAAATTCATGCCCATGTTAATGGTCACGTGCACAAAAAGCAATACGATCATGCCCACGCAAAACAGCTTTGCGAAGTTGTTTTCCGCTTTCAGCGCGATGCGCGTTATCCGCCAGAACAGCAGGCAGAGCAGGAAGAAGATAAGGGCGACTCCCGCAAACCCGAATTCTTCGGCGATGCTCGCGAACATGAAATCAGTATGCGATTCGGGCAGAAATCCGAGCTGAACCTGCGACCCGTACCCCAGACCCTTCCCAAACGCGCCTCCGTCTCCGATGGCGATCATGGATTGAATGACGTTATAGCCCGACCCCTGCGGATCGCGTTCCACGTTTAAAAATGAAAGGATGCGGTCTTTCTGATAGGGCTTGAGCATGCTCGTCCAGGCAAACCCACTCGCCAGGACGCCAAGGATCAAGAGCATGGCAACGTGTTTTTTCGACATGCCGGAAAAAAACAGGATGCAAAACCACACGGAAAAAATAATGATAGCCGACCCCAGATCGGGTTGAAGCAGGACCAGCGCAAGTGGCGCAGCGACATACGCGAAAGAGACCATCACATGAAAAACCCGGTGCACTTCGATATGGCGCGCCGAGAAATATTTCGCCAACAACATGATGACCGCTATTTTGGCGAGCTCCACGGGACCGAACGCGAACTCCCCGAGCCGAAACCATGATGTCGCCCCCCGCACGGCACTGCCCAGCGCCAAGAGGATCCCGAGGGAGACGAGCGCGAAAGCATACAACAAGATGATGGCGTATGAGTTGTTCTTGAAAAAACGGTAATCGATGAATGATACGGCAAACATCAGCGCGACACCCAGTAAAGAAAATAAGATCTGTTTGTTCCGGTAGAGCGCGAACGCCGCGTTGTTGTGCGCCATACCGATAAGCTCCAACACGCCGAAACACGCCAAAAACACCGTAGCGAGCACGAGCAGACCGTCCATTTTTCGCACATAAGCCGGAAGTTTCATCTGACGTTTGAAGGGTCGAAAAGATTGGTGGACGCCTCGGCGTCGATTTCAGCCGGCATGGGAGTCCCTTTCGCGAATAGAATGGTGAAATCCCTTTTCTCGCCGAAACGCAGACCGGAGATCTGTGTCTGTCCCGCCGCCAGCGGCTGACGGTTCTTATCCAAAAGCACGACGGCGACGTCAATGGTGGAGAACGAGTAAGGCGATTCATTTTGCACGGTGCCGACAACATGAGCGAATCCACCCTGGCTTCCGGTCCCCTGTTCGTATTTTTTTGAAAAAACGGGCAACGCCGCCGGACCGATGCTTATTTTCTGCTCTTCCCATATAACCGGCGAAACCGTGAAATCCATGAAACCGACCGGTTTGAAAAGGGCGATATTATTTTCGATGATGTAGCGCGTTTGCCCGGCAAGCACATAATCCGCCCCTCTCTTCTCGCCGATGATATTTTTTTCCGCATCGTAAAAAGTGAACACATACGAGAACGAGCGTACACCGCGCTGTTGATTTTTGTTCTGAATCTTTGCAATGGCATCATAGGTCCCCCCAACCAAAAACACATGGTAAGACGCCACGGCGATATCTTCAAGTTTCGTCACCTTGCACGCCATGCAATACGGCCCGCCACAATCAACTTTTTCTTCTTCCTGATTCTGCCTGCCATCAAAACACGTCGGCTCGGGCACGAACGCCTGATACAAAGAAAGCACCGCCGCCACGACGATAAAAATAAAAACAATGCCGAACGACAACTGCCTTTTTAACGCGTACTCCATGGGAATCGAATAATGAATTAGGAATCAAGAATTATGAATAGAATTCTACCAAATTCTGCCAGTTTTGTATCCCTTGACTTTTTATCTATAATATGCTACACTTGCAATGTTCGGTGGAATGGTCTTTATGGAACAAAAACAGCTCTTTTAAAAAACCCTCTAACAAACGAAAGGATGGGAGAAATGAAGAATCTATCAATCTTTAAAAAAATTGGTCTAGCTGGAATATTGCCGTTGGTTATTGGAATGATAATTCCAGAGAACCTTTACGGCGATCTTGTGCCAGCCAATTCTTTATCACGACTGATCTTTCTGCTTGTAATCGTGGTTGGAGCGATAACTGCAGCGCTTACTGCTGCTTGTATAATCATGGCTGCATTGGACAAGGCAATAAATGTGCGCTGAAAAATAAACTCCGACGAAGCTGAGTCTCAATAGTAATGACAGCAAAGCCCCGCGCTTTTATACGGCGGGGCTTTTTGTTTTACCGAAAACAAAAAACTCCCGATATAATCGGAAGTCTCTTGATAAACCCTCGCAATGACCTACTTTTGCATAGCATAACGCTGTACTATCATCGGCGGTGCATGTTTTTACGACTCTGTTCGAAATGGGAAGAGGTAGGACCCATGCCCTATCGTCACGAAGGAAATGTCCATTGAACGCTCAATAAGCAATGTTATTCTCTCAATTTCAAAAATTTTCTTCCGCAATTTGCATGCTCTTATGTTTTTGCGGGATCGGTTAATTAGTATCGCTCGCCTGAACGCCTTGCGGCGCTTACAGCTGCGACCTATCAACGTGATAATCTCTCACGGACCTTCAGGGATTTATTCCCAGCGAAACCTAATCTTGGGGCGTGTTTCGAGCTTAGATGCTTTCAGCTCTTATCACATCCAAACATAGCTACCCAGCGTTGCCCTTGGCAGGACAGCTGGCACACCAGCGGTTTGTTCCTCTCGGTCCTCTCGTACTAGAGAGAACTCCCCTCAAGTTTCAGCGCCTGCAACAGATAGGAGACCAACCTGTCTCACGACGGTTTGAACCCAGCTCACGTACCGCTTTAATTGGCGAACAGCCAAACCCTTGG
>MEYP01000008.1 GCA_001775835.1 Candidatus Azambacteria bacterium RIFCSPHIGHO2_02_FULL_52_12 | reverse complement strand
ATGAAGTTGGAATTGCTAGTAATCGCGGAACAGCATGCCGCGGTGAATACGTTCTCGAGTCTTGTACTCACAATAAAAGCGCCAAGCAGCTTAGTTTTCTAAGCGGTTCAAATCCGCTTCTCTCTGACCGTCCGAGAGCATAGCCGAAAGATAGCGCATTGCCGCGAGGGAATGCGTGGAGGATCTGGAGGCAAAAGACAGCCCGAACACAAAAAGAACCAATCGACCTGCCAGTGGGTGGTGAGGGTAGGGAAGATTCATGAGAAAAGTTCATTTGGGATGCCCGGAACAGAAAGCTAAGTGACCTTGGGAGATCTGATGGCTGTCCATTTCGTTCGCGAAGTGGTAAAATGAAACTGACGCAGCGTCAGAAGTCAGCCGGATCGTAGTAGTCGAAGCACATAAGTTTTTATGTGCTCGATGAAGGCATCCACTCAATGATATGCTTACAGCAGATTACATTGTCGGTTTAGTTGATGGTGAAGGCAGTTTCACCGTTTACGTGAGGAATCCCAAAGATTTCTCACCTCGTAAACGAAGGGTGAAAGTGGAACCGAGATTTTACATCAAGCTCGTGGAGAAAGACAAGAAAATTCTCTACGCGCTCGAGAAATTTTTCGGTTGCGGGAATGTCTATTTTCAAAAAGACGCTCGCGCGAACCATCAGCAATGCTATCGGTATGAGGTGGCAAATCGAACGCATCTGGAAGAGATTATCATTCCGTTCTTTCGGAAAAATAATCTCCGATTTCCGTCAAAGCAGAAAGATTTCAAAATCTTCTGTTCATTGATGGATATGATGCGGACAGGAAATCATCTCACTGAAAAAGGACAAGCGAAAATGTATCTGTTAAAGCAGAAAATGCATTGAGCTCGCCGCATACGGGAAATCCGTCCGTGCGGTGGGAACATCAATTCTTCGTTTCAAAGAAGATAATCGCCCGTCAAACCAAGGGAGTCGGTAACACCCGAAGTGCCAAGATTTATCAAGGTCCTAAGGTGGGATCGATGACAGGGGTTAAGTCGTAACAAGGCATGGGTAGCGGAAGCTGTCCATGGATCACCTCCTTTATAGGGAGCATTTCTCTATAAGAGTCGATTGCTAGTTTCACAAGAACTAAGCATACACAAATGGTTGGCCGAACAACATTTTCAAAAAATCGGCAACCGCCGCGTCTAGGCGCCGGCGGGTCAAGACTACCCTAAAAAGTATAAAATCATTTACTCTCGTTGTTGTTTCTAACAAAACTCTCCCATACTATGGAGAGTTTTGTGTTTTTGTAATGATAATGCCCAACCTTAACCTGTTGATTGTGAAGGTGTTGTTTTTATGTGCGTGCCAAGACTCGCCGCCCCTTGGCGAGCCTCGCCTCTGAAGCGGGAACTTGGGACTCCCGTACCAGAGCGAAGCACGGTGCGGGACTACGCTCGTCATTACGTGCCCCGTACTAAAATTTTGGTGGGTGTGGAAGGGATCGAACCTTCGGCCTCTTCATTATCAGTGAAGTGCTCTACCACTGAGCTACACACCCAAATTTTTAGTACTAAGGTCAGTCGCGCTCTGTCCTGGGCGATTTGATGTACAGATTATAAGGTAATCGTCTGTTAAACGGAAAACAATTTGCGTTTAACCCACCTGCCGCCCCTATGGGCGAGCCTCGCCAAAAGCGGGAGCTACGCGCGCAAACATCAGAATTGCTCACAAAATAGTAGCATATTTTCTCTATGTTTGTCCATTATCTGACAGTTTTTAGTTTAAAAATATTTCATGCTATACTATTATGAAAATATGCGCATGAAATATATTCTCATAGTTGTTATTCTTACGATACCTGTTTTTGTTTTTTTATCTGATAAACGCTTGCCTGATCGCGGAATCGGCACCTCGGAAGGATATTTTCAAAAAAAGACTTCAATAACGGTACTAGGAGATGAAAATTGCAAGGAAAAGACACAAGAGGCGCTTGATCTTTTGAGAGAAAAATCTGCCGGCGATTATGCCGCCGTTATGGATACTATGGGAGCAATACGATGCATACAATCAGGATCGCTCGTATTTCCATGGCAGTCTCCGCCTACATTTGAGGTGGGGGAAGAAACTTTAAATTCAGGATCTCTATGGTATGCGAGCGTGCTTTCTCATGAAACATGCCATATCCAGCAATTTTTCAGGAAAGAACAGTGGCAGGGAGCACATGCTGAAGAGTATTGTTTGCATAAACAGTATGATGTCCTTGTATCGCTTGGCGCAGATCAGGAAATACTTGATTACACAAAAAATATCATTAGTTCAAAATGGTGGGAAAAATCTCGCGCGGAGATGAATTATTAGGAAATACTATCAGGCATCTTTGGAAAGATAGGATAGGGTAAGCGTAAGCATGTTTTGACGCGTTCAGGGGATGTGCTATACTGAAAGCACGTAATCATTAACTTTTTACCATGTATAATGAACCGTTCACCGACACATTCACTCAATCGTTGAACTTTGTCTGGACCAATATGGTTGTCTATATCCCGCGGCTGTTTTTGGCGGTGGTGCTGTTCATCGTGTTTTGGGCGATAGCCATATCGCTTGAAACGATCATCGCGCGCTTTGCAGGCACGATAAAGGCGGATGAATTTTTGAAAAGACTCGGGTTGGGCGCGCTGGCGCACAAAGCGGGGATGGAGCTCAACGCCGGAAAATTCATCGGAGCGCTGGTCAAATGGTTTTTCATCATCGCGGGTTTGCTGGTCGCCTCCAACATGGTGGGGCTCAACCAAGTTGCAAACTTCCTTACGGCGGTATTGTTCTATATTCCCAATATCGCGGTTGCGGCCGTTATCCTGGTTGCGGGGGCGATGCTTGCTGAATTCGTAGGAAAAGCGACGGGCGCGTCGGTTTCCGCTTCCGGACTGAAATCCGGCCCGTTCGCGAGCAAAGTGGTGCGCTGGGCGGTGTTCATTTTCGCCTTTATCGCCGCGCTTGACCAGCTTGGCGTCGCGCAGACTCTCGTGAACACGCTTTACATCGGCATCGTCGCCATGCTCGCCATCGCGGGAGGTCTTGCCTTTGGCTTGGGCGGCAAAGAACACGCGTCCGAATTTATCGCAAAACTGAAACGGGATATCAGCCAGTAAAATCTCGTGGGGGGTTGACTTCCGTAAATTTTTCTTGTATTCTCAAGAAGTGAATCCCACACATAAAGTATTTATGTGTGGGACGAAAAAACGCCATTGGCGCGTTTTTTTATTAGCCCCTCACATGCAATAACGTCACGATATCGCAAACCGTAGCAAAAACACCAGGATATCTTAAAGACAAACACACATAACGCAATCGCATGTGAGGGGTTAGACACCTTATTACTTATGCAACATATCCGGAACATAGCAATTATCGCCCATGTGGACCATGGGAAAACGACGCTGGTGGACGCGATGCTCAAACAGACCGCGGCTTTTGCCGCGCACGGCGCAGACTCAAAGCACTCTTCGGAGGAGCGCATCATGGATTCCATGGACCTGGAGCGCGAGCGCGGCATCACCATCAAGGCGAAAAACGCGGCTATCACCTATAACGATTACAAAATAAACATCATCGACACGCCCGGCCATGCCGATTTCGGCGGGGAGGTGGAACGTGTTCTGCGCATGGCGGACGGCGTCTTGCTGTTGGTGGACGCGAAAGAAGGTCCGATGCCGCAGACGAAATTTGTACTCAAGAAAGCGCTCGCGTTGGGGCACAAGGCGATCGTGGTCATCAACAAGATCGACCGGGCCGACGCGCGCGTGGATGAAGTATTGAACAAGACATTCGACTTGTTCGCCGACTTGGGCGCGAACGACGTGCAGCTTGATTTTACCGTGGTGTATACGTCGGGCGCCAAAGGAACCGCGACGCTCGACATGAACGTTCCCGGTGTCGATCTGAAACCGTTGCTGGATATGATCGTCGCAAAGATTCCCGAACCGCAGGGCGATATGAACGCACCGTTGCAGATGCTGGTATTGAATCTGGCTCAGGATTCGTTTAAAGGAAAGATTGCCGTGGGCAGAATTTCAAACGGCATGTTAAAGATCGGGCAGGACGCGGTGTGCATCGGGAAAGGTGGAGCCGCGAAAGCGGGCAGAGTGACAGGGCTTTTGGTATTTAAGGGACTGGAACGCAAAGACGTGGAAGAGATTCGTGCGGGGGATATCGCGGCGGTATCCGGATTTGAAGATGTTGAAATCGGGGACACAATAGCGTCCAAAGAAAACCCTGTTGCGCTCGAGCGGGTAACTATCGACGAGCCGACGATTGAAATGACGTTCAAAGTGAACGACAGCCCGTTTTCAGGCAAAGAAGGCCAGTTCGTCACATCGCGCCATCTGCGGGAGCGGCTGATGAAAGAGCTCGAAACCAACGTAAGCATGCGCATCAAGGAAACATCGCAAGCGGATTCTTTCTTGGTCGCGGGCCGCGGCGAGCTTCACCTTGCCATTCTCATTGAACAGATGCGCCGGGAGGGGTATGAATTCGCGGTGTCAAAGCCCGAGGTTATCATCAAAACCGTCAACGGCGAAAAACAGGAGCCGTATGAATTTCTCAATGTTGAGGTGCCTAAAGAATGGGAGAACGCGGTGATGGGCGCGGTGCTTTCGCGCAAGGGACTTTTGCAGGCAAGCGTGCCGTTCGCTTCGGGCGAACAGCACATGGAATTCATCATCCCGACCCGCGGGCTTATCGGGTTGAAAACCGCGCTGATGACGCAGACAAAAGGCACCGTGCAGATGCACCATAACTTCCATGACTACGGGCCGTATCTGGAAAGTTTGCAGCCACAGGGGCATGGTTCGCTCATTTCCATGGAACAGGGAACGGCGGCGGGATACGCGCTGTACAGTTTGCAGGCCAGAGGGACGCTTTTTATCGGGCACGCGACGGCGGTATATGTCGGCATGGTCATCGGGCAGAACTCTCGCGAAGAAGATATGGAGGTGAACCCCTGCAAAGAAAAGAAGCAGTCCAACGTGCGCTCAAAGGCGTCGGATGAAGCTATCACGCTGGTGCCGCCGCGGCTCATGTCGCTTGAAGGGAATTTGGAATACATCGGTGACGACGAACTCCTGGAAATCACGCCGCAGTCGTTGCGCATCCGTAAAAAGATACTCGATGCGAACATGCGCAAACGGGTGAAAAAATAAAAAAAGGGGGAGGATGCCGATGGCACCTCCCCCTTGGCATGAACGGATTTTCCGGTCATGGCCTCACCTTATGAGCGGGAGCTATTTATGTTGCCCCGCACGCTCCGGGGGAATTGAGACACTCCCCGTTGGTACTTTCTCTTTATATTCCTTTTCAAATAATTTGTCAAGGGATATAATAAGAGCATGCCAAAAAATGGAAAAGGTATTTTTTTGAAAGAGGGACTCAATGATATCCGTAGCGTGGGGACGATTGTCTCAACCAGTAAATTTGTCGCCCGTGCGATGGTGCCGAAAATCCATGCGGGAGATCCGCCGCACGTTGTTATCGAGCTTGGCGTGGGGACGGGAAGCGTTACGGAAGAGATTATTAAGCATATCCGTCCGCAGGATACGTTTATCGGCATCGAGTCCAATGAAAAGTTCCTTGAAGTATGCAAGGCGAATCTCTGCCTGCCCGACCATTCGGTCGTTCGGGCGGGCATTGGCGACAGGAATATTTCAGTGCGCTTGGAGTACGGTTTGGCTCAAAATATCGAGCATATTCTCAAGAAGCATCATGTCCGCGAGGTGGACGATATCATCTGCACCATCCCATTCCGTGTTTTGCCAAAAAAAGAAACAAAAGAAATTCTGGAGAGCGTGAAAAAGATACTCAAACCGGGCGGACATTTTATTTTTATCCGCTACATCCTTGCGCCTGAAACAAAAGTCATCCCCGATATTTTAGATACATTTAAAGTTGTGCGCAAAAAAATAATCATGCGCAATATCCCCCCCACAGAGGTGATTACCATGGAAAAAGTCTCGGATTGACCCTGTTAGAAATCTTATACTCCATGGTCATAATATTTCCATATTAACGCATAAACAATGCTCATAATAACAATTTCGCTTATAAGATTTCTAACGGGGTTGACATGTTTTAAGAGAATGGTAAATTAAAGATAAGGATAGCTCATTTAACCAAGAAGGGAGGTGATGGGGCGTGAACAAGCGCGAGCGGGAAATCCGGCGCATTTTGGTCGGTGTATGGCAGAGGACGATCTCGGATGAGCAAGCAGTGCAACAGTTGACTGCTATCAAGGCGGAGATTACCGCGCAGTTCAAGAAGAAGTTTTTGGAGATCGTTCATAACGTTCGTATCAGAGATATGAACGTTACCCAGGCAGAGAAAGAGCTGTGTCGTTAACCACCGGAGGGGACAGGATGGGCTCCCTAACGCCTACAACAAAGAGGGTTTGTGCAGCGACACAGCCCTCTTTGATTTTGAGGGCTTGCTCCCGACACCAATCGGGGATAATCAAAGAGGGGAGAATATAATACTCATCATGTTTTTCTTATGCGCTTACCGAGGAAGATGGTACGCGCGCCCTTGGCGCAATCCCCGATATGGTGTGGGGGCTTGACAGCGATTATTCTTTCGCAATGGGTAAATCAAATTATGTTGAACTACACGACCACTAACCATCAACGAAGCGCGTAACCTTCCGGTTTTGAGTGTTAGTCGGAAAAGCGCTTTCAAAGAGCGCTTTTAAAAATTTTTATCCTGGTTATCGATTGCCAATTGTCTCCGTACGATAGGCAATCGATGGTTGGGATGTCATGTTTCAATCATCAGTAGCACATCATCAAGAATTGTCTTGATGATGTTTGTTCTTTCCAATTCATACACAGAGGAGAGAGCCAATATTGAAACGAGGATCAGTGGTAAGTATCGGGATGTTTCTTGTTTTATTTTTGACGGGAGCGGTGGCGCATGCTAATTTTTTTGCGCCGTGGAGCAATCTCACACAGCAACAAAGAAATCAGGCCATCATTGACCGGGCGTATCAGAACAACAACATGTATGTCGGTCAAAATTGTAAGGAGTGGGTGAGGACGGTCGTGTATGCCGCATCAGGCAATCATGTAACTGTCCCGGCAACCACCTCTGGTGGGTACGGGTGAACATGGGAGTCCGACCCAACAGGACATGCGGTTAACAAGAATGTGACCTATATCTATCAGGCTCAACCGGGCAACATCGTTCAACTAAATTGGACGTCTGATGGCGGGGCAACATGGAATCCGCATACAGCCATCATTGTCTCTCTCGATCTTTACGGAGTTACTTTCATTGAGAGTAACTGGAGTCCGCCCAATGGGTTGACGGTGCACACACGGTGGATCAGCTACTCCGACTTTTCGACCCAGGTCGGAGGGTATAGATTTTCTGTGTATGAAATTAGGTAGTTACTCTCTTGCGTGACGAGAGTTGACTGAGGGTGGCGGAAACGATAATATACTTCCGCCACCCTCTTTTTTAAAAATATCTTATGCGACAAAAAAATATTTTATTTTTCATTCTTGTTGCTATTTTGTGCGCGCTTGCCATTGCGGGTTGGTTGATTGTATTTAAGCAGAAATCTTCTGCGGAGCGACTTGCGCAATTACCGGTTACCCAAGAATTATTGGAGCGTTTTATAAAGGTCGACCCCGCACTCGATGCTCATACGCAAACACCTTCTTCGGCTTCAGTATGGTGGAACGATGCCGGATACAATATCATTATTCCTTCCATCGAGTCGATTTTAGTTGCGGTAACAAATGAGCGCGCGCCATTAGACGGGAACGTACCCGATGCGTATTTTTCTGAGGAATTGAAGATTGTGCGGGATGTGTTCAGCCGCAGAGGATTTGTTCCAAATAAAAAAAATTCTTCCGCAAGCACCAAAGATACACGTTTCTATGATTATGTGCAGGCGTATGAGAAAGACGATGAGCTCTGCACTGTGACAGTAAACCCTGATCTTAGTTCTTATGAGGGCGGAGGCGCAAAAATTGGCTATACGCTCATAGTGAGCTGTGGCAACACGTTGACCGAGGCAAAGGCACGGCAACGTCCACTACTCGATGCACTCGGACTGCGCGACAAAGAAGCAGTGGTGCGCATCGTAAAACAACACGGCGCATTCTTTGAAGTAAGCATGGGTTACCGGCGTACGGGACAAGCCGCGGTTCTTAAACAAGAAGGGGACAGATACCGGGTTTTGCTCATTTCCCAAGAATCCCCGCCGTGCGAAATAATTGATAAAGAAAAAATTCCATCAGATGTTTTGAGTTCAATCGGTCAAGGTGGATGTTACACCGACACGGGCGCCTATCGGGAACCTTCTCTATAATTTACCCTTATTTATAACCCCTTGACAGCGATTATTCTTTCGCATACAATGGGTAAATCAAATTATGTTGAACTACACGACCACTAACTATCAACAAAGCGCGTAACTTCCGGTTTTAGATGTTAGTCGGAAAAGCGCTTTCAAAGAGCGCTTTTAAAAATGTTTTTCCTCGGCATCGATTGCTTATGGTGGAGGGGTACGATAGGCAATCGATGGTTGGGACATCCGGTCTTAGCCGTCAGTTCATTGAAAATTGAATAAGTAATGTTATTCCTCAATGGAAAGAAGTTTTTTCGTTTTGTTGAGAGCAATTTGTTAATTCTTACGTTTTTGCGGGAAAAGAGTATACGGTGGATGCCTTGACATAAAGAAGCGATGAAGGACGTGGCGTAACTGCGATAAGCTCCGGGGAGGTGTTCAGCAACCTTTGATCCGGAGATGTCCGAATGGGGAAACCCCGTGTCGTAACCCGACATGACTGTGCCTATGAAAATAGACGCAGAGCGTACCCAGTGAAGTGAAACATCTCAGTAACTGGAGGAAAAGAAAAAAACGGTGAAGTTATTATAACTGTTTCTCATGGCGCAAGTCATGGGGCGGCGGTTATAATACACTTCATACCATTCCCTTAGTAGCGGCGAGCGAAAAGGGAACAGCCCAAACCCGAGTGTTAAGTAATTTATTACAAGACGTTCGGGGGTTGCAGGGCACATCATCGCATCTTATGATGCGGCAGAGGAAAATAAGTTTATATATAATCGAATTCTCATGGAAAGGAGAGCCAGAGAAGGTAATAGCCCTGTACGTGAAATATATAAACGCTCTGTGCGTGTGTTCCTAAGTAGTGCGGGGAACGACAGCCCCGTATGAATCCGGGAGGACTATTCTCCCAAGGCTAAATATTCTTTATGATCGATAGTGAACGAGTACCGTGAGGGAAAGGTGAAAAGAACCCCGATGAGGGGAGTGAAATAGAACTGAAACCGTATACTTACAAGGAGTCGGAGCCTTACATTTATGTAGGGTGACGGCGTGCCTCTTGGAGAATGAGCCAACGACTTTATGTATATTGCTGTCTAACTCCGCAAGGAGGAAGGCGCAGGGAAACCAAGTCTGAATAGGGCGAACTTGATTTTTAAAATACGGTCACGTTTCGACGTGATCGGATTTAAAAATCAAAACGCAGTATGCATAAGACCCGAAACCAGAGCGAGCTTACCATGGGCAGGGTGAACTTCGAGTAAAATCGAAGGGAGGCCCGAACTGGTGTGCCGTGCAATACGCTCGGATGACCTGTGGTAAGAAGTGAAAAGCTAATCGAGCCTGGAAATAGCTGGTTCTCCCCGAAATAGTTTTTGGACTAGCCTCGCATGTTTATGATCGGAGGTAGAGCACTGGATAGGTCTGAATGGCGCAAGCTGTCAGACTTAATCAAACTCCGAATTCCGGTCAACAGAGTGCGGGAGTCAGACTGTGCGGGCTAAGCTGCATAGTCAAAAGGAGAAGAATCCTGACCACAACTTAAGGTCCCTAAATATAAGCTCAGTGACGAAAGGAGGTGAAGTTTCTTAGACAGCTAGGAGGTTGGCTTAGAAGCAGCCACCCTTTAAAGAGTGCGTAACAGCTCACTAGTTTAGAGACTTTGCGCCGAAAATTCAACGGGGCTAAGCTTATT
>MEYP01000007.1:38529-38673 GCA_001775835.1 Candidatus Azambacteria bacterium RIFCSPHIGHO2_02_FULL_52_12 | reverse complement strand
TTTATAATAATAGGTCGTGCCATTGGAAAGCCACGCGCCGGACGAGCCGTCGGTTATGAAATTCGTGCTCGCGCTTGCGATCGTATTGATGAGCGAATATGCGCCGGTGGAACGATAAACTTTATACGAACCGAAATCGCCCGC
>MEYP01000007.1:30201-38505 GCA_001775835.1 Candidatus Azambacteria bacterium RIFCSPHIGHO2_02_FULL_52_12 | reverse complement strand
CTCACGGAATTCCGAAAGCGCCAAACTGGAAGTGTCCTGAATGGTCACGCTGGTCGGGGTGCTGGGCGCGTCGGGCGATACGCTCGTTTCGTTCTGATAGCTGTCTTTGAACTTCGCATACACCTTTACCGGCTCGGACGACGCGAATGTCCAGGTAAGCGATGTGCTCGTCGCCATCCATTGGCCGGACGACGCGTTCAGCCCGTCCGCGGAAAAGTCACTGTTGTTGGAAAACATCATCTGATACGAAGAGTCGTCAGACGAGGTGATGCTCGCCGCGCCTGCCGCGCCGCTTTTGGTGCCATCCACTGTCACCGTCGCCGCCGGATTTTTCACGTCAAGCGCGAAAGAGCCCGAGATGGCCGAAGCGGTGTTGTTTGCGCCTTCGTTGTCGGATGCCGTTACTTTCACTTTCATGGCGTTGTTGTAGGTGCCGTTTAACTGCGACTTTGCATTCCAGGTAGCGGCATATTGCGCATATGCGGAGCTTACCGCCTTGTTGGAAAGATCGCTCGCGCCAAGATAACCGGAGGTGATGCTCACCCAGTTGGAGCCACCGTCCAGCGAATACGAAAATGACGGCGTAATATAGCCGGGCGTATTCGTACCGGTACTTGTATCCACATCGCGTACTTTGTAGTTGATGGTTACTGTGCCGTCAGAAGTGTTTTGCGCAACGGAAATGCCGTTGGTGCCGTAGGTCGCGTCAAAATCGGGCGGCGCATTCACCACATAGGTCAGCGTCACATCGCCAAGCGTCGGCGTTTGGTAGCCGGTGGAGATAAAGAACGCTTTGTACTGGAGCCACTGGTCGTTCCCGCCGTTTTTCAAAGGATGACTCGCGCCTAAATCAACATTACTGCTGGTGGCAGTGAAAGTGTTTACATCATTGCACGCTTCATATCCGCACCACGAAGACCATGTTCCCGGCGCGCCGCCGGAATCGGGAGCCGAACGAACCTGGAAACGCATTTCCGTGCTTGCGATCGTGGTCGCCGTCCAGGAAATCTTCCCAAAAATATTCGTCGCGTCGTTGGAGTTGTATGCCGATGAAGTGAGTGACGGACTAGAAGAAGCGTAGTAAAAGTAATTAAGCGTCGCGTCATCCAACTGTGGCGTGAACGCGGCATCAGCTGTGGAAAAATACGCTTTATAACGCAGGTATCGGTTGCCGTTCACCAGGGAAGGGATTGCCGTTCCTGATGTCGTAAAATAGGTATTTGCCGTCCCATCAGACCCGACGAACGGACTATTCCATGTCGTGCCGTCGCTTGAAGTGGCAATTCTGAAATTAAGCGTCGTATTGGTCGATTGCGTTATCGGATTCCATGCAAGCGAAGAAAAACTCACTGGCCCGGCAAGGTCAATCGTTGGCGACTCAAAAGTTCCGCTGGCGTTATACACCGGTGAAGAAGAGTACCGTTCATCCGCGCCGATGTCCCACGTTCCCGAGCGCATCTGATTATCGACGTCGTTCGTGAATATCGAAGCCAGACTCGCTCCGGCATCTTTAGCGACCGAACCGTCCATAATATGAAGATCCTCAAAGCCGGGTGTTGTGGATACGAATTGAACAGCCGAAACGGATTGATTGATGAGCGACCCAGACCCCGGCGCCGTCGCATTGGAGGAGATGTTATTGGAAGAAGAGACGTGAAAAACCCCTTGATAATCTGCCGTGGTATTGCCGGTACTGATATTATTTCTCGCCAGTCCGTCAATGGTGGAGCTATCACTGAAATCAAAACCTATGCGCGTGTTATATACGGTGTTATTGTAATACTGAGAATCATCCGAGAAGGCCTGTATACCAATGCCTCCCGTGAGGCCCGTTAAATTTATAAAAATATTATTATACACTAAGTTACCAAAGCTATAAAAAAATACTCCTGAAGCTGTCGCGTGAGGAGCAGTGCCCCCGTCAAAGATATTGTTTCTTACGGTATTATCGTTGTATCCCGAGACGACGCCATGTTTCTCGGTCGATCCGCCTCCATATCCCTTCATGATAAACCATTCTATAATAGTATACGCATCGCCGATGTTAAAAACATTATCTGTGGAAGTAATGGTGGCCGCGTTCCGTCCGGATGTCCCGTCATGCCGGCTTCCCGGTTCAACCGTCAGCCACATATAATGCGTGGCATCGATGGTTGAGTCGTTAATAATGGCGCCCGCGGTGAAGGTGGAATCCTTGTACGCCTCGCCGCGTTCAATCGTGCCCGCAGTGGTGAGAATGATTGAAAGCGTGGCGGTTCTGCCGGAGGTGCCGCCGGTCAATGTGTCACCGGCCAGAAACGCGGTAGCATTGACTTTATCAACCGTCATATAGGTCTCTGAAGCGGATGGGGTGTCGCGTTCAGGGATATAAGTACCAGTCGCGCCGGAAGTCCCCGTGATCGTCTCTCCTGCAGTAAAAGCTCCGCCGGTCTGACCGGTTATTTTGAATACATTACGGGTGGTCAGCACGCCGTCGCGCGCGGTTTCCCATCCCTGCAAAGTCGCGAAATCTCTCCCTGTGGTTCCGATAGAGTGGACTTTGACGAGCGTCGCCCCAACATCATCCGCGCCGATGTCCCACGGCGCAGCGCGCGTGTCGCCGTCAATGTCGGTGGCAAACGCCAGATTCGCGTCCGCGCTTAAATCCGTCCCGCCGTTTTTGGCCGCCGCATCGTTAAATGCGAGATGAAAATCCCCGCCCGCAGTATCGATAAAAGCAAATGTCTGGGAGGTTTTGTTGTTGGACCCTGCGCCAATCACATCGATTCCGTCCGTCGCGTTATAATCCGTACCCGCGGCAAAAGTCCCTACATAGGCGTTGGCATCTCCGCTGCCAGCCACGATATTATTTTTAGCTATCACCGTGCCGGCAACATTCAGCCCCTGATAGTTGTTTTGCAACGTATTATTATAAATATACCCGGTATGCGTGCCAGCGGAACTGTCTATCCCGATTCCGGCGCTGTTAAATACGAAATCGTATACAATATTATTCCATATTTTAAGCTTGCCGCTGGTCCCGCTTGCCCAGTTCTGTATTCCAACAGGCGTCCCTACCGTTCCTGAAAATACTCCGTAGATAATATTATGCGAAATCGAAATGTCATATGCGGCATTCAAGCCGCTGGGTATATAAATTCCCGCTGGATTTGCGCTGCTTGCTGTTGTTTTTATCTGTAATCCCTCTATTCTTATAAAATCCTCTTGAATGGTAATGCCACTCGCTTCTGAAACTTCCATCCTATATTTAGCCGCATCCCGCTTCCCTCTATGCCTTTCTGAAGGCGGCACATAAATTTCAATGTAGTGCGTGGCATCGGTGGTCCAGCCGTCTATGGTGACGGGGGTGGTGTCGGGCCCGACATCGTAATACGGCAAACCGCGCTCGATTGCGTTGCGGACGATGAGGTCGCCCTGCCGGTCTGCTTCCCACGCGGAAATGGCCGCGTACCAGCGGCCGACGGTGCCCGCGCCCGTTGCCGGCATCGTTCTGTTTTGTTCGGAATCCCCCACGATGATTTTATAAACGCTCGGCGCCACCGAAAGCACCTTCCATGCCTTGCTTGCCGAGTCAATGAATTTGTCGTTTTTAAAAATGCGAGCGAGCGACGGCGTGCCGGAAAACGCGACTGTCCAAGTGCCATTGGCATTCGTTGTTATTGTTGAAGCGGTAACTGCGATATTTGAAAGCGCGCCGATGGTGTATTCGTTGATATGCAATGCCTTGGTAAGCGCAATGCTTCCCGAACCGGTCGTCGTTGCTGTCGCGAATGTCCCGCCGGTAAAATCGCTCTCGGAAGTTTTCACCACCGACGCGGTGGTGGAAGCGATCTCTAAATCCGCGCCGCTGTTCATCGCGGTGATGTCTGCCGACTTGGAAGCGTACTGGTTCCAAGCGCTTTGGTTGGTTGGGTGCACAGCATTGTTTGCCGTCGCGCCTCCCGACCAGCTTGTTTGCGTGAATGTGTATGTGGCACCAAGCGCGGAAGGCGCAATCGGCGTAAGTAAGTTTACAACCAAACTCACTGCCACGACCGCCGCCACCGCCGCGCTAAACGAGAAAAAAGAAAACCGCCGCGTTTTTTGATGCAGTTTCTTGTATTCCGAGTAAGAAACATCCCTTGGCTCCTCCCCACTTGGAAGCTTAGCTTCCAAGTGGGATTCTTCCATCATCAGCTTGTAACCGTCCACCGGCGACTTGAAAATCAGTACGAAAAATTTTACAAAAAAAAGGAGGAAGCCATAGCCGATATATGCAATGCCGCTCGCCAGATGTGAAACCACCGCCGTCACTGGCGCTTTCATCGGAGCGTTGCCCAGCGCGCGCGAACGCTCGTACAAATCGCGCGTGGCGCGGGAAACCTTCTGCACAAGAAATTGGTATAACAATTTAAGCATAGCTCATCGCAGCGTCGCTTGAAAGCGCTGTTTGAACTTTTTCTAAAATTTGACGGGGCGTGAAGTTTGATTTGATAAGATAGGCTTCGGCGCCAAGCCGCTGCGCATGTTCCCTGTCTTTTGGATTATCCAAATTCGTCAGCATGAAAACCGGAATATTCTTTAAAATATTTCTTTTTCTCAATTCAGCGAGAACTTCAAACCCGTCCTTTTTAGGCATCAAAACATCCAATAGCACAAGCCTGATAACGCCATCATAAAGCTCCGCAAGCTCAAGGGCAAGCTCGCCGTCTTTTGCCTGTAAAACATTAAAGCCGTTCTGCTCGAGCAGAAGCGAATTCATAAACGAAAAATCCTCGTCGTCCTCGACCAGTAAGATAACTTTCCTATCTTTAATGTCTTTGTATCCGGACATTGGCAACGCTCAAAGCGTTGCTTTAAGTATACCACATCTTTCACCCTTCTCGCCAAGCCCCGCGCGACATTGGGAAGCTTAGCTTTCCAATGCGCGGTTGAGTGCGGCGTCGGCGAGGGCGTTTTGCCCTCTGGGGACGTGTGTGAACGTTACATTGCCGAAATCGGTTTTGAGATTCCAGACTTCGATGAAAAGCTCCTGGATATGCTTGGTCAAGAGCTTATAGATCCCCGTCAGTTGGCGCACCGCGAGCTCGGAATCCATGCGCATAGCCACCTCCATTTTTTTCGCTTTGTCTTTGCCGTAGAGCGCTTTCGCCTTTTTGAGCGCGAAGATGATTGCCTTGTATTCCGCCTCGTTGTTCGTGCCGTCTTCCACCCGCTCGCCGTACGTATGCAAGACTTTTTCTGTGACCGGGTCCATAAATACTATGCCGATCGCCGAAGGTCCCGGATTTCCCCGCGAGCCGCCGTCAGTATAGATAATCAATGTTTGCATATGTTCTATAACTTAAAGCATTTGATCTTGTATTTCGAATGAATGTTTCACGTTTCAAGTTTCATGTTTCACGACTTCCGTATGTCTTTGATGTTCAGCTGCAATTCGCGCGTGCCGTTCCACTCGTTGGCTTCAAGCTCGAATACGACGTCCACACGGTCGCCTGCCTTGACGTTTTCCATTTTATGCGACAGCCCGAAACCGATGCAGTCGAAAAATTTCGTAACGCCTCCGCCGGCTGGCGGATCTCCTTTCAGTTTCAATTTCACATGGTCTTCTTTCTTGCCGACCGCTTTGTATGACGCGACAACCGCCTTGCGCATCAGAAAGAGCGGCTTTTTATTCCCCTCTCCGTAGGGCTCGAGCCGCACAAGCCAGTCAAACAGCTCCCACGAAATATCGTCGGGCGGCATCTCCAGGTCAATGCAAAGGATAGGGCGCAAGTCTTTTTCTCGCAGATCTTCTTCGCCGTAACGGACAAGGCACGCCTTGAGCTTCTCGATGTTTTCGGGAGCGATGGCGAACCCTCCCGCCATGGCGTGCCCGCCGAACTCACGAAACACATTCCCGTTGCGCTCGTCGCACAAGCGCATCAACTCAACGATGTTGAGATCGCCGACGCTCCGGCACGACCCCTTGTAGTGGTCGTGGACCCTGCCGAAGATGAAAGACGGCCTGCCGTATTTTTCGGTTAGACGCCCCGATACCAGCCCGGCGACGCCCGGCACCCAGTCGTCCTTTCCAAGACATATGATGAACGGCATCGCCCCTTCCCGCGCGACGATTTCAGCGAGCATCTCTTCCGCTTCTTTTAAGATCTTATCCACCATCCTCCTCCTCCCGTTGTTGAGGTCTTCCACTTTCGCGACGAGATTTCTCGCCATTGCTTCGCTTTGGGTGATCAGAAGCTCGAACGACGTGGTGGCATGCGCCATGCGCGAGGTCGCGTTGATGCGCGGCGCGATGGAAAATGCGATGGTACGCGAGGTTATTTTTTCGGCATCGGGAGAGCGAGCGTGCGCCGCCATGCGCTGGGGCTCGAAGTCGATCAGCAGTTTCAGGCCGAGCCGTTTTGTTTTCTCGATGACCGTAAGGCCGTACGTGACCAGCGTCCTGTTCTCGCCCACCAGCGGCACCATGTCGGCGACCGTTCCGATGGCCGCCACGTCCAATAGCCATTTTTCGGCGCCCTCTTTGAGGTTAAACGGCTTTGCCCGTTCCGACGCGAATAGGGCGCATGCGACCTTGAACGCCAGTCCGGTCGCACAGAAAAACCTGAACGGATAGGTCTCGCCGGTGCGCTTGGGATTGATGATGGCATACGCGGCGGGCTCTTTCGGCGGTATGAGATGATGGTCCACGATGATGACGTCGATGCCGCGCGCGCGAGCTATGGCGATTTCCTCCACGTCGGTGACGCCGCAGTCCACCGTGATGATGAGCTTGGCGTCGCCTTTGGCGATTTCCAAAAGCGCCTTTTCGTTCAGCCCGTATCCTTCGTGGAACCGGTCGGGAATGTAAACGTCGAAGTTAGCGCCGAGCTCCGAAAGCGCCGAGTACAATATCACCGAACCGCAGATGCCATCCGCGTCATAATCGCCGTAAATGATGATCTTTTCTTCGCGGGAAATGGCGTCAAATATGCGCGACACCGCCTTCTCCATATCCTGCAAGAGATACGGGGAGCCCACGTGCGCCCGATAATCGGGATGCATGAACTCGTCAATGTCGCTTTGCGTACGCAACCCGCGCTGGTATAAAAGGTCGAGAACCGGCTTCGGATATTCAAGAAAGCGCATCGAGAAATCGTCGGGCGCGGCGTCCAAGATTTTCCATTGCTTGTCGGCCATGGCGTCTTATGCAATGAGCCCTTTCGTGCGGAGCTCCACTTTGGATTGCTCCATGGTGGTCATGCCGTCTTTGGCGCCTATCTGCAGTACGGAGAAAATGCTCGCCAGGCGGTTTTCCCGGATAAGGCTTGAAACGGCTGAATTGTTCACCATGATCTCCCATGAAGCGACGCGTTCGCCGCCCCCTTTGCGCGGCAGAAGCTCGCGGGACACGGCAGCGACCAGGATATTGGCAAGCTGGTTCAAGATCTGCTGGATCTGATTGGGTGGAAAAACGTTGACGATGCGCTCGATGGCTTCCACCGTGGAAGCGCTGTGAATGGTGCCGAAAACCAAATGCCCCGTTTCCGCCGCGATCAGCGCCGTAGCGATGGTTTCCAGATCGCGCATCTCGCCGATCATGATGATATCGGGGTCCTGCCGGAACGCGGCTTTAAGCGCGTCGGCGAACGAATGGCTGTCCAGACCTATTTGGCGCTGTTCGATGACGCCGAACTTGCGGGGATACACGAATTCCACAGGGTCTTCAATGGTGATGATGTGCGCTCTCCGTTCGTTGTTGATCATGTTGATGATGGAAGCGATGACGGAGGATTTTCCCGACGCGGTGGAACCGGTCAAAAGCACCAGCCCCTTTTTCAGCTGGGCGAATTTGTAAATGGTCGGGTGGAAATTCAAGAACTGCGGCGAAGGGATGGTGCTTGAGACCACGCGGATGGCGAGCGCGAACATGCCCTGCTGAAGGTGGATGTTCGTCCGGAAGCGCGCGCCTTCCATAGAGTAGATGATGTCGATCTCCTTGCCCTGCGCGACCCGCTCCCTCGCGTCGTCGGTGGGAATGATGCCGAACACGAATTCGGCGAGCGCCTGCGGATTGATATCTTCGTTCGCGATGAGCTCTAAATTGCCTTCGATTTTCCCCACCGGCGGCTGGCCGGCGATAAAATAGATGTCCGACGATTTTTTCGCAAGCGCGATCTTTAAATAATTATGAAAGATGTCCGTGATTTCCATATCTTAGCTTCGTTAGCTTTTAGCTTTATTAGCTTTTAGAAAGATATCTCTATAAGCTCATGAAGCCAACCCCTACGTTTTAATGTTATGAGTTTTATTTTTTACTTTCGACTTTACGGACTTTATGAG
>MEYP01000007.1:19684-30183 GCA_001775835.1 Candidatus Azambacteria bacterium RIFCSPHIGHO2_02_FULL_52_12 | reverse complement strand
GAAATTCATCTTGGCGCGCAGACCGAGCGCGTCGACGACCGCAACCGAATCTCCCCCGCCGATGATCGTAAACGCTTTGCTCTCTGCCATCGCTTTGACGAATTCGTTGGTGCCGGCCGCAAACGAAGCAAGCTCGAAATAGCCGAGTGGCCCGTTCCAGATGATCGTTTTCGCGTGCATCGCGATGGCGGAAAACAATTCGACGGTGTCGGGGCCGATGTCCAGAATGATCTCGTCGTCCTCGACCTTCCCCACCCCTTTCGTTTTCAGCCACGCAGTCGCTGACATCTCTTTCGCCACCACGACGTCAACCGGCAGATGCAGCTTCACGGACGTCCAGTTGAGTTCTTTGAGCTTGAGGTCGCCATCTTCATCCACTTTCGATTTTCCGATCGCTATCCCTTTCACCCGCAGCACGAAGTTCGCGATCATGCCTCCCAGCAAGATATCGTTCGCCTTGTCAAAAAAACGCTTCAGCAATTTCGCCTTCGTTTCTATCTTGGCGCCGCCCATGGCGATGACCAGCGGCAATTTCGGCTTCTCGTACGCCTCATGAAGGACGCGTACTTCTTTCGCAAGCAGAAACCCCGCATAACTTGGCAGAAAGCGCGTAATGGCTTCAACCGACGCATGAGCGCGATGACATACGGAAAATGCTTCGTTCACGTACAGGTCGGCGAGCGCGGCAAGCTTGCCCGCGAACGACTCGTCGTTGCGCTCCTCTCCTTTATGGAACCGCACGTTCTCGAGCATCAGGATTTCCTGCGGCTTCAGCTTCTGCGCCGCGCGCATGGCTTTGGGGCCGACGCAATCGGCGGCAAAAAGGACTTTGTGCCCAAGATCATTTTCAAGCTTGCGTGCGAGCGGCTTCGCGCTCAACCCCGCTTTTCCTTCTTCTTCCGGCCTGCCGAAATGCGTCAGAATGATGACCTTGGCCTTGTTTTTAAGAAGGTATCTGATGGTGGGGATAGAGCGCTTGATCCGAAAATCATCCGCCACCGCTCCTCCTTTCATGAAGACGTTGAAGTCAACCCGCAACAAGACCCGTTTGTTCCTGACGTTGACACCCTGTATGGTTTTGAGCCGCATGCAGATAGTATACCAAAAATCTCCGACAAACGAAACTTTATGCTGGATAAGGCGCGAAAAAACTGCTATACTGGGACCATTATGGACCCCGTTAGAAATACGTCATCTAGCGGGAACGTGTCTTTTTATTATTAAATTTCTAACGGGGTGGACATCCAACGCATCGTCTTGAAAAAGAATATCGTGGTGTTGGGAGCCGGTTTTGGCGGCATCGCCTGCGTTTTACGGCTTGAAAAACTGATGCGCAAATACCCGGCTATCCGAAAGACCTACAACCTCGTCCTCGTCGACAAACGGAACTACCACCTCTACACCCCCACGCTCTATGACGTCGCCACCACGGCGGCGGACGACGCCTCATCGGTCAGCATCAAAAAAGCCGTTGCCACGCCGACAGAAGAGATCCTGGAACGGAAAAACATACAGTTCGTCCAGGGACACATCCTCGGCACGGACATCAAAGAAAAGAAAGTGCTCCTTGATGATGCGCCGGCGCTTCCGTACGAATATCTTGTCTTCGCGCTCGGCTCCGAAGCGGCGCATTTTAACATTCCAGGAATCAAAGAACATGCTATTTCCCTTAAATGGCTTGATGACGCCATTCACATCCGCTCGACCATCCGCAGAAAATACGAAGAAAAAGCGGAGCAGGGAGAGCTTGCCATCGTCGTGGGAGGGGGCGGACCGACGGGCGTCGAATTTTCAGCCGAACTCTCGGGCTACATCAAGGAGCTTAATCTGAAATTCAAAAAAGCCGTCAAACTCATCGTGACCATCGTCGAAGGGTCGCCGACGATACTCCCCGGCTTTGACCTATGGACGGTGACCAAGGCGCACAAACGCCTTACGGCTCTGGGCATACATCTCAAAACGGGATGCATGGTTTCCCGCGCGGACGACAAAGCGGTATTTGTGAAGCCCTCGCCCGACGCGGCGGAGGAAGGCATACCTTACGACAGCTTCATCTGGTCCGGCGGGGTACAGGCGGTCAATGTGCTTTCAAACGGCGGCGTCTCGGTTGAAAAAAGAGGCAGGATGGAAACAGACTCTTACATGACGTGCATCTCCCCCGACAAGCATTTGGACATAGCAAAGAACATCTTCGCCATCGGCGACAATGCGTGCTTTTACGACCCGGAAACCCACCGCCCCGTGGCGGCGACCGCGCGGCTTGCCATCGAACAGGGAAAAGTTGCGGCGCAGAATATCTTCCGCGACCTCCTGGGCAAGCCCCGCAAAGCGTTCACCTTCTGGCATTATCCGTATGTCATCCCGCTGGGTGGCAAATACGCGCTCGCCAAAATCGGCCCCGTTCATCTCGAAGGACTCCTTGCATGGGCGTTCCACGAATTCGTGGAGCTCTACTATCTGTGGTCCATCACCAACGACAACTGGAAAGCCCTCGCGCGCTGGTGGCGCGGCCTTGAGATCTTCTCCAAAAACGATTGAACCTGAATCGTACCTAATTCTTACTATCGGCGATTTTGTGTACGGTTTGGAATCAGGGAAAAGGAAAAAGCCGGTCTGCTCATTTCGAACAGACCGGCCTCTTGTTTTATTTCGTTGACGCTAACCCCCTATTTCCTCTAGGGGGAAGAAGAGTGTCAGCTTTCTCAACCCTTGCCCAGACACAACGGTGACCTCTTGTTTGGCGGAATCTCGCACTTCCACCACGTGGTAGGAAAATCTGTACAACCGCGTGTCGCCGTTTTTCTCGACAAGGAGAAGGTTGTAGTCTCCGCCACTTGGACCTAACTCTGCGGGGCCTTCAGATTGCAACACCACGCCCATCACGGTGTACGAGCCATCCTCGATGGTCGTGCGCGCCTCGCCGCCGGGCGAGGCAACGGCAACCACGGCAGCAAGAGAAATCGCGATCAACAAAAAAACTAACGCTCCCCATTTGTGCCATTGGGTGGCGGTACCAAAAAAGTACACAATCGCCACGGCCATGAGGATTGCTGCAATCGCAAGCAATCCTATACCAGAAACCATTGCCATCGACATCGGGACCATGCGGCCTCCTTGCCCTTGTGGGCGGTTGAGAAAAGCGTGAATTTACAAGGAACTCCCTTTTTAAACTAACGTAGACAATGCTAGCACATATTTTAAAAGCTGTCAAGTATCCCGAGGAATTCCTTTTTATCTGTTGAGGCCTTCCCCACCAGCACGCCGTTGATGCCGCTTTGGTTCATGAATAATGCGGCATTTTTGGCGTCCACCGAGCCGCCGTATAAAACTTTCAGAGCCATGCCGATTTTGTTGCCGTACAGATCGCCGACCACTTTGCGGATATACAAAGACGCGGACAGGGCGTCGTTGGGAGTATCGGCAACGCCGGTGCCGATAGCCCATATCGGCTCATACGCGATGAAAAGGTTTTTCATGTGCGGAGCAGGAACATCCGCGAGCGCGCTCTTTACTTGCGCGCCCACTATCTCGGGAATTGCTCTTGAGTCTTCCCGTTCTTTCTCACCAACGCATAAAATAACGCGCAAGCCGGCTTGTAAAGCCGCCCGCACTTTCCGGTTCACGACTTCATCCGACTCCATGGCAAAATGCCGCCGTTCTGAGTGTCCGATAATAACATGCGAAACGCCAAAATCTCGAAGCATGGCAAGCGTCACCGCTCCCGTGTAGGCGCCTTCGCTTTCCCAAAAAACATCCTGCGCGCCCAGTGAAAAAATACTTGATTTAGTTTTGGGAAACAGAGATAAAAAAGGAAACGGCGGGCACACGACAACCTCTGCGCCCTTTGAAAGCTTCGCCTTTACAACGGTGGCTAGCATATCTTTTGCCTGCTTCTGTGCCGTGATATACGCTTTCCAATTTGCGATGATAAATTTCTTTGTATTCATTCTATTTTCTACTTTCTATTTACTAGTTTCTGTCCCTCGCAGGAATTCCGCCGCATCTTCCGGGGCGATGGCGGAGATCTCAATGCTCGTGCCAAGCTCGAACCCGGCCCAGGTGGACGTCCTCGGTAGAATTTCGATATGCCAATGGTAATGCTCGTACGCATCGGCGCTACCGACGGGCGCGGTATGGATGAAAAAATTATACGCCGGGTCATTCAACCCGACCCGCAGTTTGGCAAGCGACTGCTTGAGCATATCCGCGACAAACGAAATATCTTCGTCTTTGAGCATGCCGAAGCCGTGCTGATGCGCTTTCGGGAAAATGCGCACTTCAAAAGCTATCCGCGAAGCGAACGGCACGAATGCGACGAATTTTTCGTTTTCGGCGATGATGCGCGAGCGCGCGGCCAATTCATGCGCGAGCATCTCGCAATGCGCGCACTTCCCGTGCTCTTTGAAATAGCGCGCCGAACCGGCAACACTGCGCTCGACATCCGCGGGAATAATGGGTATAGCGATCAGCTGGGAATGCGGATGCGCAAGCGAAGCCCCGGCTTCACGGCCGTGATTATGGAAGACCGAAACATAAGCGATGCATTCCTGTTTGGCAATGCTGTTGTACCGCTCGCGATACGCGCGCACCAGATCCTTTACTTCTTCCGTTTCAAGATCCGGAATGTACCTATCGTGATCTTTCAGCACGAACACTTCGTGAAAGCCGACGCCATCGGCAAACGTGTACGGCCCCTCTTTGGAAAAGACCTTGCATACGCCAGAAGCAAATGCGGGAAACTTATTTGGGATGACCGTCACCGAACCTTCGCGAAGAAGCGGCACGAACGGCCCTTCTTCCGCAAATGATTCAAAGGGGCAATTTTCTTTCGGCTCTTTGACCGTTGAAGGATTCCCCGAAAATGCGTGCGGCCGTTTCCCCCGGCCGGTCGCGATGACCACCCAGTCTCCCGTAACCAAGTCCTGCCGCAGCTGCGATATGCTATGTTTTTCTTTGTTGTCGTTCATATCTTCCAAGCACCATGTTTTTTTTCACGTGCAATAAATCGCCCAATGTCGTCAAATACGCTTTCGCATTCACCTTCGATTCCCCTGCGTTATTCCATTCAACGGGCAATTCTTTAATCTTGTATCCCAGCTTTTTTGCGAGCATCAGCACTTCAAAATCAAACCCCCACCCGGTCAGCGTCTGCAAAGGGAATATATCCTGTGCCGCTTTCTCCGAAAACACTTTGAACCCTCGCTGGCTGTCACGGACCTCCCACACCGTCAGTGCGCGGATAAGATATTTCGAATAATGCCCGAAGAACCGCCGATACCACCCTCCTTTTTCGTGCACCTGGGCCCCCGGAACCTCCAAAGAAGCGATGATGACGTCATATCCCTGCGAGAAATACGGCAAAAACCGGCTGAAATATTCAATGGATACGGAATTGTCCGCATCCATGAAAAGCCGGTATTTCCCTTGTGCCGCCAGCATCCCCTGGCGCACCACAAAACCCTTGCCGTGATTCTCTTTGTTGTCGATGAGCCGCAATCCCTTCACTTTCTGCTCATATCGTCTCACCGCCACGGCGGTTCCATCCGTTGACCCGTCATTCACCACCAGTATTTCATACGGGAACGTCTGTTTCCGAAGATATGAATCAAGCGCTTCCAAAGTGGCGCCGATACGATGCTCTTCTTTATAAGCCGGTATCACCACCGATAAAAAAATTTCCCGTTGCATAAAAAAAATATTAAGCATTATCCCACTCTTTCGAAGAAATGCCCGCCTGTTTTAAAATTTCTTTCACAAGATGCTTGCTGATGTCGCGGTGATGAGGATTGGGAATATGCACCTTCAACGCTCCTTTCATCATAAACAAATGACGGCCACCTGAATAAGGACCGTCAAATCCAAGCTTGCGAAACTTCTGCACGAATTTTCTCCATGAAATAGCGCTAGGCATGACGCACAAACTGTCGCTGACCAACTTTGATGGAAAGCCCTTGGACGCGATCTCCTGTTTTTATCTTCAACAAAAGCCAATCTTCCAACACCTCTTGAAGTTCCGCACGGCAATCTTCCAAATTCTTTGCTGAAGCCCAAACGCCTTTCAACCCTGGAATTTCGCCGAAATACATCCTGTCTTCGAGGAGCTTGTACCGCGCTTGTTTCAATTTCTTATACATAAAATCGGTAAGCATATACATACATGTTATCATAAAACCGCATAGCATGCAACAATGCAATTGCATACCTATTTCCTCATCCTGTCAAGCCAACTTTGTAAAATAATTGTTGCGGCGCTCTGGTCGCGATGCTCAGGTTTCACGCCAAGCGCGTCGGCCATCTTGCTTGAAAGCACTTCGTTTTCGTGAACAACCGGAATGCCGGCATGCTGTTCGAGTTTTTCCCCAAATGCGATGTTCTCCCCCGCCTGCTCGGATTGCCCGCCCGAAAAAGAAACGGGAACGCCCAGCACGATTTTTTGAATGTTTTCTTCCTTGCACAAGTGCGCGATATCGTCTAAAACCGCCGGCGAATTTTCCAGCGTCGTGCGCGGAAACGCCATCATGCCCTCTTCGTCGGACACGGCAATTCCTATCCTTTTTTCCCCGTAATCAATACCAAGATATTTCATGAAAAATTCGAATTTCGAATTATGAATTTTGAATCAATTTTGAATGCATGAATTTCGAAATTCAGACATTCTCTCGCTTATTCGGAATTCAAAATTTGAAATTTATAATTCTGTAAGTATCTCACACCCATCATCCATCACAACCAGCGTATGCTCAAAATGCGCCGCCAGCTTCCCGTCTCTGGTCCTGATGGTCCAGCCGTCCCGGTCGATGGTAACATGCCAATCCCCCTCGGTCACCATCGGCTCAAGCGCGATGGTCATACCGGTCAGGAGCTGTTCCCCTGTTCCTTTTTTTCCGAAATTCATGATGAGCGGGTCTTCGTGCACCTTGTATCCCACGCCGTGCCCCGCCAGATCGCGCACCACGCCAAACCCGTTCTTTTCGACATACGAAGCGATGGCAAATCCGATATCACCCGTCCGCGCGCCGTTTCTGACGGCCGTGATGCCTCGAGAGAGCGACTGCCGCGTAACCTCGATGAGTTTTTGCGCCGTTGCGCCGACTGCGCCCACGCCCACGGTAACCGCCATGTCCACGCACATACCGCCGTACCACAGCCCCAGATCAAGCCCGACGATATCCCCTTCTTTAAGCATCCTCTTTGCGGAAGGGATGGCATGCACCACCTCATCGTTCACGGAAACGCACAGCGCCGCCGGATAAGGAGATGCCGAACCCGACGGCTGATACCCCAGAAACGACGGCTTTGCGTCATGGGCGAAAATGCGCTCATGCGCGAGGTCGCTTAAAAAAAGCGTGCTGACGCCTGGTGCGACGCGGCGGACGACCTCATCAAGCACCGCCGCCAGTATCTTACCGCCTTCGCGCATCGCCTGGATCTCTTGAGCCGTTTTGACCGTTCCCATAATAGATGAGCTCTAGGCGAGCGCCTTTAAGACTTCCTGATGCACCTCCTCCGGGCTTTGCATGCCGCTCACCCGGACAAGATTGCCTTTTTTCTCGTAATGCTCGATGACCGGCACGACTTGTTCGTCGAACCAGTCAAGCCGCACGTTGATGGCGTCGGGGCTGTCTTCCATGCGCGTCGTCAGCTCGCCATGGCAATACTTGCACTTGGCGCCCGCATCCTGGGCGTATGCTCCCTTCCCGCATTGGGAACACACGCGCCGGTTGATCAGCCGGTGATATGCTTCTTCGCGCGAGATGTCCACGAGAATGACTTTCATGTTCGCGCGGCCGAACCATTCGAGAACATCGTCAAGGATTAGCGCCTCTTCGATCTTGCGGGGACTACCGTCAAAAAAAAGGCCCTTATGGATGTTCGTGTATGCTAATTTTTCCATCCAAACAAAAAAAGCGAACCACGACGGCACCAGTTTGCCCGACATAAGCACTTCTTTCAGTTTTATCGCCGCCGGATTTCCCCGTTCGGTGAACGCGCGCAACAGGTCGCCCGTGCCGAGGTATTCAAGATTGAACTCGTCCACGAGCAATTTCGCCTGTGTTCCCTTCCCGCTCCCCGAACGCCCCAGCATGATGAGATTCTGTGTTTCGTGTTCCATGCACCTATCCTAGCAACAAAAAAACGCTTTAGCAAATGCGAAGCGTTTTTTTGTTGACCGCATGTAAAAAAGATTAAAACTTCTCGTACTCGTGCATGAGCATCTGGGACTTGATCTGCTTCATGGTGTCAAGCACGACGGAAACGACGATGAGGAGCGCGGTGCCGCCGATGGTGAGCGTCGCGGTGCCCGTGAAATACTGGACGATGTACGGCAAGACCGCGATAAGCCCCAGCGAAAGCGCGCCCGCGAGCGTAATGCGGTTCATCACCCTGTTGAGAAAATCAACTGTGGGACTGCCGGGTCGGATGCCGGGAACGAATCCTCCCTGTTTCTGCACGTTGTCGGCGATCTGCTTAGTGTCAAACGTGACCGCCGTGTAGAAATACGTGAACACCACCACGAGGAAAAAATACATCGCGCCGTAAATGAAACCCTGCTGAAGGAATTCGTTCATCCATCTCGCCACCCCCTGCACCCATTGGCTGCTTGAAAGCTGCATGAAATTGGCAAGCATCTGCGGGAACAGCAAAATGGAGATGGCGAAAATGATGGGGATGACGCCCGCCTGGTTCACTTTCAAGGGCAAATAGGTTGACGTGCCGCCATATACGCGCGACCCGCGGATGCGCTTGGCGTACGAAATGGGCACGTTGCGCTGGCTTTCGCTGATGAACACCACGCCCGCGATGACGATGACCAGCACCACCAAAAACACGATGATCATGGGGATCATGGACGGGTCGAAATTCAGGTATAACTGCTTGATCTGCGTCGGCAAGGCCGCGATGATGCCGGCAAAGATAAGCAGGGACACGCCGTTGCCGATCTTCTTTTCCGTAATGAGCTCGCCAAGCCACGTCAGAAAGACCGTTCCCGCAATGATGACAATGATATTGGTTGATAGCGCGAACTTCTCCAAATGAGGGATGACGTTCTGATTTTGGAGCAGCGCCAACAGCCCGTATCCTTGCAGAGCGGCGAACGGCACGGTCAGGAGCCTGGTGTATTGGTTGAATTTCTGCCTGCCTTGTTCCCCGGAATTCTGATACAGCTCTTTAATGGACGGGAAGATCATGGTGAGCAATTGCATGACGATGAGCGCCGTGATATACGGCCCCACGCCCAACATGACGATGGAAAGATTGCTCAAGGCGCCGCCTGAAAAGATGTTCAGGAGGCCGAAGAATTGGCTGCCTTCAAAAAAATCCTTAAGTTTGGAAACATCGATGCCGGGCACGGGAATGGTCGCGGCCAGCCGGGAAACGACCAACAGCGCCAGCACGAAAAAAATGCGGTTGCGCAGGTCCTTTATCGTGAAAATATCAAGAAGTTTCCGTAACATGTTCATGCTTTAATCTTTTCGCAACGATCTCTCCTTTATGCTTTTCGATCTCTGCGCGCGCTGACGCGGAGACGCCGCATCCTTCTATAGTCAGTTTTTTCGTCAGCGTTCCCATGCCCAATATTTTCACCATGGGAAACGCCCCGCCTCTCTTGGCGACGAGTCCTTTTTCCACCAATGATTTTGGTGTCACCGTGTCACCCGATGTGAACGCCCTTTCCAGATCCCTGATGTTGACGGGCACATCCCGCACGCCGAAGCTTTTGAACTGATTGGTTCCCCGACCCCTGAGCTTGGGCAGTTTTTTGATCATATCCCTTTCCGCGGGCCTAATCTTGTGCCCGGCGCGGGATTTCTGGCCTTTGGTTCCCTTTCCCGAGGTCGTGCCTTTTTTCCCGCCTCGTGCAATGCGTTTTTCTTTTTGTGTCGTATGTTTTGGCCGCAAGGTGTCCAGTTGCATATTGTTTATTTTATTTCACGTCAGCGGCGTCCGCGACCGCCTGCTTGGCGGACATTTTTGCCGGTCTCATTTTCAACATTTTAAGCGCTCCTATCGTAGCAAGGGCGTTGTTGATCTTGTTGCTGCTGTGCCCGGTGATCTTGCCGGTGATGTTTTTGATGCCCGCCAGATCGCACACAGTGCGCACCGCGCCGCCCGCGATGATGCCTGTTCCGGCCCTGGTCGGCTTGAGCATGATGCTCGCGCTTTTGAATTTACAGGCGACCTCATGAGGAATCGTGCCTTCGTGCAGATTGATCCTGACCATGTTCTTGCGCGCCTGACGCGACGCTTTATCCATCGCCAAACTCACATCCTGGCCTTTCGCGATGCCGATGCCGACCCTGCCTTTCTTGTCTCCAAGCGCCAGCGTCACGCGGAAGCTGAAGCGCCGGCCGCCGCCCATCACGCGCGCGACTCTGCGCAAGTCAAGCGTTTTCTGCGCAAACTCAGATTTCGGCTTTTCAAATTTAGATTTGGAATCAGATCGTCTCATGCCAATGTGATTTAAGATTTACGAGCTCAATGCGAAGTAAATTTTA
>MEYP01000007.1:11574-19660 GCA_001775835.1 Candidatus Azambacteria bacterium RIFCSPHIGHO2_02_FULL_52_12 | reverse complement strand
GATTTACGAGCTCAATGCGAAGTAAATTTTACTTTCACATTGAGCACCGAGCACATAACCACTAGTTATGTGCTTCGGTAAGGTTTTGTACCTCACCGCACTGCGCCCGCATACAGGCGCACTGCGGTAAGACAAAGCCCTTAAAATGCCAGACCGCCCTCCCGCGCGCCGTCGGCGACATGCCGAACCCGGCCGTGATAGCGAAATCCCCCCCGGTCGAACACGACTTTGTCGACGCCGGCCGCCTTTGCTTTTTTCGCGATCTCCATGCCGACCATCTTCGCGAGCTCCGATTTGGTGTGTTTTCCTTTTTTGATATGGGCGTCGGACACGGCAGAAAGCGTCTCTCCCTTCTCATCGTCGATGAGCTGGGCGTAGATATGCTGGTTCGATCGGAATACGGAAAGCCGCGGCCGCTTCGTGGTGCCCGCGACTTTCGCCCGTATTCTTTTGTGGATGCTGACTCTGTCCATATTTATTCTAGATTCTACTTTCTATTTTCTAGTTTCTCTATTTATACCGTCCCCGCCTTCTTCCCTTCCTTTCTCCTGACGACTTCGCCCTGGTAGCGGATCCCCTTTCCTTTGTACGGCTCCGGCTTCTTCAGTTTCCTGATGTTCGCCGCCGTCTGTCCCACCAGATACTTGTCGATGCCGGAAATGGAAATGACGTTCTTCTCGACCCCGAGCGTGACGCCTTGGGGCGGTTCGAATTCAACCGGATGGGAAAAACCGAGTTGCATGACCAGTTTGTTGCCGGCCAGCGCGACTTTGTAGCCGACCCCTTCCAGTTCCAGCTTTTTGAGGAATCCCGCGTTCACGCCGCCCACCATATTCACGATGAGCGAACGGGTAAGGCCCAAAAACGCCTTGTGGGTCTTGTCGCTTGCGGGCGTAACAACCAGATTATTGCCGTCCAAAACGACGGAAACATCGGGGCGCTTCTCCATGCGCAGCTCGCCCTTGGGGCCCTTCACGACAATGACGTCGCCGTCAAGCTTCGCTTCGGTATGTTCGGGCAATACGACTGGATTTTTATAGATACTGCTCATAGGATTATTACCACACCTTGCAAATGACCTCTCCGCCGAGCTTTTTTTTGCGCGCCTCTTTGCCGGTCAGCAATCCTTCGGGCGTGGATACGATCATGACGCCGAATCCCTGGCGCACCGGATACAGCTCGGATGCCTTCTTATAGATCCTTTTCCCGGGCTTGGAAACCCGCTCCAGCGAACCGATGGCGCTCGTGCCGTCTTTGCCGTATTTCAGCGCCACCACGATGCTTTTCCGGACGCTCTTGCCTTTGCGCTCATAAGAATCAATCAGACGCTCTTTTTCGAAAATCGCCATGATGCCGGCTTTCATTTTGGAATAGGGAAAACTCACGGTCGGGTGTCCGACCGCTTGCGCGTTTCGTATCCTGGTCAACATGTCTGCAATTGGGTCCATAAATCTTATAACTTATAACATGAAACCTGAAACATGTAACATTTAATCTCGCGTTTCGAATGAATGTTTCATGCTTCATGTTTCACGTTTCATGATTTTTACCAGCTTGACCGCTTCACGCCGGGTATCTCCCCCCGGGAGACCATCTCCCGAAAACAGATCCTGCACAGATCGAACGCCCCCATGTATCCCCGGTTCCTGCCGCAGCGGAAACAGCGATTCACTTTCCGCGTGGAAAATTTCGGCGTCTTCTTCGATCTGGCAATGGTTGATGTTTTGGGCATGTGATTATTTGGCCGCTTTCTTTAAAGGAAATCCGAACAAGGCGAGCAGGCGTTCCCCTTCTTTTTTTCCGGCATTGGTCACGACCGTTACTTGAAAACCGAAGATCTGTCCCGCTTTCTCGTGGCTTGTCTCAGGAAACACAATATCTTCTTTGATGCCTAAAGTCAAATTGCCGTTCTGGTCGATGTTCTTAAGATCGATGCCGTGAAAATCCCTTGTGCGCGGGAGCGCGACGGATATCAGGCGGTCGACGAAATGATACATCCGGTCGCCGCGCAAGGTCGCTTTCACTCCGATATCCATGCCTTGCCTGCTCTTGAACCCCGCGATGGATTTCTTGGCCTTGGTGCGCACCGCTTTCTGTCCCGCGATGAGCGTCAGCCCTTTTTCGATCAGTTCAACCATTTTTTCGTCTTTGGCGAATTTTCCCACGCCGGAATTCAGGACCACCTTGGTGATTCTGGGAGTTTCCGCATCGTTGGTATAGCCGAATTCCTTTTTCATGGCCCCGACGATCTCTTTTTGGTATTTTTCTCTAAGTCTTGCCATAGCGTTCTTATACGACTGCGTCGCATCTTTTACATACGCGCACTTTGTTTTTTTCGTCCATGCGCGCCCCCAGCCGCGCCGGCTTGGCGCATTTAGGGCATATCATCATGATATTGGAAATATGCACGGGCGCTTCCGATTTGATCATCTGGCCCTTTTCGCCCTGTTTTTTCGGCTTTGCATGCAGGGTGCGGATATTGACGGCCTGCACCACGGCTCTTTCGCCCGCAGGCAAAACCTGCAAGACCTTTCCCGTCTTGCCCTTGTCTTTCCCCGAAAGCACTATGACATTGTCGTTTTTTTTGATCCGCATGTTTTTGGAAGCGTTATACCACCTCGGGAGCGAGCGAAACAAGCTTCGCATATCCCCGTTCTTTCAATTCCCGCGGAATGGGACCGAAAATCCTTCCGCCTTTGGGCTCCAGTCCGTCCACGATAACGACCGCGTTCTCGTCGAATTTGATATGCGAGCCGTCTTCGCGCCGGAACTGCTTGCGCTGACGCACGACAACGGCTTTCACGACATCCGATTTTTTGACCGCCTTTCTCGGCTCGGCGACTTTTACGGTCACTACGATGACATCGCCGATGCGGGCGTATCTGCGGCGCGTGCCGCCCAATACTTTAATGCACTGGACGAGCTTCGCTCCGCTGTTGTCGGCGACTCTTAACATGGAACGCGGCTGTATCATACGGTTGTATTTTCTTTAGCGCCGCTTATTTTCTCCACGACGTTCCATCGTTTCTCTTTGGATAACGGTCTCACCTCCGCGATGCGCACCTCGTCTCCGACCGCGTACTCGTTTTTCTCGTCGTGCGCCTTGTACCGCTTCGTCGTATGGTAAAATTTCTGGTACATCGGATGCCGCTTGGTCGTGGTAACGGCGACGACAACAGTCTTGTCCATTTTATCGGACACTACTTTGCCTTCCAGTATTCGTTTTTTCGTTTGCGATGTAGTCATGATGATGAATGGAACGACGCGAAGTATAGCACCTATTTCTCATTCAGTAAAGTGATGACCCGCGCGATGTCTTTTTTGAGATTTGAGACCTCTTTCACGTTCTTCACTTTCTGAAACGAAGAATCAAAGCGCAGCTGCTGCAGCCGCGCGGAAAACGCCACAAGATCCTTCTCCAATTCCGGTTTCGATTTTGACCTCAACAGATTGGTTTTCATAGTTACATTGAATCTCTGGTGATGAATTTCGTGTGTATCGGCAGCTTGTACGACGCGCGGCGCAATGCTTCTTTCGCGACTTTTTCCTCCACGCCGTCCATTTCAAACAGGATCCTGCCCGACTTCACCACGGCGACATAATGGTCAACCGCTCCTTTGCCGCCGCCCATGGGCGTTTCCTGGCCTTTTTTGGTCACGGGCTTGTCGGGGAAGACACGGATCCATATCTTGCCCGAACGCTGGACGAAGCGGGTCATGGCTCTGCGGGCGGATTCGATCTGGCGCGACGTCAGCCACGCGCGCTCTTTGGCTTTCAAGCCGAAGTTCCCGAAGTTCAGCTCCGTGCCGCGCGTTTCAACGCCGCTCGTGCGCTTGCGTCCTTTGTGCCATTTTCTGTGTTTTACTTTTTTGGGTACCAACATAGCATTGTTATCTTATTCCGTCTTTCTGCTTTTCATCTGCGGCATCTCTTCTTTGTGGATCCACACCGTGATGCCGATGACGCCATACGTGCAGTATGCCTGGGCTTTGGCGTAATCGATGTCGGCCATCAGCGTCTGCAGGGGCATTTTTCCCTTGCCGAGCCATTCCACCCGCGACATTTCAGAGCCGTCCAGGCGTCCCGCCATCTTCATCTTCGCTCCCTTCACTTCTTTGTTCTGCATGACTTTCTCAAGCGTCTGCTTGAGGATGCGCCGGAACGGAATGCGCTTTTCCAGCTGATCGGCGGCCTGCTGGGCGACCAGCTGGGCGTGGCTGTCCGGGCGCGACACTTCTTCGATCTGCAGACGGATCTCCGTTTTCGTTTTTTTGTCCTTTCTCGCCTCGTTGTATTTCTTCGTCACCTCGTTCTTCAGCGCTTCAATGCCGCCGCCGCCTTTGCCGATGATAAGCCCGGGACGCGAAGTGAAGATAATGACGGTCATGCGATTTGCCGAACGCTCTATCTCTATCTTCTCAAGCCCGAGCTTGACCAATTTCTTCGTCAGGAAAGAACGGATCACGTAATCTTCCTTGAGAAAACCGGTGTAGTTGCGCGCGTCAAACCAGCGCGATTTCCATCCCTTGGTGACTCCCAGCCGAAATACAAATGGATTTACTTTTCTTCCCATGGCGATTACTTGTCCGTTTTAATGTTAAACGCTCTGCGCGCAAGGCCGGTCAGGCGCTTTGCTCCGCCGCTTGGCTTGCGTGCCGGCGCTTCTTTTCCTGATGACCGGATGGGTTTTGCTCCGCCGGCTGGCGGATTTGTCTGACCCTTCGCCGCCGTTGCGGGCGCGCCTAATTCTTTCATCGCTTCAGCCGCTTTGCGCGATACAGATCTTTCTTTCTTGCCGGACGCCCTCTGTTGTTTATCCTTTTTTTGCGACAAAGTCAAGTGTATGTGCGATGTTTTTTTGCGTATGGGGAACACTCTTCCCCGGGCGCGCGACCTGCCGCGCTTGAGCACGGCTCCTTCGTTCACGTAGATCTCCGAAATATACAGATCGGCGGGATTCAGCTTGAAATTATGCTTGGCATTCGCGAGCGCCGAGTCAAGGAGCTTTTCCATAGGTTCTGCCGTTTTTTTCACCAGAAAATGAAGCTGGGTCTTCGCTTTCGCGACGTCAAGACCGCGGATCAACCCGGCAATGAGCCGGACTTTCCGGGGCGCTATCCTTAAATTTTTCAGACTGGCTATGACTTGCATAATAATAGGTGATTTTTATTTCTTCGCCGCGGGTTTTGCGGGAGCGGCGGCGGGCACGGCTGGCGCATCCGATTTTGCCGCTTTTGATTCCAGTTCCTTCTGCATCTTGCCGCCATGGCGGACGAACTTCCGGGTCGGAGAAAATTCGCCGAGCCGGTGCCCGACCATGTCTTCCGTCACGAATACGGGAATATGCAGCTTGCCGTTGTGCACCGCAAAGGTGAACCCGACCATCCCGGGCGAGATCATGGAAGCTCGCGCCCACGTTTTTATCGTGTCTCCCTGCTTCGCTTTGCCGACTTTCTCCAGCAATCGCGCGTCAACATATGGTCCTTTTTTTAAGCTTCGTGACATGCCAATGTGATTTAAGATTTACGAGCTCAATGCGAAGTAAATTTTACTTTCACATTGAGCACCGAGCACATAACCACTAGTTATGTGCTTCGGTAAGGTTTTCAGTCCCCATCAGAACGCTCAAAGCAATAAGCATTCTGATGGGGACGAAAGCCCTTACTTATTTTTAACTTTACGCGAAACAATGAATACCTGGGAACGGTTCTTCCTTCTGCGCGTTTTCTTGCCCAGCGCGTGCTTGCCCCACTTCGTCTTCGGATAGCGCAGTCCGATGGGCTGTTTGCCTTCGCCGCCGCCGTGCGGATGGTCGACCGGATTCATGACCGTACCGCGCACGGTCGGGCGGATGCCGTGCCAGCGCGATTTGCCCGCCTTGCCGAAATTGATGAGGTTGTGCTCTCCTTTGGACAGCACGCCAATGGTCGCCAGGCACGAGGACAGGACCCTCCGAACTTCGCTCGACGGCATGGTAATCATGGTGAATTTGCCTTCGTGCGCCATGACTTTCACGAACGAACCGGCGGACTTGGCTATCTGGCCTCCCCGATTGGGCTGCAGCTCGACATTGTGCACGAAAAATCCGGGCGGCATCTTGCCCACCGGCAGACGATTGCCTTCCGTCAGCGGCGCGTTTTCCGAGGTGATGATGGTGTCCCCCGCTTTCATGTTCTTGCTGGCAAGCACGTACCGCTTTTCGCCGTCGCGATACGCGGCAAGCGCGATGAACGCCGAGCGGTTCGGGTCGTATTCGAGCGACACGATCGTTGCGGGAATATCAAGTTTGTTCTGCTTGAAATCAACGACGCGGTACAGCTTCTTGTTGCCGCCTCCTTTGTGCCGCGTCGTTATCGTTCCGCTCTTGGCGCGCCCGACACGCCTTTTATAGCCAAAAGTCAGCGCCTTATGCGGTTTTGTGGCGGTCAGCGAAGAATAATCCGCTATCGTTCGCTGTCTGGTTCCCGGACTGGTTGGTTTGAGTTGACGCATATGATTAAAATCTATCTTTACACGCCGGTTTCTATCGTATTCCCTTCTTTTAAGGTGATGATGGCTTTTTTAAATCCCGGCTTTGAGCCGAGCGTTCTGCCGACTTTGATGGATTTGCGGGGAATGTTGATGATGTTCACTTTTGTGACGGCAACTTTGAACTTTTCCTGGATCACCTTTCGAAGCTCCCTTTTATTCGCAAGATCGGCGACCATAAAAACATATTTGTTTCCCGCCGCTTTCAACCCCGCCGCCTTTTCGGTGACATACGGATGAAGGAGCATATCAAGCGCGTATTTTTTATGATACGCCGCTTTGTCGCCGAGAACTTGTTCGCGCTCTGTTTTCTCCGGCGCCTGTTTCTTTGCCGGGGCGGCTTCCCGCGCCGGAACCCGTCCGACCGTCTCATCCGGGCGGACCGGTTTGCTTGCCGCCTTTGCGGCCGGTTTCTCCGTTTTTATTTTCTTCTTGATGGTATCGAATAGCGACATGGTTTTGTGCGGTTACTTCGCCTTGCCGGAAGCCGGCTTTTTCTTCGTTACTGTCTTTTTCGCCTTTTTCGCGCCGGTCGCCTTGCGCGATGACTTTTTTAAAGCTCTCTTTGCTGATTTTGCCGATACCGGTTTTTTAGGCGCGATCGCGGCCGTTTTCGCCGCTTTTTTGCCCGGCGCCAACTGCGTATAGGTGCGTTCGATGACCGATACGGCGTCTTTGACCATCACGACATAGCGGTATGAAAGCAGGTCTTTCACGTTCAGGCTGTCGGCAACGAGCACCTTCACCTGCGGGATATTCCGCACGGACAAAGCAATCGTCTGATCCGATTTCGGCAGAACGACAAGCATCTTCCTTGAACCCGCGCCGCCGAACGCCGCGTCGGAAATGATATGCAAAACCTCAAACGCTTTTTTTGTCTTGATTTCGGGAAGCGACAACACGTCAAGAAGCGCGAGCTTGGCCTCTTTCACTTTGGAAGAGAGCGCCATGAACAATGCCTTCTGTTTCTGTTTTTTATTGATCTTGAGGGAAAAGTCGCGTTCATTGCTCGGACCGAACGAAACGCCGCCGCCTTTCCACAGTGGTGAGCGCGTCGAACCATGGCGCGCTCTGCCGGTTCCTTTCTGGCGCCACGGCTTTCTGCCGCCGCCTCTGACTTGGGCGCGGTTTTTCGTGTGCGCGATGACGGACCGCGCGTTCGATTCCTGGGCGATAAGCGCCTGATGGAGCACGTCCGTATTCATGGGTACGTTGAAAATACCTTCGGGTAGCGCGTACGTTCCCACGGTCTTTCCTTCCTGATTGTAGAGCGTCGTTTCCATGTATTGATTATTTCATGCTTCTTACCTCGATCGCGGCGCCTTTTCTGCCCGGAATGGAACCGGTGATCACCAGCAGGTTATTTTCAAGGTCAACCTTGACCACGCGCAGTCCGGAAGCCGTTGTGCGCCGTCCGCCCATCCTGCCGGCCATGCGCGTCCCTTTCAAAACGCGCTGTGGCCACGTGGAGCCGATGGATCCCGCCTCGCGCAGGCTGTGTTTCTGGCCGTGGCTCGCGGGACCGCCGGCAAAGCCGTGGCGCTTCACCACCCCCTGG
>MEYP01000007.1:7413-11563 GCA_001775835.1 Candidatus Azambacteria bacterium RIFCSPHIGHO2_02_FULL_52_12 | reverse complement strand
TTTGGAAGCCGCGGATATCTTGACCTTGTCCCCTTCGGAAAACAGCGAAACGTCGAGCTTGTCGCCGACGCTTTTTCCCAAAGGCGCATCCGTCCTGAACTCTTTTAAAACAGCGAACTGTCCCAGCTCTTTCACGTGCCCCTTTTCCGGCTTATTGATTTTGTTTTTATGCCCATAGCCCAACTGTATCGCATGATATCCGTCTTTTTCAGCCGTCCTCACCTGGGCGACGACGGACGGCTTAATTTCAAGAACGGTCACCGGCAGCGCCTGACCCTTTTCAAATATCTGCGTCATCCCCAATTTGTTCCCCAGAAGGAATTTCATGCCGATTTAACTATTAAAAAAATGGGCCGAAGCCCATACAAAGTAAGCTTGGTTAGAAAAATAAGATTAGCCGTGGTGTAAGATGTTCATTTACATTACACATTGTTCCCGCCTTCCCGTGAAAAAGAAGGCTGGGAAACATCTGTAATCTAAATTACTACTACATCATTTTGATTTCAATGTCAACGCCGGCGGGAAGGTTCAGATTCGTGAGAGCGTCGATGGTCTTTGGGTTGGGGCTCGCGATATCGATGACCCGCTTGTGCACCCGCATCTCATAATGCTCTCCCGAGCTCTTGTGCACGAACGTCGAGCGGTTCATGGTATATTTTTTGATCTCGGTCGGCAACGGAATGGGACCGGAAACCGAAACCCCCTGCCGTTCCGCGGCCTCCACGATCTGCCGCGCGCTGTTGTCGATAATCTTATTGTCGTACGCCTTGATTTTGATGCGCAGCCGTTGTTTCGGTTCTTCTCGTGCGGTCATATTACTTGATGATCTTAGTGACGACGCCGGCTCCAACCGTCTTGCCTCCTTCGCGGATGGCAAAGCGCTGTTTTTCCTCCAACGCGATCGGCGAGATCAGTTTGACCTTCAAATTGACCGTGTCTCCCGGAATGACCATTTCGGTCCCTTCGGGCAGGGTCACTTCACCCGTCACGTCCGTGGTGCGGATGTAGAACTGCGGCTTGTATCCCTTGAAGAACGGCGAATGGCGCCCTCCTTCTTCTTTGGTCAGGATATACACTTCCGTTTCGAATTCGGTATGCGGCGTAACCGTACCCGCTTTGGCGAGCACCTGGCCGCGCTCCACGTCTTCTTTTTTAACGCCGCGGAGCAGGACGCCGGCATTATCCCCCGCGAGAGCTTCATCCAGCGACTTGTTGAACATTTCAATGCCGGTAATGACGGTCTTTGCGCTCGGCTTCAAGCCGACGATTTCGATCTCGTCGTTGATCTTCGCTCTTCCGCGCTCCACTCTTCCGGTCACCACCGTGCCCCGCCCTTCAATGGAGAACACGTCTTCCACCGGCATCAGGAACGGCTTTTCAACGTCGCGCACCGGGTCCGGAAAATACGTATCCATCGTGGTTACCAACTCCAAGACTTTCTTCACCCATTCATCGTCTTTGGACGTTCCCTGCAATGCTTTCAAGCCGGAACCGCGGATGATAGGCGTTTTTTCTCCGTCATATTTGTATTTGGTCAAAAGCTCGCGGATCTCAACCTCCACCAAGTCAACGAGTTCCGGATCATCCGAAGCGTCAACCTTATTCAGGAATACGATCAGTTTAGGAACCCCGACCTGGTGCGCGAGCAAGATGTGTTCGCGCGTCTGGGGCATCGGACCGTCCGAGGCGGCAACGACCAAAATCGCGCCGTCCATTTGAGCGGCGCCGGTGATCATGTTCTTGATATAATCGGCGTGTCCCGGCGCGTCAATATGCGCATAGTGCCTGGTTGCCGACTCGTATTCGGAGTGATGCAGGGCGATGGTGATGCCGCGCGCCTTTTCTTCGGGAGCGGAGTCGATCTGGTCGACGCTCTCCACCCGGGCCTTGAAGCCCGCAAGGTTCAGAGAATGCAAGATGGCCGCCGTAAGGGTGGTCTTGCCGTGGTCAACGTGCCCGATAGTGCCGACGTTGAGATGAGGTTTTGTCCTGTCAAATTTTTCTGCCATAGTTTTATATGCGCAATTAGTTGATTAATTTTTTACTATAATAATGATAAATTCGGCAGATTGTATTGTATGCTACAAAACAAATTTAGTCAACCCCCTCACTTGGAAAGCGTTGCGCAAAGCGCAAATGTGTTTTTTAAAAAAGAAGCGTTGTTTTGCAAAACAAACTATGAAAGCATCAACATTGGCTGATTGCGCTTTCCAAGTGAGGGGTCAACCCCTCGCTTTCTCGCCCATTTAGAACGGAAGGTCCCCCAGATTGATGTCCTGTTCGGATGCCGATTTCTCCTCTTTTCTCTTGGCGCCATCGAGTTTCCCCAACAACGACTGGATTTCCATATCCTCCATGCGCGAAACATTGTTCGCGCCGATGTTCATCTCGTAATCGATCATTTTCTGGATCAGGCTGGCATCATCGATGGGCTGGGGCTTCGCCTCGCGGCTGAGTCCGATCGTCTCCTGATAGAAAGCCGCCGTGCGCATGACGCCGCGCCCAACCGTTTCCTGATATTCTTCGAACGGCACCAGCACATACGCCGGCTTGCCGTTTTCCATGATGACCACCCCTTTCTTGACCGACGCAAGGATTTTTTTGATGTCTTCCAACATAGTGTTAGCTTTTAGAATTGACTCTATAAGCTCATGAAGCTAACAGCTAACGAAGCTGTGTTTTATTTTATTTTTCCCGCGATGATGTCCTCGGCGACGTTTCTCGGCACTTCTTCATAGTGCGAAAATTCCATGCTGTAAGACGCCCGGCCTTCGGTCATGGACCGCAGCTGGGTCGAATACCCGAACATGCGCGCCAGCGGAACTTTTGCCGTGATGACTTTCACGTTGCCGCGGTCTTCCATGCTCTCGATCTTGCCGCGCTTGGAATTCAAGTCGCCGGTGACGTCGCCCATGAACTGCGCGGGCGTGATGCTCGCCACTTTCATGACCGGTTCCAAAATGATCGGATTCGCTTTCTTGACGCAATCTTGGATGCCCAGCGATCCCGCGATCTTGAACGCCGCCTCGGACGAGTCGACTTCATGGTACGAACCGTCGTAGATGATAACCTTGATGTCTTTAAGCGGATAGCCCGCGACGATGCCTTTTTCGAGCGCCTCTTTCACGCCTTTTTCCACGGCCGGCACGTATTCCTGCGGCACGGCGCCGCCTTTAAGCTCGCTCTCAAATTCAAAGCCCGCTCCCCGTTCCAGCGGCTCCACCTTCAGCTTCACATGGCCGTATTGGCCTCTTCCGCCCGACTGGCGGATGTACTTGCCTTCCCCTTCGGCGGCTTTTTTGATGGTTTCCCGATACGCCACCTGCGGCGTGCCGACGTTCGCCGAAACCCCGAATTCGCGGAACATCCGGTCCACGAGGATTTCCAGGTGCAGTTCGCCCATGCCCGATATGATGGTTTCCGCGGTTTCCTGGTCGACGCGGATGCGGAATGTCGGGTCTTCTTCGCCCAAGCGCCTGAGTGCCATGCCCATCTTCTCCTGGTCGGCTTTGGTTTTCGGTTCGATGCGGATGGAAATAACGGGCTCAGGAAATACGATCTGTTCCAAAATAATCTCGTGATCTTCGTCGCACAGCGTGTCGCCGGTGGTCGTGCTTTTCAAGCCCACCGCCGCGCCGATCTCACCGGCGAATATCTCTTCCACTTCTTCGCGCTGGTTCGCGTGCAGGCGCAAAATCCGTGAAATGCGCTCTTTCTCGCCTTTGGTAGAGTTATACACATACGATCCCTTGCTCAATTTCCCCGAATACACCCTGAAGAATGCCAGCGAGCCGACGAACGGGTCGGTTGCTATCTTGAACGCCAGCGCGGCGAACGGCTCCGTGTCCGACGGGTTGCGCGTGATGGTCTCTTTCGTTGCCGGGTCGATGCCCGACACCGCGCCGCGGTCAAGCGGCGACGGCAGATAATCGATGACCGCGTCAAGCATCAGCTGGACCCCTTTGTTTTTCAACGCCGAGCCGCACAGCACCGGATTGATGATGCCCGCGATGGTGGACGCGCGGATGGATTTTTTCAGGTCGGCAAGGGACAGCTCTTCGCCGTTGAGATATTTTTCCATGAGCGCGTCGTCTTCGGCGGCGACGCGGTCAAGCAAGTCGGCCCGGTATTTTTTCACGCGTTCCTTTTC
>MEYP01000007.1:0-7392 GCA_001775835.1 Candidatus Azambacteria bacterium RIFCSPHIGHO2_02_FULL_52_12 | reverse complement strand
CCTTGGAACGTGATGAATTTTTCGGTCAAGAGATCGATGACGCCTTCGAATTTGTCTTCCTCGCCCACGGGAATCTGCAAAGGAACGGCTTTTGGGTTCAGGCGCTCCCGGATGGAAGCGACGTCTTTTTCCCAATTGGCTCCCGTGCGGTCAAGCTTGTTGATAAAGCAGATGCGCGGAACCTTGTATTTGTCCGCCTGATGCCACACCGTTTCCGATTGCGGCTCCACGCCGGCAACGCCGTCAAAGACCACGACGCCCCCGTCAAGCACGCGCAAGGAACGCTCCACTTCCACGGTGAAATCAACGTGCCCGGGAGTGTCGATGAGGTTGAACCGGTGTTCTGCCGCCTTGTCTCCTTTCGCGTATGAAGGCATCCAGAAACAGGTCGTCGCCGCCGCGGTGATGGTGATCCCGCGCTCTTGTTCCTGCTCCATCCAGTCCATGACCGCCGTTCCCTCGTGCACTTCTCCTATCTTGTACGAAACGCCGGTATAAAAAAGCACCCGTTCCGAAACGGTTGTCTTGCCGGCATCGATGTGCGCAATGATGCCGAAATCACGGACTTTTTCCAAAGGATAATCTCGCATAAATTAGAATCTAGAAAATAGAAAGCAGAATTGTATTTTTCTTCTAGATTCTATTTTCTACTTTCTAGATTCTAAATTCACCAGCTGAAGTGGGCGAACGCTTTGTTCGCTTCCGCCATGCGGTGCGTGTCCTGTTTCTTCTTGATGGCCGTGCCTTCGTTTTTGGAAGCAAGCATCACTTCCTCGGCGAGCTTGGATGCCATCGGCTTTCCTTTCTTCGACTGCGCCGCGGCGATGAGCCAGCGGAACGTCAGCATCTGCTTGCGGTCTCCCCTGACTTCGCGGGGAACCTGATAGTTCGCGCCGCCGACGCGTTTTGATTTGAGCTCGATCAACGGAGCGATGTTCTTCAAAGCCAGATCGAATGTTTCCATCGGATCTTTCTGCGTCAATTCCTTCACCTGTTCCAGCGCGGTGTATACGATCTTCTCCGCTATCGTCTTTTTGCCGTGTTTCATGATCACGTTGACGAATTTGGCGATGACGGGGCTATTGTATTTGAAATCCGGCTCGATTTCCCTATTGTATTTTTGCTTCCTTCTCATAGTTCCTTATTATTTCCTTATTGCTATCGGTATTTCCTTATTATTACGCCTTCTTTGCTTTTTTGGTTCCGTACTTTGACCTGCTGCGCTTCCGTTTTTCCACGCCGGCCGCGTCGAGCACCCCCCGCACGATATGGTAGCGGATGCCGGGAAGGTCTTTCACCCTTCCGCCGCGGATCATGACCACGGAATGCTCCTGCAGGGTGTGCCCTTCGCCCGGGATGTACGCGCTCACTTCCATGCCATTGGTCAAGCGGACCCTGGCGACTTTTCGCAGTGCCGAGTTTGGTTTTTTGGGAGTCATGGTCTTCACCACCGTGCATACTCCCCGCTTGAACGAAGACGTATGGAATTTCGGCCTGTTTTTAAGCGCGTTGAAGCTCCTCATCATCGCGGGAGATTTTGATTTCGATCGTGCTTTCGTTCTGTTCTTGCGCACCAACTGGTTTATCGTCGGCATATATGCTTCGCTTAAGTTAAAAGTCTATACAGTAAAATGCAAAATCCCTACGTTAAGGACTTTATGAACTTTCAACTTTATAGACTCATGATGAACTGTATACAGAAGTTACCAAATTTTTACAGGGAAGTCAACCCCGTATATATGAATGCCATTTCCATTGGTGGAAACTCCCTTGGCACTTTCCACCAATGGAAGCTCTTTGATTACTTCTTCCTTCGCATGTACATGCTCTGCTACCGCTTTCATTTTATCAAAAGAAAACCCCCGTGCCAAGGCGATGCCGAGACACGGGGGGAAATCAAAGGACCAAGTTCCAAGGGTCAAAGTAAGACCAAAGGAACAAAGTCCAGAGTACTAATTACTTGCGAGCACCGCGGACGGGTTGTCGCCGAACCAGTCGCCGCCGAGCCAGTAGTAGCCCCAGCCCCACCGACCGCCACCATCCCGGCAAAAAGCAAGCAGGCACCGGCGGCCGTCCGGGCGCCGCAGGACCAGTCCTGGAAAATCCAGGTAGGTCGCCCCTTTGGTTTCGTAGAGCCACTCAAGGGCGCTCTCGGATCCGTTTTTCTGCCAGTCCTGCCGCAGAGCAAGAAACTGTCTGCCACCGAGAAGAACACTGTTTTTCGTTTTGAGCCGCTTCAGCTTTTCCTCGCCGGCGATGTATTCCTCCTTCTCTTTGAGACATGTCTCAAAGAGAAGCTCCGCGAGATCCAGTTCGGTGATCATGAGGGAGCGCTCGTCTTGGTCTTCCTCTCCGGAAAGGCCGTCGCCATCGGCAGGACCTTTCCAGATGCTCCACCCTCCGCCGAGGAATTCGGCGGGGTTGAAGAAGGCGGCGCAGGTAATGATGCGTTTCGGCATCTTCACCTCGGCGTGGCCGAGAAGATACTCCCGAATATGCACAAGATGGTCTCCTTGGCACATGCGCTTCACAAGTCCCGCGTTGTATCCGCCGGCACGATCCATTGCAAGTTCCAATTCATGAACCAAACCCGCACTGCTGAAAGTGAACTTGTCAGACATGACGCGTTCTCCTTTGTGGATGCGACTTGTTCCTAAGAACGTGTCGCGTGGACTGCCTCTGCCCGAGGCTGGGTTGCCGCATAATGCGGCTGTTCGCAAGTAAATTTACAAAGTGCTATACTAATTTAACAAAACAATTATAGCATACATAAATATATCTTGTCAAGCCCTTGCACAACTTAAAGCCGGAATCCGGTGATGACTGAGAATAAGAAGTCGATGATCGGCATGATGAGCCCGAATCCGAAGAACATGAACAACAGCAACAGCATCAGGCCGTTCTGTTCCAGAAACCGCACCACTCCCTCTTGCTCGTTCCCCAGGAAGGCAAAGAGCACTTTGGAGCCGTCAAGCGGCGGAATAGGCACGAGATTGAACACGCCAAGGAGGATGTTGATGAAAACGATGACGGTAAACAGCTCAGGCAACAGAACAAAAGCGGTATTTTCGGAAAAAGGGACGAATCGCAGGAGCAAGCCGAAAACTATCGCGATAGAGAAGTTCGCCAACGGTCCCGCGCACGCGATGTACGCCGAGTCCCATCTCGGGTCTTTGAGATTTGAAGGATTATACGGCACCGGCTTCGCCCACCCGAACATGAATCTCCCCGCGGTGCCGAAATACATAAGCAGGGGCAACAAGAAAGAACCGAACCATTCCAAATGTTTCAGCGGGTTGAGCGTGAGCCGCCCCATATTTTTCGCCGTCGGGTCCCCCAGCGCGTTCGCCACGAACCCGTGCGACACTTCGTGCACGACCGCGGAAAAGATAAGCACGACGATCTGGAACAGAGCCATCTGGATATCCATATCCTCGACTATAGCAGACTCTTGAACATTTTAAAAGAGTATGCTAGAGTAAGAAAATTGTAACGTAATCAAACTTCTATGGCACGATCATGCGCCGTGTGCGGCAAAACATCATTCCTCCTGACGGTTCTCAAAAAACTTCGGGGCAAATGGAACCCGACGACCAAACAAAGGAAGTACCCCAACCTGCAGTGGATGGTTGTCGGCGCAAACCGGGTGAAAGCGTGCGTCAAATGCATGCGCACCGCGAATAAGGCGAAAACGAAGTAACGACCTCTTTCAAAACCCCGCAGAGACCTTGCGGGGTTTTTGTTTTTGGGTATGCTATAATGATGCAGTTCCGGGCCATTGTATAATGGTAGTACGCAAGGCTGGGGGTCTTGCAGCCTGGGTTCGATTCCCAGTGGCCCGACCAATTCAAGAATTAAAAAATCGCAAACGAATCTCATGCCCTTAGTTTCGGGCGCCATGGCAAAAACCAGACTTAAAAAATTATGATCACCATTAAAAATGAGGGGATAATTTTAGAAAAAACAAATCTGGAATTCGAAAATAGGGGTGTTTTAAACCCTGCCTGCATCCAAAAGGATGGCATTACCCATATGTTTTACCGGGCAAGCAACCAACACGGAGTTTCTTCCCTGGGTTACTGCCAGCTGAAAGATAATAAAGTCATAAAAAGACTCACTAAACCGGTTCTCTTTCCCGAATATGATTACGAAAAAAAAGGCGTAGAAGATCCCAGGATTACTTTTTTAGATGGGACATACTATCTTTTCTATACTGCTTATGACGGTAAAAATGCTCTCATTGCCTACGCCACAAGCACAGATCTTATCCATTTCACCAAGCAGGGCATTATCTCGCCGAAAATCTCCTACGATGAAGCGGAAGATATTTTTCGCAATTCAAAAGTCAGCGAACAATACACCATGTTCGAGATGCTTTATAAAGAAAGGGAAGGAAAAGACGTCTTGTTATTTGAAAAAGACGCCTCTCTCTTTCCGAAAAAAATCAATGATAAATTTGCTCTGCTCCACCGCATCCCGCCGGGAATCCAGATTATTTACTTTGATGATTTCTCCGAACTCACCGAAAAACGTTGGCGCGGTTATCTCAAGAATTTAGGAGATTTTATCGTGCTTGATCCCCTCTTTTGGTTTGAAAACCGCAATATTGGCGGCGGCTGTCCCCCTCTTGAAACAGAAGATGGGTGGCTTATCATCTATCATGCGGTGGAGGACACTCCCTTTGGAAACATCTATCACGCATCCGCCGCCCTGCTTGATCTTGAAAACCCCTTAAAAGTTTTGGGACGGTTAAAAGAACCCTTGTTTTCTCCAAAATCTTCCTGGGAAAAAGATGGCGTTACCGATAATGTTGTCTTCCCTACCGGAACAGTAGTAAAAGATGAAAGACTTTATATTTATTATGGAGCCGCCGACAAGTTAATCGCCGCGATATCTGTCAATCTCGCGGAGCTGTTGTCCGAACTCAAGAAAAGCTCCCTGAAACTATGAACACTGGCCAGCAAAACAAATCATGGATCGTCTGTCTGTCCACCTTCCCGCCGCGACAATGCGGCATAGCAACCTTTACCGCCGACTTGACCAATGCCATCGATCAGATGTTCGGATCATCGGTTAAATCAAAGGTCATCGCGATGAATCTGAGCGAGACGAGCCACCTCCCCTATCCCGAAAAAGTGATTCTTCAAATAAGCCAGCCTCGCGAAGAAGACTACGTCGATGCCGCCGACAAGCTCAACCGGATGAAAGAGGTGAAGCTCATCAATATTCAACATGAATTCGGCATCTTCGGGGGGGAATACGGCTCGCACCTGCTTCTCTTGCTGAAAAGACTCCGGAAACCGATTATCACCACCCTGCATACCGTTCTCCCCGCCCCGGATGAAAAAATGCGCGGCATCGTTCAAGCTATCATAGAATATTCGAAAGGAATAATCGTCATGACCAGCTCCTCGAAGGAAATTCTTGTGAGAGATTACGGATTAGATCCCGACCGGATTCAAGTCATTCCTCATGGGATCCATCACGTTCCTTACAGGACCAGCGAGCGCGCCAAAGCTGCCCTCGGAGTATCTCACAAACCGATCCTCTCAACTTTTGGGTTTCTTAGTCCTAACAAAGGAATCGAGCATGTGTTAGAGGCAATGCCCCTTGTAGTGGAAAAATTTCCCGCCGTTCGCCTGCTTATCGCCGGCGTCACTCATCCTGTCGTTCTTGAACAGGAAGGAGAAGCCTACCGTAATTTCCTCATTAAAAAGATTCGCCTGCTCGGCTTAAGCGACCACATTTCTTTTTACAACACCTATTTTGACGTACCTAAACTCCTTCAATTTTTAGAGGCTGCAGACATCTATCTTTCCACCTCCTTGAATCCGAACCAGGCCGTCTCCGGCACCCTATCTTATGCTCTTGGCAGCGGTCGTCCAGTCATATCCACATCCTTTGCTCAAGCAAAACAAGATATTACGGGCGAGGTCGGCATATTGATCGACTTCAAAAACCCGCGGGCTTTTGCCGACGCCATTATTGCATTGCTGGGTGATAATGAATTGCGTTCGCAGATGAGTAAAAACGCCTATTTCCGCACCAGGCATATGACTTGGGAAAACGTTGCCCATGCCTACATGGAATATTTCTCGCAATTCGTGCCGGAGCTGACCACGGGACAAAGAAAACTTCCGCCTATAAAACTCGAACACATGGCCGCGCTGACTGATGATTTCGGCATTATTCAATTTGCCAAGCTGACCGAGCCGGATCTTTCTTCCGGATATACTTTAGACGATAATGCCCGAGCCCTGATTGTGGCCGCCGTATATTATAAAAAATTTAAAACTCCTTCCGCGTTAAAACTCGCCTCGCTTTATCTCAACTTCCTTTACCGGATGGCTAAACCCGACGGTTATTTTGATAATTATGTCAATGCAGACCGTGTTATCGACAAGCAAAGGAATATTCAAGAAAACTCGGAAGATCCCAGCGCCAGAGCCCTCTATGCTCTTGCCTTGACCGCCACCACCGAGGAGATCCCTGAGCGCATAAGACATCAGGCCCGCTCTCTTTTCGAACAAAGCTTCCTGAAAAACATCTCTTTTTCCTCACCCCGAGCCATCGCTTTTTACATGAAAGCTCTTTACTGTTCGCTTTCTCAATGGAACAAGCCCGAGACGCTCGCCGCATTCAGATATTATTGCGAACAGCTCATGGCCCTGTATGAGAAGAGCCACTCGCCGGACTGGGAGTGGTTTGAGCATTCTTTAACCTATTCGAATGCCGTTCTGCCGGAAGTGCTCCTTTTAGGATATGAAATAACCGGCGAAAAAAGATACCTTGCGGTCGCTGAAAAGACCCTCGACTTCTTGATCGCGCACACCTTCAAGAACGGAAGGTATGTTCCTATCGGTCAGAACGGCTGGTTCCCCAAAGAAGGGACAAGGCAATATTTCGACCAACAGCCGGAAGATGCCGCCGCCGCGATAGACGCGCTCAATACGATGTTCCGGATAACGCGCAAGGAGCACTACAGGGAATTATCCTATAAAGCGTTCAATTGGTTTTTGGGAGACAATGATCTTGGACAGACGGTATACGATCGGACCACCGGAGGATGCTATGACGGAGTTGGCGAAAAATTCATTAACCTCAACCAGGGAGCCGAATCTACCATCTCCTATCTTGTCGCCCGCCTCTCTTTTTACGCCTATCAAGACGCGGACATTCATCCAAAAACCCCATGAGCATGCGGCACTTTTTCTTTCTTCTTTTACTATCGATTTTCGCGGGCATTGCCGGCGTTGCGGCGTATCAAGACAGCGCGCTCCGAAACAGCCGGATGCTCCAGCCGGCACAACCGCTTTCCCGCGAGGCCTATATCAACGCGCGGGACTTTTTCGTCGCCATCGTTAACAACCAAGACCCGAAAATCGCGCTCCA
>MEYP01000006.1:52728-60663 GCA_001775835.1 Candidatus Azambacteria bacterium RIFCSPHIGHO2_02_FULL_52_12 | reverse complement strand
CATTAAAAATTTCGACGCGCCAGAAGCGCGAAGCATGTAAAATATCTGTCCAGATCAGAAAGCGAGCTCCCATATTCTTTGCCCCCCGATATCGCATCGCAAAATACTTCCCGCGCACGACCGATTTCCCAAAGACGCCCGCGCCAGCGGGAGTCAGAAAGCGTAAAATCAAAAAGCTCCAACGCGCGATCAACGGCATTTTGAAAACGCGCGGCATCTTTCCCTTGGGCGCTTCGTGTTCGACTCACCTCGCTCCCGATATTCCCCAGCTGTTCCATAAACGATAATGCAAACCATCGCCCCGCCGCAAGATTTTTATGCATGAGTGCGCTGTTCATGACGCAACGAGCTTATTTATAACTTCTCGTATGTTCACTCTGACCTCTTCGCTTTCAACCCCCCGCGAGCGATTGCCGAGCGCCGGCTTTAAATTGATCATCGAATCAAACTCGATAAACTCCTCTCCTGTTTTATCGCAATACAAATTGACGCCCCATACCCGTTCATGCTTCGACCCTTCCCGCTCAACCAGCGTAACCGCTTCATCCATATGAAGCTCCCCTCCTAGAGCCATGATTCCCTGTTCGATATCAACCGCCGCCTTCACAAAATCGCCAAATTGCCCTCGTGCCATATCCGCGAGCTCCTTCCTGCTTATCGAGTCTTTCACAATTCTTATTTCCATATCATGAGTATATCAAAAATTACTTCCCATGGCACTTCTTGTACTTTTTGCCGGAACCGCCCTTCGACAAGCTCAGGGCTCCGCTTTCATCCCTTATGGTAAGGAGCGTTTATTAAACCACATCTCTTGTATTTATACACTTGACCTGTCTCTGGATTAATCGCTCCGCATGGGCAGGGATCGTTGCGGCCGATGGGTGCGACGCTGGCGGCGGGCGATACCGGTGATGCAGCGGCTTCTTGGCCGGGAATACCCAATATGATCTGGGGTGCGCTTTGCGCGTGAACATGGGGCATCTGTTTCGCACTTATCTTGAATATCGTCGTGGCGATGTTGTAGTTGATGGCGGCGAGCATTTCCTTGAACATCCGATGCCCTTCGTTTTTGTATTCGATGAGCGGGTCGTGCTGGCCATACGCGCGCAGTCTCACGGAATCTTGCATGTGCTCCATGTTTTCCAAATGGTCCATCCACAGCGTGTCGATGTTGCGCAACATGACAAGCCGCGCGGCCCGGTTGAACTCGCCCTCTGAAAGTTCTTTTGTTTTTTCTTCATACGCCTGCTCGAGGATTGCAACAAAATATGAAATGACTTTTTCCCGTTTATCGCGCGGGTCGATCTCTTCTTCCTTTAAAGCACCCAGCGCCTGCTCTGCGTCCTGGGGCAACGCCAGCATCGCTTTCATGTTTTCCAGTATTTCTTCCGTGTTCCAATGCTCCGCGTATTCGTCCTCTGTGTGTGCGCGAACGACAGCTTCAATGTGTTCGTGGGCTATTTCCATGACTTTGCCCTGCGCGCTTTCTTCGGCGATGATCTCTTTGCGCATGCCATACACGACCTCGCGGTGCTTGTTCATCACCTCGTCGTACTCAAGCACGTGCTTGCGCGAATCGAAATGATGCCCTTCGATTTTCTTTTGCGCCGTTTCAATGGCTTTGGACACCATGCCGCTTTCGATGGGCTGGTCGTCGGCTATCCCGAACGTGTCCATCATGTTCTTGATCCTGTCGGAGCCGAAGATGCGCATGAGGTCGTCGTCCATGCCGATGAAAAACTGCGACGTGCCCGGATCGCCCTGGCGCCCCGAGCGCCCCCGCAGCTGATTGTCGATGCGGCGCGCCTCATGCCTTTGCGTGCCGACGACGGCGAGCCCGCCCAGTTCCCTTATTTTTTTCGCTTCTTCTTCATCAGCCGGGTTGCCGCCCAGAATGATGTCAACCCCGCGGCCCGCCATATTGGTCGCCACCGTCACCGCGCCGAGCTTGCCCGCCTGCGCGATTATCTCCGCCTCGCGCTCGTGGTTCTTGGCATTCAAGAGCTCGTGCCTGATGCCATCGCGCTTGAGCAGCGCCGACAAGTGTTCGTTCTTGGCGATAGACACCGTGCCCACTAGCACCGGCTGGCCGCGTTCGTGGCGCTCTTTGATCTCGCGCACGACGGCTTCGTATTTTCCTTTTTCATTCTTGTACACCGCGTCGGGCAGGTCCTGGCGGATATTCGGCTTGTTGGACGGAATTTGCAGCACATCAAGCTTATACACCTTGGAGAATTCTTCAGCCGACGTCATGGCGGTGCCGGTCATGCCTGAAAGCTTTTCGTACATGCGGAAATAGTTCTGGAACGTGATGGACGCGAGCGTGCGCGACTCCCGCTGGACCGTCACGCCTTCTTTGGCTTCGATGGCCTGGTGCAGGCCTTCCGAATACCGCCGCCCGGGCATCATGCGGCCGGTGAATTCGTCCACGATGATGATTTCGCCGTTTTTGACGATGTAATCCTTGTCGCGCTTGAATAACGCCTGCGCTTTGAGCGCCTGCTCCAGGTGATGCAGGTAGCGTATGCCGGAACTGCCGAAGATCGTCGTGTCGTAAATGTTTTCCACGCCCAGAATCCGCTCCACTTCCATGATACCCTCTTCCGTGAGCGTCACCGCCCGCAGCTTTTCATCTATCTTGTAATGCTTGCTTTCAACCAGGCGCGGCATGATCCTGGCGAACTGGCCGTAGAGCTTCGTAGACTCTTCGTCCTGCATGGAAATGATGAGCGGGGTGCGCGCTTCGTCGATAAGGATGGAATCCACTTCGTCGATGACGGCAAAATGGTGCCCGCGCTGACACGCTTCTTGTGCGCTCAAAACCAAATTGTCCCGCAGATAATCAAACCCGAATTCGTTGTTCGTTCCGTAGGTGATATCGGCCGCATACGCTTCTTTGCGCGTGACCGGCTTCAAATATTCTTTCATCACCTTCACGCCGCCTTGCGCGTCGTGCTCCTGGTCGAGCTTTTCATACAGTTGGGTTTCCTCTTCATGATACACATAGGTCTGTTCGTGCGTCAGACACCCCACCGACAAGCCGAGCGCCCAGAATACCTGCCCCATCCACACCGCGTCGCGTCGGGCCAGGTAATCGTTCACCGTCACGATATGCACGCCCTTCCCCGCGAGCGCATTGAGATACGCGGGCAGGGTCGCGACCAGCGTCTTCCCTTCGCCGGTTTTCATCTCGGCGATCTTTCCCGTATGCAGAACCATGCCGCCGACAAGCTGGACGTCGTAGTGGCGCAAGCCGATCGTCTTGTGCGCGGCGGCTTTCACCAGGGCGAACGCTTCTTCCAAGATATCGTCGAGCGTCTCGCCCTTCGCCAGCCGTTCTTTTAAGGCGAGCGTCCGTTCCCGTATGCGGGCGACATCAAAAGCATCAAACTCCTTGAGGCAGGAGTTGATGTTGGGTACGCGCTGTTGAAATTTTTTTATGATTCGCGCCTGCGAATCCGGCCAAAACCACATAGTATTTATTTCTCCTTCTTAAACCAGGCAAGAGGCGAGATGGAGCTCAAGCGTTTGAATATGCGCGCGCCGCGTTTGAATTTTGATTCATGGATTCCTTTTGCTTTCTGCAGTTCCATTTTCAACTCTTCCCGGACGGCGTCGATCGCGATGCGGACATCCCAATCTTCCTTGGCGGCCCGCAATACCTTACCTCCGATCTTCAAATTGACTTCAGCCCGGAACACCGGCCCCTGTTTGTGATGTTTCGTCGTGCGGGCTATCTCCACGAACGCTTCTACCGCCTCGTGCCCGAAGCCGCCTACGGTGTCGTTTCTGGCGAACACGTGCGTGAATTTATCAAGCGACCCTATCTTCTCTTCTATATACTCCCGGATCGCGCCGGTCAGGTCCAAATGCGTGCTTTTGATGTCGATTTTCATAGGCTATGCGCTGTCTTGTGTTATGCTTCTTATAGAGATATCGTACCGCACAAAAAGCATTTTGTAAAACAAAAACCCCCTTGCGGGAGTTTCTGTGAAAAACAGCCTATCGTCTTTTCTTCGCGGTCTTTCTCTTTGCTGTTTTCTTTGCCTTTTTCTTTGCTGCCATAATTTTGTTTCGCCGGCTTAGGAATTCCGGTAAAAAAATTAAGTATGCTTATGATAAATAGACGACCACCTATTTATTTTTAAAACCTTGTGCATGCACACTCTTCTCTCCCACATAGTATACCGCATTTGGCAACAAATATTAACTGTGGATAACTCAAAGTAATACAATGTACTACAAATATCGCAGCTCCTCTTCCAAAACTATGCCGTAAGCGTCGTGCACGCGCGACTGCACGCGCGCAATGAGCCCGATGATATCGCGCGCGGACGCACTTTCTTCGTTCACCATGAAATTTGCGTGCCGCTCCGATATCTTCGCGCCGCCCAGCGCCATATTTTTCAATCCCGCTTTGTCGATCAGAAATCCCGCGGATAAAAACGCGCTCTCCTTCCATTGTGAGAAATCAGGATTCTCGCGCACGAGCTTTTGCGCCGCCACCGAAAGCGCGACTTCAACGTTCTTGAACACGCACCCTTCTGATTTGCTTGAAAGCGGCTGGTGGCTGATGCGAAACCGCATATTTTCCGTCATGCGCGCTTGTATCGCCGCGGGATCGTCTTTGCGCAGGCGCAGAACGGCTTGCGTTATCACGCTCGGCCTTTCTTTAAATGCGCTGTGGCGATAATGAAACGCGCATGCTTGCCGGGCATAGGTCTTGGGCGCGCGTGACGCAATGTCGAACGCTTCAACCGTTTCCACGACATCTTTCGTTTCCCTGCCGCATGAACCGGCATTGCCGTAGATCGCTCCCCCCAGCGTTCCGGGCAGGCCGGCCGCCCATTCAAGCCCGGAAAGCGAGAGCGATTTCGCTTTCTGCACCAGCGCTCCCATGGATACGCCCGCGTCGGCATATAAGGCGTCTCCCCGCACCTCGATATTTTTATGCGCGATTTTGACCACGAGCCCGTCAAACCCTTCGTCGGGAACGAGCGTATTCGTGCCTCCCCCCAGCAACGCATACGGCATGCCGTCCTCAAGCGCCGCCTCAACCGCGCCAAGCGCCGCGGCCTTATCCTGCGCTTCGATAAAATATGCGGCAGCGCCGCCGATGCGATACGTATTGAAGTCTTTAAGCGAGACTTGTTCTCTTATATTTGGCAAGTTTTTTACTCTCATGGTTTGAGTGTATCACCAATTAAAGAAAACAAAAACAGTCGCCTTAAGGCGACTGTTTTTGTTTTGAAATCGAAGCGCTAATATCCCATCCCGCCCATGCCCATGTCGGACATCTGGCCTCCTTTTTCTTTTTTCTCTTCGGGAACATCCGAGACGACCGCTTCGGTCGTGATGAGCATGGCGGCGACCGACGCCGCGTTCTGCAAAGCAGAGCGCACGACTTTGGTCGGGTCCACCACGCCGGCTTTCACGAGATCTTCGTACGCGTACGTCATGGCGTTGAAACCGTATGAACCTTTGAGCTTCTTGACTTCGGCCACCACGACCGAGCCGTCTCGCCCCGCATTTTGCGCGATTTGGCGCAGGGGCTCTTCCAGCGCGCGTTTCACGATATCGATGGCGAGCTTGTCCTCTCCTTCCGCTTTTGTCTTTTCAAGCGCTTCCATCGCGCGGATCAGCGCGACGCCGCCGCCCGGAACGATGCCCTCCTCCACGGCCGCTTTGGTCGCCGCGATGGCGTCTTCGATGCGGTACTGTTTTTCTTTCTGTTCCACTTCCGTCGCCGCGCCGACTTTCACCACGGCGACGCCGCCCGAAAGTTTCGCGAGCCGCTCCTGCAGTTTTTCTTTGTCGAATTCCGACGTTGTCGCCTCGATCTGCGCCTTTATCTGTTTTACGCGTTTGTCGATCTCCTGCTTCTTCCCTTTGCCGCCGACGATCGTCGTGTTGTCCTTTGTCGCGATGACTTTGCGCGCCGCGCCGAGCATGGAAAGGTCGGCGGTTGCCAACTTCACGCCGCGCTCTTCGGAAATGACCGTGCCGCCCGTTATCGTCGCAATGTCTTCCAGCATTTCTTTTTTGCGGTCGCCAAAGCCGGGCGCCTTAAGCGCAAGCGTGTTAAAGGTTCCCCGCAGTTTATTCACCACCAGCGTTGCCAACGCCTCGCCGTCAACGTCATCCGCCAGGATCACCAGCTCTTTGGTGCCCGCTTGCGCGAGCTTTTCAAGCAGTGGCAGGATCTCCTGCAGAGAAGATATCTTTTTATCCGTGATAAGGATTTTCGCGTTGTCATACACCGCTTCCATCCGCTCCGTGTTCGTCACCATGTAGGCAGACACATAGCCGCGGTCAAATTGCATGCCTTCCACGATCTCTTTGGAAACGCCGAATGCCTGCGATTCTTCCACCGTGATGACGCCGTCTTTCCCGACGATGTCAATGATTTCGCCGATCAGCGCGCCGATTTCGGGGTCCTGCGCGGAAATGGTCGCCACCTGCGTTATCTCTTCTTTTTTGGAAATGGGCTTTGCTATCTTGTACAATTGGGCGACGACCGCCACGACGGCCTTTTCGATGCCGTGCTTGAGCATGATGGGGTTTGCGCCCGATGTCACATTCTTCAGTCCTTCGGTAATGATGGCTTGCGCCAAAATAGCAGCCGTGGTCGTGCCGTCGCCCGCGACGTCATTGGTCTTACTCGAAGCTTCTTTCACGATTGCCGCGCCAATGTTCTCGAGCTTGTCGGCAAGCTCTATTTCTTTGGCAATCGTCACGCCGTCATTCGTGATGACGGGAGAGCCGTAACCCTTATCAAGCACCACATTGGAACCCTTGGGGCCAAGCGTCACGCGCACCGCGTTAGCGAGCTTGTCCACGCCCCGTTTCAGGGCTTGCCGCGCGTCTTCTTTGAAAATGATCTGTTTTGACATAGGGGTAGAAGTTAGAATCTAGAATAGAGAATCTAGAATTAAAAGAAACTTATTTAATGATTGCCAGGATATCTTCTTCCTTAATGACGAAATATTCTTTGCCGTCCACTTTCACTTCCATGGGGCCGTATTTTGAAAATAAGACTTTGTCGCCCGCCTTCACCTGCATGGCCGCCCGTTTGCCGTTGTCCTGCATTCTGCCCGGACCCGCCGCCACTACGACGCCTTCCTGCGGCTTTTCCTTTTCGACCGTATCGGGCAGGACGATGCCTGATTTGGTCTTTTGTTCCTCTTTGCGCGGCTCGACGATGATGTAATCTGAAATCGGCTTGAGCTTCATATGGTTTAGAAGTTAGAATCTAGAATTATGTGATGATAATTAGCACTCCCGACTAAAGAGTGCTAATACTTCATTATAGCGTCAAAAAATGCAATGTCAATACCTGGAGCGGGGTTGGGTACCGCCTACGCATTCACCGCGATAAGCAGGTAGCCGTGCAGGAACATGAAACCATTGAGAACAGGCAGGGCCGATACGGCGATGTACGCCATGAAAACGTCATAGCCGTACACCAGCCGAGCAATGAAGATGGTGGCGAGAGAAAAGAGCGCCGCCTCATACGCCAGCCCGAAGATATCCGCCGTCGTGCCTATCAGGTCGGCTCCGAACGCGAGGGTATAGTGCGTCGTCATAAACGTGTCTGCCGTGCCAAGGGAATGTTTAAGGTAATACCAGAATGCCGCGTTGATGAGCGCCCCTAAAAGAATCATGCCAAGCACATAGTTGTCCGATATGAAATCGGCATCTTTGAATCTTTTAAACGCCGTGCCCAATAGATTGGAAATTCGACGAGGCATATCGTACTATAGTTGGACAACCGTCCCCCATCCGTCGTAGTCGGACGAATGCGTGAACAGGATGATCTGGAACGCGCCGCTCAGATCTTGGAGCATTTCCCTCGCTTTTTCGCGGCGGGACGCGTCAAACGCGGAAAACGGATCGTCCAGCAGCACCGGCGACTTCACGCCTTTGTTGAGTAGC
>MEYP01000006.1:16485-52720 GCA_001775835.1 Candidatus Azambacteria bacterium RIFCSPHIGHO2_02_FULL_52_12 | reverse complement strand
CGAGCACGGCAAAGCGCGCGACGAGATAAAACTGGTCGATCGTCCCTTTGGAGAGATTTTCTTCCGGCACGATCATCCCTTTCTTCTCGTCGGACCACACCTCGAACGACAGGTCGTCTTTGATCTTCACGTTCGTATACCGTCCGTCGGTGATGGCCGGCAGATAGCGCCGCATGTATTGTTCGATGACGGAGCGCGACTGCGCGATCGTTCTTATCTGGGCTTCCGCGAGCGCGTCCGCAAGCACCTGGAGCGTTTCAAGCTTGCGCTCCGCGTTCACTTTCTGCGCTTGCTTGTATTCCATCTCTTCCTCCGTCTTCGCCAGATCCTCCCTGCTGTACTGCGAATGCAAGATAGCGTTCACGTGCGCTATTTCCTTATCCAGCTTATCCAGTTCCTGCTTGTGCCTTTCCCGGTCTACTTCCAAGAGCCGCTGCGCCGACGGAGACGGCGGCGATGCTTTTTCTTCATCGGAGATCTTCGCTTCTTCGATGGCGATGCGTTTGAGCAGTTCGGTGCGCTCTTTTTTGAAATTGTCTCGGCGTCCGCCGCGCAATATCCCTTCTTCTTTGCTTTCCAATTTTTCCCGTTCAACCCCGAATTCGTTGTATCGTTTCACTTTCTGGACCAGCTCTTCGATGCTGGAAACGCCGTTCTCATCCATGATGCTGGTGTGCTGTTTTTCAAGCACCGCGATCTCATGCGCCAGACTTTCCGACTCGGCGCCAAGCTGGACGCCCGTATGCACGACGATGCCGCGCCGAAACACGAAACTGTACGCGAACGCAACGGCAGACAAAACCCACGCCGCGAACAGCTCAACGCGCACAAACCCCAGAAACCCGAGCGCGGCGAGTAGAGCAGACACGGCAACATGCGATATTTTCACGTGTATTTTCGTTTTCTTCTTTTCTTTGGCAAGGCGCTCCGCCTCCTCGAGAATATTTTTCTGCTTTTCTTTCTTGACGCTCAACGCCTCCCGTTGCGCGTAGAGCTTTTCCCAGTCGATCGCTTTGAGCGTTTTCATTTTTTCCTGTTGGACGCTCAAATATCCTTTTTTGTTCTCGATGTCCATGAGCGCGTTGTAATCCGCGTTCGCCTTGTCCGCCTGCGCGTGCAGTTTCTCAAGCTCCTGCATCGTCTTGAAATACGCGATATTCTTCTGGTATTGGCTCTCTTTCGCGTCGTACTCGCGTTTGCTGATGCGTTCGAGCGCGGCAAGCTCTCCCGCATGGGCGCTTTTTGCCGCCAAGTCCGCAAGCGCGGATGCTATGGCCGTCTTTTTCCCCGCAAGTACAGCAAGGTCGGCATCAAGCTGCTTCAACAGGCCCGGCGTTTTCGCCTGCTGTTTCGTGCCGCGCTGAAGCGACGCGATGCCGTCGCCGAGTTTTTTCAGTATTTTCTCGGAGCTGACGTTTTCCCCCGACGCAGTCATGAGCGCCTGCAACGCCTGTGAAATCTCTTTCTTGCCTTCAGTCATCTGTGCCAGCGCGTCATGCCGCACGCACGCCGTATTCTCAAAAAGAGCAAGCGACCGCAGGGCGCCGATCGTGTACAGTTCATCGCCGATTGCGGCGAACGTATTGAGCTTTTTCCCCGTCGTCTTATTCTCCAACAGTAGTTCCTTGGTCTCGAAATTCTTCGAAAGCACGATATCCTCGCCGTTGTGTTCGATGCCGGTGACCAGCTCATACAGCTTGTCCGACTGCCACGATTTGAGCGAGGAGATCTGCTGGTTGCTTTTTTTCGGATCGTAAAAAAGACCCGCCAAAAGCGCCGCGAGCAGGCTTGATTTGCCCTGTTCGTTGGGGCCCTTCACCACGGTGATATCCGAAGGAAAGGCCACTGAGAGCTTGTCGAATTTTTTGAAATTGCTGAGCGAAATCGACTTGATATACATAGTTTTACAGCTTTTAGCTTCATTAGCTTTCAGCTTTTAGGGATTCCACTCTAAAAGCTAACGCAGCTGAAAGCTAACAGCTAGTCCAATACATTCTTCCCTTCCAGCTCGGCAATGCCGATGTGCATGGCGTCTTGCGCGATCTTTTTTTCTTCGGGAGTCTTCGCCTCTTCTATTTTTTGCCGCATAATGCGCGCGAACTGCCCGATGACCAGCTCTTCGGGATACTCGCGCCCCAATGCCTCCGGCGCGGCAAATCCGGTGAAGTCGCTCACCTTAATGCTTAAAAACTTCTTTCTGAAATCCTGTTCGATCCGAACGGGATCAATGAACACATCGGACCTGATGATCCCGGAAATATTCACCATGAGTATCTTGTTTTGGTTCGCGTGTTTTTCCAGCTCGTAATACACGTTCTCCATATTCTCATATATCTGCATGTCCATGGCGAACTCCTCGACTTCTTTGTCGGAAACTTTCACCGGCTTCACATCCGCTTTCTCCATAATGTCGACGAGCAGGATATATCCCTGCCCCAGGCCGCCCTTGCCTTCTTGATACGTTATTTCGGGCGAGCCGGCGTACCACGCCGCAGTGGCGCCGAACGAGAACTCCTGCGCCCCATGCCAATGCCCCAGCGCGAGATAATGCATGCCCGATTCCGCGATGTCCCGCAGGGTGATGGGAAGGTCGTCCCCAGCAGACTTCCCTTCAATCTGCACCGAGCCGTGCGCCATGGCGACTTTGTATTTTGTTTTCGCGGCGACAGACGCTTCCGCCAGAAACGCTATGGGGCTTTCCGTTGATTTGTTGGACGTGTTCGCTTTAGCGAACACCGTAAGGTCGATATCGGAAAATTCTTTTGCCGTCACTCCGGGATTGTCGAATACATAGACATGCGGCATGTTCTGCGCGAAATTCTCCCGCTTGTAAATAGAATCTTTGGAAAGGCAATCGTGCGTGCCGGGCGTTATGGCGACATAAACCTTCGCGTCATTGAGCTTCGCCAACTGCATTTTGACGAACTGCACGGACTGATAGGAAGGAAAATTGGAATCGAACAGGTCGCCCGCGATGAGCACGATATGCGCGCGGGAAGAAATGGCGGTGTCGACAATCTTGGCAAACACGTCCAAAAGCGACTGGCGCTGTGCGCCGGCCTTGTCGCCAAAAGCACCGAATTTCACCCCGATATGCACGTCTGACGTATGAATGATCCGCAACATAGATGATGCCATTATATCACAAAAGCAAAAGCGGGAAAGACATGGGATTTTGAAAACAAAAAGCCGGCCCACGTCATCGTTGCGGGCCGGCTTATGAAGATACTAATGAGCGTGCACGGGTTCAAGGTGGAGGATTTCCATGAGGCGCCGAGAAAGATCCTCCTTGGGACAGCTGTGGTTGCAACCTGCCTCAACGAGTTCTTCCCGATATTCCGAAATGCTTGAGACCGCGATCATGGGTCCCTGAAAAGTCTCCCGAATTTCGCTCGTCAAGAACAGCGTTGTCGGCGTATGCCCCGGCACGCATGCATCCATGACGATGGCGCAAAAATCGGGATGCTCCATGAACATCCTTTCGCCCTCTTGGACAGTGAGGGCACTGATGATAAGCACCTGGCCGTCGAGCTGATCTCTCCAAATCTTGTGCCAATCCGCACTGTCTTCGACCACAAGAACTTTTTTCCGGCTCACGCGTATTCCTCCTTTCCTCAAATGTAAGGTACATCCAACGTTTTTCCATAATACTATTGTAATGGCCACATGTCAAAACCGAACGGGAATCTGAAACGCATCATCATGTTCGGATAATCCGGAAGGATTGTCCTTTTGAAAAGTCAGCGTGCCGGTTCCTGTTGCGGGTTTCTGAAATTCGAGTTTCGCCTCGAACGGCACGAAGTCCGCGGTCATCCAACCTTGTGGTGAGCCTGCCGAACCATTGCTTTGCGCTTGCGCGATGCCGACCGCGATCTCTTTTCCTTGCGCGTCGGAAAGCCGCACGGGAAACGACGCTTCAAAAAACCACGTGCCTCTCGCGCGCCCTTTTACGACAAGCGGGCTTTTCACAACGTCGCCTTCGCGTGGAGCTGTGACTTCAACAAGGTCTTTATACGCGTAGATCTTATCATTGCCCTGATACGCCACCCGATAAATCACGCCCGCCTTGTCGTCTGAAACATACATAATGCCGCCGGGTTCCGTAAGGATATCCACCGGCCTGCCAAGCGCTTCGTCATTCTTTAACCATCCGGAAATAAAATCTTCTTCGCCAAGATAGTTCCCCTGCGCATCAAGCTTGTAGCGCGCTATCTTATACCCCGTCGGCACGGTCCTGTTCCACGAGCCGTGGTATGCCACGAACAGATTATGCCAATATTGCTCGGGCCACCCTTCCTCGGGAGTGAACGCAAGCCCCAGCGGAGCCGAATGCGCCGGAATATCGATGTATGACGGCATTTCAAACGGCTCCATGCATGGATTTCTGATATAGATGTTTTTATCAAAGGCGTTGTCGTGGATATTCTTGCCGTAGCAGATCGGCCAGCCATAGTTTTTCCCTTCTTCAATGATATTTACCTCGTCAGGCGGCGTATTGTCGCCCAGCAGATCCCGCCCCATTTCCGTCACCCATATTTTTCCGGTGACCGGATGGATCGCCAAAAACGGCGCATTGCGAAGACCCGATGCAAATACTTTCAAATCAGTCCCGTCGGCGTTCGCGACAAGCACCTTCGCGCGGCGCCAGTCCTTTTCGTTGCATACGTTGCAGGTTGACCCGACAGAAATAAGCAGTTTGTCTTCGTTCGGATACGGCATGAACCCCGTTAGAGGGTTTTTAACCTCTAACGGGGTGAACATGATGGTGCGCGTAAAATGGTTGCCGCCGTCGGGCAGATCGATGATCTTCTTCTTGTTCGTCGCGCGCGAACGTTCGTTGTCGTAGTCGTACGTAGCGACCCTGTCCGATTCGGCGATGTACAACTTGCAGACCCCGCTCGTGTCGCACCGCGTCGCCATGCCATGCGGACGATTGAGCCCGCTTACCACGGTAAGCGTTTCGTCCACAACGCCGTCGCCGTTCGCATCATGCACGCGCACAACCTTCCCCGAAGCAGGAATGCTCACCAGCAGTCCGCCGTTGGGAGCGTGTATCATGACCCGCGGCTCCCCCAGCCCCTTTACAAAAACAGAAACGACAAAACCGTCGGGAACTTTCAAGGGCATCTCTGTTGTGTTGAGTCCCGGTGGCAACGGTGCGCTCGCGCTTGTTGCCTGTTCAATCAGCTTTACGATATCTTCCGAAGGCGCTTTCACCGCCGGCCAGATGCCGCGGAGATTTTGCCAATAAAAAACGCCCGCCCACGCGAAAAACACCGCCAGCCCGACCGCAACAACAATACCAAAAATCTTTTTCATAAACATAAAAAAGCGTATCTTCATTTGCAGTTTACCATAACTTTATGTGCCTACAAAACACCGTTCGAAAAGGTCCATTCAAAACCGTACACAAAATAGCCGATAGTAATAATTGTGTACGATTTAATAAACCTATGAGCTCAACTCTTGAGATGGAACTTCCGTTTTAAGTCCGGTGCAACGTCTACCTCTTGCGCAACCAAGAACCGAACGTACGGTCGCAATTCGAACATTTCAACGACAAAGTCAATCTCATCTTTACATGGATAAGGATGCACAAAAACGCTTTTCTGGAATGCATGAAATCCGAGATTCTTCAAGGCGCAGGCGAGCGCCACTCTTCCCTTTTTGAATCGCTCCGGAATATCAAAGATAACGACCCTCCATAATCCATCCCAGTGCGGCGGTTTTTGAATCTTCATGTTTTCTAAACGATAACGAAGAATCTTTTGCTCTCCGACGGCGGCGATAACCAATGAAACCGTTTTGTCTCTATTCTCGTGATAATCAATGAGTTTTGAATGATAAAGGCGCTTGATTGTTTTATGCATGCTCTCCGCATCGATTTCTTTCCATGCCTTATGCGCTTTTTTAAGCACGCGAAAATAGTGATCAGGCCTTTGTGTGAGCCCGAGAATAATTCCCGCCTCAAGCAATAAAAGTATTTTCTGCGCCGTTGGTCCAAGTCTTCTTCCCATACCTATATTTTACCCTAAAACAGAATCGTACACAAAATAGCCGATAGTAATAATTGTGTACGATTGAGGAATGAAAGGATGTATTGTGCGATGTGCGGAGAATTAAATCTTAAACGATCGGATACGTTCCACGCGCTTTCTTTTCCGTGTAGTCTTTCAGGACGGGAATGATGTTTGGCGCAAATTCCTCTTCCGGATAGCCGCCTGCAATGAGTTTTTCCACGTCAAATGATTTGAAATCTCTCATGTCTTTTGCAAGTTGACCTCGCTCGTCCGCTTCGCCAGATAATGGATGAGCACGACCCACGTGTTTTCCGTTCCTGCCTTCTTCACCATCATCGGCTTGAGCGGGCAGATGATCTCAATATCAATCCTGTTTTCTTCCTTTGCCTCCCGCGCACACGCGGCCTCAAGCGACATGGTTTCGTCGGCAAAATCAAAATGCTCAACTTTCCCGCCCAAAAACTTCCAAAACACGTCGTCCCCGTGCTTGTTTAAAAACACCTTGCCGTCCTCGATGATAACCAGCCCCGAAGCGATAATGATATTTCGTGATGTCATGAAGAGATTATAGAGCACAACTGCAAAACACACAAATACTTGACATTATTAATATTTAATATATACTATGAACAGTTCTTTACCGTCTCCGGCGGGATGTCGGAGAAAACCAGGATTTCAGCGAGATGCTGGAATTCGCATCGTGGCGTGATGCCACAGAAAGGACCGTCATGGCTCATTCACAAACAAAAGTAAAGGCGTTTTTCTCGGAGTTCCCTTTTCTCAAGAACTATACGACAGAGGAAAGGGTAAATGAAGTAAAGGTATCGAGAATCAACGCTGATTTTCTCACAAAGCGATGCCAGCGAGTGACCATGGATATTTGGGCTGGACCTTTAATGCCTCAGCCCAAATGGAGTGAAAAAATCTTCCTCCTTTCTGAATCGGGAAAATGGCTTCGTCAGGTCGAGTATCAAATGATGTGCAGAAACCCCAACTACCATTGGTATCGTTGGTGGAACCGCAGAGAGCCGAAGTGGTTGGGCATTAGTTCTGATTCTCGACTAAGCATGGAGCATGCTCTAAAGCTTATGAAAACGAGACCCTCAGAAAGCATCGGGGACACTCTCAACTCGTTGCGAAATCCCAACGAGGTCTACTATGTTTTGTGCATCACTCCTCTTGTCGAAAATCCCACGAACTGGAACGTCACTATCTACAAACCACCGAAGGATTTCACGCTGAAAGAATGGGTCCTTGAACAACAGCGCAGAGTTGGTGAGGAAATTAAAGAGTTGATTTCAAAAATCGGCACTGAAATAAATCAGTAACAAGAAACATGAATAGGGGCCCCAGCTAAAAACTGGCGGCCCCTTTCTCTTTTTTAAAAGTTATTTTCTTGAAACAGAATCATTACTCTTGATATAAAACCGCCAGAGATAATGCTTGCAATGCTTGGCATAGTCAACGCCGATGCGTTTTGCTTTCGCGATGTCTTTTGCCGCCGGACGCTCTCCCCTGTCTTCTATATATAAAGCGCCTGCTGTTATGCTTTTACCGTTCATCGCTTTCCCGATGCCAAACGCCATGCAGAGTTTTCCGGGACCGGACGCGAGATTGTGAAGCGTTTTCGTCTTGCGCGCTCTTTGCATCTCTTCGATTCCCTCCGCCGGCTCCACGGCGCGAATGAGCACCGCCGAAGGAAAATCTTTTCGCTCGGTGACGATATTCAGGCAATAATACATGCCGTAGATCATGTAGACATACGCCGTCCCTGCTTTGGCATACAGCGTTTCGGTGCGCTTGGTCCTTCCTTTGGAAGCATGGCATGCCAGATCGTCTTCCCCGACATACGCTTCCGTTTCCACGATCTTGCCCGCGCGCGTTTTTCCGTTTCGTTTCATCACCAGATACGTGCCAAGCAACTCTTGTGCCACGCGCAGGGTCGGCCGCTTAAAAAATGAGGGTGGAAGCTTTTTACCCATCTTCCCTACTTTATGCTCATGAGAATCGCGCCGATGGTAACGAGCACCGCGCCGACGCCAGACTTCCATGAAAAGTGCTCACCGAGAAACAGCACGGCAAGCACGAGCACGAACACCACGCTCAAACGGTCAAGCGCAGCGACGGCGGACGCCGGACCGTATTTCAACGCCACAAAGTAAAAAAGCCATGAAAGAGCGCCGGCAATGCCCGACAGCACGATAAAAAGAAACGCATTTCCCGAAATCGTCCCCGTCAATTGAAATTTCCCAGAAACCAGCGAAACCGCCACCAATAAGACGGCCATGATGACGGCGCGAACGGTCGTCGCGAGCGTCGAATCGATGCCCTGTACGCCGATCTTCCCGAAGACCGCCACCAGCGCGGCAAAGACGGCCGATAATAATGCATAGAAAATCCATGATTGCATAAGGTTATGGTAGCACATCCCCGCGAATTTCAAAAACTAGGGCTCATTTCAAACGGCTGCTTTACAAAAAACCAGAAATGACCTATACTGTGGCTATATGAAAAAAGACATACATCCGGCATATTATAACGCGACGGTTTCGTGCGCGTGCGGCAATACGTTTCAGACCGGCTCAATCATGAAAGAGCTGAAAATCGAGATTTGCAATGCGTGCCACCCTTTCTACACCGGCAAAGAAAAAACGCTCGATGCGGCCGGCCGTGTTGAGAAATTCAAGCGGAAAGTCGCCAGCGCGACCGCTCTCAAGAAAAAATCAAAATAGAGGGCAGATCTCATGCTTGATACCCTGAAGCTGGAGGGGCTTCTCACAAAATACCGAGACATAGAGGCGCGTCTCGCCCATCAGGGTGAGGCGGGTTTTGACGTGAAAGAACGCAAAGAGCTTGCGAGCACTCATGCCGATCTGCGGGAGATCATGGAAAAATACGCAGAGCATCAAAATGCGCAAAAACAGATCGCCGAAAGCGAAGCATTGCTCCTGGCTGAAACGGACCCGCAATTGCTGGAACTTGCCCGTGAAGAGATAGCAAAGCTCACCGAGGAACAAGGGCGGCTTGAAACCGCGATCAGAGAGCTTATGTCGCCCGACGAGACCCGCAAATATAAGAATATCATCGTGGAAATCCGGGCGGGAGCGGGCGGCGACGAAGCGGCCTTGTTTGCCGCCTCGCTTTTTCGCATGTATACGCGCTATGCCCAGATCAAAGGGTGGCGCGCGACCGTGACCGATCTTTCCGAAACGACGCTCGGCGGTTATAAAGAAGTCGTGTTCGAGCTTTCCGGCAGCGGGGTGTATTCCGACATGCGGTTTGAAAGCGGCGTGCACCGGGTCCAGCGCATTCCCGAAACGGAAAAGCAGGGCAGGATCCATACCTCAACCATATCGGTCGCGGTGCTTCCTGAAGTCGCGGAAGACGAGATCGAGATCAACCCGGCCGACGTGAAGATGGAAACTTCCAAAGCGGGCGGTCCCGGCGGACAGAACGTGAATAAGGTGGAAACGGCGGTGCGCCTTACCCACATTCCGACGGGCATGGTCGTTTCTTCGCGCGCGGAGCGTTCGCAGGCGAAAAACAAGATGAAAGCGATGCAGATCCTCCAGTCAAAGATCAAACAGATGCAGGAGGAGAAAAAACAGCAAGAACAGGGTCAACTGCGCAAAGAACAGATCGGAACGGGAGACCGTTCGGAAAAGATCAGGACCTATAATTTTCCGCAGGACCGGGTTACCGACCACCGGGCAGAACAGAGTTGGTACAATATTGAAAAAATTATGGAAGGAAAGATCGGCGCGATGCTTTCAGATATTAAATCGGCGCTGGCCGGTCAGTAATCTTTAATCCGCCAGCTGGCGGATACGCTATTTAATTATTCCCTATCGCGCTTCGTGAAACGCTCACGCCGTTGATGGCGTCCATCTGTTCCTGGTAGTACTCGGCCCAGTCCAGCACCGTATTTGCGTAATTTTGCGAAACGCGTTTCTTCCAGTTCCCTCCTCCCAGGTACATGGCTGCCGCTTTGTGTTCGTCCTTTTGCGCTTGGCTTCCCGCTCCATTTGAAGTCAGCTTCAGCGCGGAAGCGATGAACGCGTCCTCGATGTTCCACGGCGAAGGAGGATTGTGCCCGGTAAGGCCCGCTATCTGGTTTTCATAGATCATCCACGTGGAAGGGATGAATTGCGCCGCGCCCATGGCCCCGCCCCAGCCGTAAGAGGGCCGTTTTGATACGGGCATGGTGTCCGGATCGAGTCCCAGCTTGCTGGTGAGCTGTAAAAAGATTGAGCGTTCTTTGGGTTTCATGTCAACGCGCCAGGAACCGCCGCCCACATAGGTTCCCAAACGGGATTCAACCTGGAAAACAGCAAGCAGAAATGCGGGACGGATCCCTGTTTTTTCAGCCGCGAATTTCGCCCGCTCCATCGCTTCCTCGAACGACAAGGAAACCCCGACGCTTTCAAGCACGAAAAGCTGCTGTTTGATGGAAATAATGTCTTTTTTCGATTTCTTGATCGTCGCCTCGTACAGCTTTTCCTGTCCTTTTGTTTGGGAAAGCAGCGCGCTTTTTTGCTTCTGTTTCTGCTCCAGAGATGTTTTTTGCAGGCTCTGCAGTCCCCGCAACCTCAAGATATCCGTCTTCTTGTCCTCTAAATCGGATTTTTGGCTTTCCAGATTCATGCGGATAGTATCGATATTGGCGATGAAATCGGCGATATCCGCCTGAATGGCGTGCAGATAGCGGATCTGGTTTAGAAAACCGGATAAACTGTCGCTCATCAGAAAAATGCTCGCCCAGCTTGTGCGGTCATATTCGTTGAGTTTTTTAAGCGACGCGTCAAGCAGGCGCTTTCTTTCTTCCAGGGTGCCTTCCAGTCCGCTGATTTCGTTGCCGGTATCCTTGATGTTTTCTTCGACCTCTTTGAGAATAAGGTCGGTCTCGCGCAGCTGCAGTTTCTGTTTTTTAACCTGCTGGTCCAGGAGCGCGATTTCCTGCTTCAGGGATTTTTGCTGTTTGCGGACTTCATCAATGTTCGTGTTGGACTCGGCGATCTGCCGCTCAACCTCCTTCAGCTCCGCGCGCAGGGCTTCTTTGGTGTCTTGGGGGGCGCCGGCATCGTTTTGCGCGCACGTAACGGCGCCGGACGCCGCAAACAGAAAAAGCCCGGTAAGCACGAAGCTCAACAAGGCTTTTTCAAAATACCAAAATGCGATTTTCAATGATTCACCCATTATTGGGGATTGGGAATTACTTCTCCGTTTTTTCCTCGAGGGCTTGGGCGGTTTCGCGCTCCTTCTTCTTCTCCTCGCCCTCCACCTTCACTTCATCAACTTTTATGACCACCTCTTCTTTCAGAGAAGCCAATTCCGTTTCGGTTCGCGGCGGAGCGACTTTCGCGATGACTTCCTTGGGATCGGCGTGGATCTTGACTTCAGGAGCGATATCCAGATCTGCGACGGTAATGCTGTCGGCAAAGGTCGCCAGTTTGGAAATATCCACCTTGATTTCATGGGGCAAGTCCTTGAAGAACGCCTCAACTTCGACATGATGGATATTCTTCACGAGCACGCCTCCTTCCGACTTCACCGCGTTCGATTCGCCGATGAAAACCAGCGGAACCTCCGTTTTTATCTTTTCTTTCGCATTGACCTGATACAGATCGACATGCGTAACGAAGCTCCAGACCGGATCGACGGCAACCTCATGAATGAGCACGTTGCGGTCTTCCTTCTCTCCTTCCAACGCTAAGCCGACCACCGTCGTCCTTCCGGCCGTTTTATATAATTTTTGAAACAGCGAGCCGTCCAGCGTCAGGTGCAGATTTTTGACTTTATGCCCGTACAAAACAGCGGGAACGCTTCCCGTTTTCCGCATCCGCTTAATGCTGTCTTTTTCCACGTCTCTTGGTTTTGCTTTAAGATGTGCCATGTTTTTCTAAAAATACGTGCATTGCCAGCACGTCGTCATAATCCACTTTGGCGCCGTTTTTGAGCATCGCAATGTCTTGCGCCTGGACATCCGTCAGGATCCCCACCGTAGTCACCATGTTGTGCTCCTGCGACGCGACAGTGAACAGAACGGAGCTTTCGCACGAAAGGCATTTAACGCAACAGAGCGTCGTGACATTGCTTTTATCGATGATCGCAAGGTTCTTTTCGTGCAATTTCTTGCGGCAAATCGGACAGAGTCCCAAAAATATGGTTTTTGTCGCCTTTTTCGCCATAAGGAAAGGGCTTCTTCGACTGATTAAGAATAGCATGGATGAAAAAAATAATCAACCCCTCAACAGCTTAAGAAAGCGCATTGGGAGGAACGCGGCCCTCAAGGGCTTCGATGATATTCCGGGCGGCGACTTCCGACATGGCGGCGCGCGTCTCTTCCGTCGCGGAAGCGGTGTGGGGCGTCAGCACGACGTTTTCAAGCTCCGCAAGGCCCGGCGCGAGATCCGGCTCTTTTTCAAACACGTCAAGCGCCGCGCCCCTGATGACCTTAGTGCGCAATGCTTCCACCAATGCCGCTTCGTCGATGATGGGACCGCGCGACGTATTGATAAGATAAGCGGTTTTCTTCATCATCCCTAAGCGTTCGGCATTCATAAGATGATGCGTTGTCGGCAAAAGCGGCACGTGCACGGACACGAAGTCGGCTCGCGCGAGCAGCTCTTCGGGAGTCGCCATGAATGTCGCGTTATATTCTTTTTCAAACGCCTCGTTGCGGCGCACGTCATAATAGATGACGGGCATATCGAAACCGCGCGAACCATGGTGCGCGACGCGGCTGCCTATCCGCCCCAGACCCAGGATGCCGAGCGTTTTTTTATACAGGTCGTTCCCCAAAAGGAGCATCGGCTGCCAGCCGTGATACTTGCCGGCCCTGGTGAACCTGTCCCCTTCCGCGATGCGCTGGGCGATGGAGAGGATGAGACCGAACGCGTGCTCGGCGACCGTGTTGGTCAGCACGTCGGGCGTGTTGGTCGCGTAAATGTTGCGCTGCTTGAAATCGGCCAGGGCAAAATTATCATAGCCGACGGCGTAGTTTGCGACGATCTTCAGCTGCGCTCCGGCGGCGTCCAAAATCGCCCCGTCTATCTTGTCAGTCAGCAAAGACAAGAGCGCGTCATACTGTTTCCCCTGCAATTCCTGTCCTAATTCATCTTTCGTGAGCACGCCGTCTTTCGCGCTGACCGCGACCGCATATCCTTTTTGCTCCAACATGCGGATCCCCGCGTCAGGGATCTTTCTGGTAACGAATACTTTTGGCATAGTATGATGTAAAAAAATAAATATTTCTTCATTCAGCATATCATGCGCGCCTCCTAAATGCAAAATGCTCTATAATCCCGGAATAATTATTGTGCGGCGCGTCTTGTGTATGCTACCATACCTACGATGACGCTCACGCAACGAAGGCTTTATTTCGCGCTCTTGGCGGCGGCTTTTCTCATCGGGACGCCGTTGGTCATTTTGTATTCTTCGGGATACCGGATGAATTGGGGCACGGGAAGCCTTGAAAAGACGGGGGGCGTCTATATCGGCGCATACCCGAAAGGAACGGACATACGCATCGACGGCGCGCTCAAGGGGACGACCAGCACATTTCTGCTTTCCCAGGGCAAGCTTGTTTCCCGGCTCACCCCCGCCCGGCACGCCGTACGGGTTGAAAAATCGGGTTTTGCGCCATGGGAAAAAACGCTTGATATAGAGCCCAATAAGGTGACGGAAGCGCGCAATATTTTTCTGGCTCCTTTGGAAAAACAGGCTATTATCATCGCTTTGGCGATCAACGGTTTTATCATATCCGATTCTCATGCGCTCATCGCGTTCGTTCAGAAAGAAGGCATTACCGTGCTGGACGTTTCCACGAACGCGGCGACTCTGATCCCCCGCGCTGAAGGAGAATCCATCGGAAAGATAAATTTCGGAAGCGACGAAAACTATCTCATCATCGAAAGCCTGCAAAAGAACAAAACAAGAAAATATGTCCTCAACCGCGATACCGGAACGGTCACCGACATCCCCGAAGATGAGATGGAGCAATACATGAAGCTGAAACAGTACCCCGGCGGCCAGAAAAAACTGGTGGCGCTTTCCGACCAAAACGCCCTCTATGCGCTTGATCTTGATACGCCCGGCGAGAAAACAGTTCTGGCGAGAAATGTAAGCAATTTCGAGTTGTTCGGCTCAAAGGTGATGTACGCGACGATAACGCCGACGATTCTCTACGAAAAAGATCTTGCGTCGGGCGAAACGACGCAGATCACCCGAACGCCCCTTGAGAATTTTGATAACGCCGGAAAGATGCTCCGGTCGGATGACGGGCATATCGCCATCATCGACAGCAAAAAAACGCTTTTCCTCTATGATAATGAAAAAAACGCCTTCAACCAAATTGCCCGCAACGTGCTGAAAGCCGCATTTTCTTCCGATAAGAAAAAACTGCTCTATCAGAATCAAAATGAGCTATACGTGCTCTATTTGAGGGACATTCTCATCCAGCCGTACAAAAAGATCGGAGATATCGAACTCATCACGCGATTTTCCCGGCCCATCCAAAACAGCGAATGGTTCGCGTACGACAACGAACACATCCTGTTCACCACGGAGGGAAAACTGAAATTGACCGAGCTCGACGGCAGGGATGAACGCAATACGCACGACGTCATCGCGGTAAAGAGCTCCTCAAAGATCATCTATAATTCCTATGACGACACCATCTACTTCCTTGACGGAACGACGCTCAAGAAAATATCGCTGCTCGAATAACAAAAATCCCTCCGCCTGTTGGTAGAGGGATTTTTTTAATACAGCATCGGCTAGCGCTTGCTCCATCGCGGAGCCTTTCTTGCTTTTTTGAGTCCGAATTTCTTTCGTTCCTTCCGGCGCGGGTCGCGTTTCAAAAATTTCGCCCGCTTTAACCGCTTTCGAAAATCCTGGTTGAAAACCACCAGCGCCCGCGCGATGCCGTGGCGTAAAGCCTCCGCCTGCGCATGCAGGCCGCCGCCCGAGAGCAGGGCTTCTATCCTGAAACGGTCCATGCTCTTCATTTTCTTCAAAGGCGCGTCGATGATGCGCAGTGTTGCAAGCGGGAAATAGGTCATGTAATCTTTGCCGTTTACCGCACAGCCAGTCCCTTTGGTATAAATCCTTACGCGCGCGATTGCCGTTTTTCTCCTTCCCACGGCTTCATAATACCGGTCTGACTTCGTGTCGGTCACATAGGTGATATTCTCACCGTCGTCTTCCGGAGAAACAGCGGCGGTGTCGACAACAGGAACAACGCGCTCCTCGGCTGTTGCTCGTTTTTTCTCTTTTTCCGTTTTTGATGCGGTTGTGGTTTTTGTGGTTTTCATGGTTTCCCGTTATGATGCGATTTCTTTCCGATGCGTCGTAAGCCGCTTTATCATGAGCGGGCGCAGTTTATTCTTCGGTAACATGCCGTATACGGCTTTCTTCAGGACTTCTCCCGGGTTTCTTTCAAGCAGATTCTTAAGCTTCTCTTCCTTCAGGCCGCCGGGATATCCGGAATGCCGGTAATAGGTCTTCTGCTCGCGTTTATTGCCGGTTATCTTTACCGCGTCAAAATTGAACACATCGACGGAATCTCCCCCGTCAATGTGGCGTTGGAAAGTCGCTTTGTTCTTGCCCATCAGCAATAAAGCGACTTCGGTGGCGAGTCGGCCCAGCGATTTGTCCGTTGCATCGATTGTATGCGCGTTGCGCTCCTTGTTTTTCATATGAATTCGATATGCGCCATGGAAGAGCTGTCTGATTTGCGCTGTCCCAGCCGGATGATGCGCGTATAGCCCCCGGCCCGATCCTGATATTTTGCCGCTATTTCTCCGAATAATTTTTTCGTGACTTTTTCGGCAAGCGTCTTGCGGATAAGACGGATATTATAGGGGGTTTTCACTTTTGCGCGCGTGATCATTTTCTCTATCGCAGGACGTAATTCTTTCGCCTTGGCGTGGGTCGTCTTAATCTTGCCGTTGACGACGAGCGCGGTCAAGAGCGCTTTCATGAGCGCTTTTCGCTGTGCGGATTCCCGGTGAAATTTTCTGCCTTTTTTAAGGTGTCGCATTGGATTATTCTTCCGTTTTTAAGCTGACGCCCAGTTTTTTCAAAACTTTCTTGATTTCTGAAACGCCTTTTTCTCCCATGCCTTCGAGCGCCAATATATCAGATTCCGTCTTGCGAATCAAGCCGCTCACCGTCTTGATGCCCGCTTCTTCAAGCGCGCGCATGGCGCGTGAGCCCAGCGCCAGGTCTGAAACCTTTGTTTTAAGCGCATCGCCGTCTTTTTCCTTCTCACCCGATTCTTCTTTTTTCTCTTTTTCGTCCGGCTCAACGCCTTCTTGCGCGGGCGCGCTCTCTTTCATCGCGATCAATTCCTGGAATTGGTCCACTAACGTGCGCGCGGCCTTCGTAAACGCTTCTTCCGGGTCGATGATGCCATCCGTCTCGATGAAAAAACGGAGCCGGTCGAAATCGGTTCGTTCGCCCACGCGCATATTCTCCACTTCGTAATTGACTTTCCGCAAAGGAGTGAAGATGGCATCGAGCGCAATCGTGCCGATATCCAGTTTTTCTTTCCTTCTATTTTCAACCGGCACATAGCCGAATCCCCTCTCAATGGTTATTTCAGCTTCAAAATCGGCTTTTTTATCGGTCAGCGTGGCGATATGCGCGTCAGTATTGACCACTTCAACCTGGCTTGGCGCCTCGATATCCTTTGCCGTCACCTTTTTTTCCCCATGCACCTTGATGTGCACTTTTTGCGGCTCTTCCGAGTGCAGTTTGAACCGCAGTTTTTTGATATTCAGCAGAATTTCAACCACGTCTTCCATGACGTTGGGAATGGTCGAGAATTCATGCGATGCCCCCTTGATCTTCACCAGCGTCGCGGCCGACCCTTCAAGCGAGGAAAGCAGAACCCTTCGCAGGGCGTTTCCGAGCGTCATGCCGTATCCCGGATAGAGATTCTCGATCTCGATGGTCGCGTGAAACCTGTCCTTCTTGATGACCTCCGGTTTTTTGGGGAGCGTTATATACATACACATTGCCTCGTGGCGATCAGGCATACCATATTATAGTTTCCCTGCCCGCCCTTTGGTGATTAATTATTTTGAATAAAATTCAGTGATAAGCTGCAAATTGAACGGCATCTCCATTTCATCATACCCGGGAACTTTCTCCACCTGCCCCTTCAGATTTTCCTTGTCCAAAGAAAGCCATACGGGCGGTTCATGCTTTTTTAAAATGGCGCGCAGGTCGGTGAATATCTTTTTGGAAGCCGATTGCGGCCTGATGGCGACCACATCTCCTTTTTTAACCTGAATCGAAGGAACGTCGACGCGCCTGCCGTTCACCGTGAAGTGGCCGTGCCCGACCATCTGGCGCGCCTGGCTGCGCGAACCGGAAAAACCGAGCCGGAATACGATATTGTCCAAACGGGTTTCCAGAATGCGCGCCAGCATCGCAGACGTCTCCCCTTTGCTTTTGCTGGCGGTCTCGAAATATTTCCGGAACTGCCGCTCCCGCAATCCGTAGCTTCGTTTCACCTTCTGCTTCTCCTGCAATTGAACGCCGAATTCCGAGCCCGCGCGCTTGCGTTTCGCGCCATGCACGCCGGGAGGCCCGACTCTGCGCACGATTGCGCATTTTGGCGAAAAACAACGCGCTCCTTTCAAAAAGAGTTTTTCACCCGCGTGGCGGCATTGGTGGCATTTTGGATCGATCATATTCTAGTTTCTATTTTCTAAATTCTAGTTTCTATTTCTGTTATACTCTCCTGACTTTCGGCGGCCGGCATCCGTTATGCGGGATGGGGGTCACGTCCGTTATGCTGGACAGATTAAGATGGGTAGCGAGGGACCGGACGGCCGATTCTCTGCCTGAACCGATGCCTTTCACATAAACCGCGACATCCTGCATGCCGGCCTTCTTTCCCTTTTCCACCACCGCTTCAACGACTTTGGACGCGGCGAACGGCGTCGATTTTTTCGCTCCTTTAAATCCCATGGAACCCGCGGACGCCCAGCCAAGCACGTTGCCCGCATCATCCGTCAACGATACGATGGTATTGTTGTAGGTCGCCTGCACGTATGCTTTGCCGCTTTTTATGAAACGTTTGCTTGAGGCGGGCGCGGCCGCGACTTTCTTAGACGCCGTTTCAAGGGCTCCTGTTTCTTTCAACATCTGCGCTTCGTTCTGCGTTGTTATTTTCTTCTTTCCCATGCCAATGTGATTAAAATTTGCGAGCTCACTGCGAAGTAAATTTTACTTTCACATTGAGCACCGAGCACATAACTATTGGTTATGTGCTTCGGTAAGGTTTTCAGTCCCCATCAGAACGCTCAAAGCAAAAGCATTCTGATGGGGACGAAAGCCCTTATTTCTTATCAACCGATCTCCTTCCCGATCCCGCCGTCTTTCTCGTGTTGCCACGGCGCGTTCGTGAATTGGTTTTGGTCCGCTGGCCCCGCACGGGAAGCCCGCGCATGTGCCGAACGCCACGATACGCCTTGATGTCTTTCAGCCGTTTGACGTTCAGCATAATCTCGCGCTTCAGATCCCCTTCTATCTTGTAATGCTTTTCGATGTACTCTTTGATGCGGTTGAGCTCTTCGGCGGTCAGCTTGTTGGCCCGCTTGTTCGGGTCGACGCCAACCTGGGTGACGATGTGCGTCCCCAATGTCGGGCCGATGCCGTAAATATAGGCAAGCGCTATTTCTATTCGTTTGTTATCGGGTATGTTTATACCGGCGATTCTGGGCATAGTTGTGGAATCTAGAAGCTAGAATCTAGAAAATAGAAGTTTGGACTCCTTAGTTCTAGATTCTACTTTCTAATTTCTAGTTTCTATTTCTGTCTTTGTTTATGTTTTGGATTCGCGCAGAGCACATAGATCCTTCCGAACCTTCGCACAGATTTGCACTTCGCGCATATTTTTTTTACGGATGCTCTGATTTTCATGACGGGACATTGTAACTTGACAACGATAATTTTGCGACATCCCCGGTTTTTCCGGAAATGTCGTCTCCTGCTTCTGCTCTTTTTATTGTTTGAGTCGTTGCACTATCCTTCCTTTTGTTTTGTCGTAGGGGGTTATTTCCACGATAACCCTGTCGCCGGGCAAAATTTTGATGTAATGCAGCCGCATTCTGCCGGAAAGATGAGCGAGGATGACCGTCTCATCGGGAAACTTGACGCGAAAAAGGGTATTGGGCAGATTCTCCTGGACCACGCCTTCTTGGCGAATGTTTTCTTGTACCATATACGAGCCTATCCTTTGTAACAAATTATAGAAAAGAAGTCAACCCCTCACTTGGAAAGGATTGTCGCAAAGCGACATGCCTTCCAAGTTCCCAAAATACGTTAGTCAAAAACGTTAAGTGTATTACGGCATATTCCCATCAAATATCCTTTCCAAGTGAGGGGTCAAGACTCATCCACAAAAACCTTTATCATGTCGGGGTTTGCCGGAGCCGCCGAAGCCCACAACGGCCAAAACGTTATTTCCGCTCCCTCAATGGATTCATTGGCGCCCAGTATCTGCCTGATCTCCGACTCGTTTTTGCCCGCCAACAGGAGCCGCATGTCGTTGTGGTCTATGATGCCAAGCACCAGCTCGCTTATTTTTGCCGTAAACGAGAACGACTTTTTGTCCTGACTGACGACTTCATCGACATAAGAAATAACGCGCGTCTCCGGGATGGCCTTGCGCCGTTCCGAGATCCTTCCCGATACCGTATGGTCTATCAGCGCGATGATATCATTCTCGGAAAAAGCGAAAATGGTATAGGTCGTTTTGAGCGTCGCTTTGAACATCCCGTCCGCGTCAACCGAACCGGGAGTCAACTGGGGCGCCTCCTGTGCGAATGCCTCGGAAACGGCCTTGAGCCCTTTGGGAATCTGCGACGCGACATGGCTTTGGGCGCTTTTGGCAAGAGCATCGGAAAGCGCCGCCTTCGCTTTGTCCAGATCTTCCCGAGTGGCGAACCGCGCGTTGCTTGAACCGCCTCCGCTCATGGGCTTGGTTGATTTCCCGTAAAAACCGAGGAACTTGGGAGTATCCTGAAATCCGGGTATTGAAAAATCAGTCGGATCGATATTGTACGCCGCGCCCGGCTGGTCTGCCACAACGCGCGCGTTCACCGTGCCCGGCGTGGCGACTTTCCCTCCTTCCATCTTCGCGCCGGGAACCGTCACCGCGCTCACCAGGCGGAACAACTTGCCGTCTTTCGCTTTGAAACGGGTATTTTTCACCAGCGTCTGGATGCCCGCGCCGAACGCGTTGTAAATAACGATCTCCCCTTCCGCCTTGGTTTCTTTGTCTTGTTTTCCCGTAGCGGGAAACGAATCGGATTGCTCTTGCGCGATGGTGACGACCTGCCCGGGGATGCGCGCTTTCGTCAGATTAACGCTCGACAACGCAAGGTCGCCAACCACCTGAAAATCAAAATTCAGCGTTTCTTTCTTGGGAACGATGGAAACGGACAGCTTAGGGGAAAAAAGATAGAAACCGGCGACAGCGACGACAAGCACCCCCGCGAGCGTCGCGCCAAGGAATTTCCAGTTGAGCGGCATGCCGGGCGCCCCTTTTCGGGCGTCACGATAGTCGCGCGCACCACCCGCTCCCGCTTCTTCGGATTCTTCGGGGCTGTTCTCATAATGCATCTCTTCATCGGCCTCTGTGCCGGAGGGTGGCGCGTCATGCGAAACAAAACGCCCGGAAGCCATGGAAAGACCGCTCTCGGGAGCGCTGGACCGGACATGCACCGGCACTTCTTCTTCCGATTCCGCCTGCAGTGAGCCCGCCGAATCCGTCGAACTGGGTACTTCATGCTGCACGCCGCCCGCCCGAACGTACTCATTCGGTACGGGCGGGTACCCGGACTCTTCAGGAGCGATATCTTCCGACGATGTGTCAAACCCGGCCTCGCGCGCCATGGCGAGAACAGCCGGGGCTTGGGAAACGATGACGCATTGCTTGCGGAATCCGTCCGCTTCGCGCTTGAGCAATTTCAGGTTCACCGAATCCATAAAGAGCGCGGCGTTGGCGTCCGCGACGATAAAAAGCGTATCCGAATCGGTATTTTCCATCCGGTCAATGAGATAGGCGATGGTTTCGTCGGGATGTACGTAGAGTATTTTTTTCATGATCGCATAAGCGCGGTTAGTATGTATGCATCGCCGTCCGCGAGCACTTTTTTGTCGTCCTGAATGTTCTGTTTGAGCGGGCTCATGCGCGCGACCCCTGCGTTTCTCGCGACCGGCGCCTGGGCAAGCCAGGTCGGGTTGTCGATCAACGCCTGCGACAGGTGCGAAAGATTTCCGAACTGCGCAACCAGGAATGTCGCGGGAATCAGATGTTCAAAATCAAGCTTGGGAAGCGCCGATCCGATGCGCCGCGCGATGTCGGAAACGACGCGCGCGGACAGCTCGTTTATCTTTTCCGCGACGGCCTGCCCGACCATTGGATCCCCGCCCGGATGAACATCCGTTCGGACGGGGTTCAGGCGGGCGGCATCCGTCTGTTTTTTCTCGAACGCGCGCAAAATATTCTTCGCCTCCTCGATTCCTACCGAAAACGATCGTGCCGCTTCTTGTTCTAGTATACCATATCCGCCGTCCGCTTTTCCAATGGCGGATATTTTTTTCCCGCGCACGAGCGCCAGAATGATCTCCCGCTCGAAAACGAGCATCGCCACGCAATCGGCATCCTGCGTGAATAACGGCATGGCATCGGCAAGCATGCCGCATATATTGACCATGCCGCCATACCGCAAGCCGTACGACGACGCGATGTCGGAAAACGATTCTTCGAGCGCCCGGGAAGCGCTGACGCTGACCAGATTGACGGTGATATTCTGGCCGTTCAAACCGACGGGGTCAGGCACCGAGAATCCGTCCACAAGAAAACCCGCGGGAACATTGAGGGATGCCTTGCCGCTTTCGGATGCCTTAAGGCCGTACGATCTCTCGATAATGGACTTCACTTCGCTTTCGGAAATGATCGCGTCTTTCTGTTCGCGCCGCGCATCGATCGATACAAAAGCGCATTCCGAAGCGCCCGGCCCCAGCGCGAAGACGACGGGCATACCGCTTTTCATGTGTTCGCGCGGGAGCCGCTGCAGCGCCTTCTGGCAGTTAAGTTTTATTTTTCCCGTATTTAATTCTCCCTGCCCGACCATTGGATCCCCGCCCGGATGAACATCCGTTCGGACGGGGTTCAGGCGGGCTTCTTCCTGTTCTTCGGTCGCGCCGGCGACAATGTTGTATCCGGCCGCATTTTTCCCTATCGCATACGCGGAAACCCTGTCACTGTATACGGCAACCATGATCGTTTCCTGATATTTTTGAAATTCTTTTCGTTCAATGAAAGGCATAATGTTAAATCACCATCGCAACTACTTTTTCCGCACATTATCAACGCCCAAATCGCGGCAAATTTTCCGCGCAAGAAAGTCATTTACTTCCGTATGCCGCGGTACCGTGGAGGTCCGCCTGGTAAACGGATTAAAAAAGACGCTATGGCGAGCGCCCTCCCTGATGAATACGCATCCTTCGCGTACAAGATGCGAAATCAGATCTCCCCGCTTCATCGCGCAAAAACGCTGATCGGTTCGCGTATCGCCCGACGCCCGTCTATTCTGCTCAACATCCGGTTCGTCTCAAGCACCAAAGAAAGCGCCTCGCGGAGATTTTCCTTTGTTTCCTTGAGCGTTTTCCCCTGCGTATTCACGCCGGAAACCTCTTCCACCCACCCCACGTACCACTTTCCGCTCTTTTTATAGACCGCTGTAAATTCCTGTTTCATAGATAAAATATACCACACTATAGCGTCTTCAATCAACAACTGTTGCGCGGATGCGACGAACGCCGGCGGAAGATGCCTCTTCTTTGAGGATTTTGAATGTTCCCACTTCTTTCGTGTTCGCCACATGCGGTCCTCCGCAGAGCTCTTTGGAGAAATCTCCGGCCGAATATACTTTCACCGTTTTCCCGTATTTTTCCTTTTGAAACATCAATGCGCCGGTTTTTTCCGCTTCGTCAATCGGCATTTCCTTATGGGTCATCGCGTGTCCTTTTTGGATTTCCTTATTCACCACCTCTTCCACCTTCTTTTTTTCCTCATCCGTCATTTTTTGCGGGTGCGAAAAGTCGAACCGCAGGCGTTCTGCCGTGATGTCCGAACCCATCTGGTGCACGTGGTCGCCCAAAACCCTGCGCAAAGCCGCCTGCAAAAGATGCGTCGCCGTGTGCAGGCGCGTCACTTTTTTCAACTCTTCTTCATCAGCCGCTTTCAGCTCACCGGTCTGCAGCATTAAACCATGCCCGCCGAATTTTTTCTCTGATCCCGCGCGGGAAATCTCCTGGTGCTTTTTGTATTCTTCCCAGAACCCTTTTTCATCCACGGTATGCCCGGAATCTTTTGCCAGATCAATCATCAACTCAATCCGAAAACCGTATGTCTGATGAAGATTGAACGCGTCTCTGGCGGGTATCACGCCGCCCTCGGGTATTTTCCCGACAATGCGTAAAACCTCTTTTCTCCCTTTCTCAAATGCCGTCAGAAACGCGTCAAATTCTTTTTTTACAATATCAATAATCGCCGGCAGCGCGGAAAGTCGGTAATTTTCTTTATAGTACTCGCGTGTTCTTTCAATCGGTTTCACTGGAAAATCACGCAACGGCAAATTCAAAATCCTCGCCTGCGCTATTGCACGCCGCAAAAGACTGCGCAGAATATATCCTCGCTCCACATTCGAAGGTGCAACGCCGTCAGAGATCAGAAACACCGCCGCGCGCAGATGATCAGCAATGATGCGATATCTTCGCGCTTCTTTCTCGTAGGGGACTTTTTTTGTCTCTATGCTCCCGATGATTTTTTTAAAAACATCTATCTCAAATACCGTTTCAACGCCTTGTAAAACCATCGTGATGCGCTCAAGACCCATGCCGGTATCCACGTTTTTCTGCGCGAGCGGTACATACGAATATCCACCTCCGCCAACCGGCGGACCGTCCGCCTTTTTTTCGTATTCCATGAACACATTGTTCCAGATTTCCACAAACCGCCCGCAGTCGCAGTTCGCATGGCATTGTTCGCCAAATACCGGGTCATGTTCTTTTCCCATATCGTAGAAAATCTCCGTATCCGGCCCGCATGGTCCCGACCCGGCAAGTTCCCACCAATTTTTCTTTTTGGGATAGGCGGAAATGCGCCCGTTTTCCAAACTCGCATCTATGCCCGCGGTTTTGAATGCTTCTTTCCAGTAACCGATAGATTCGTCGTCGCGCGCGATACCCATTGTCGCATCTCCTTCAAACACGGTGACATACAGTTTTTCGGGATCGATGCCGAACCATTTTTTTGACGTCAAAAGCTCAAAACTCCACGCAATGGACTCTTTTTTGAAATAGCCCGCCCGGCCGATACCCCGCCGGAACCCGTCCGAATGGCCTGGCCGGGCGGATGACCCTGTCGGGCTGGCGTCCGGTTCGGACGGGTCCCCCAGCGACCAGTTGCCGAGCATTTCAAAGAATGTGAGGTGGCGATTGTCCCCCACTTCTAAAATATCATCCGTGCGAAGGCATTTCTGCGAGTTGGCAAGCCGCGCGCCCTGCGGGTGCTTTCTCTCCCCCATCAAATACGGCACCAGCGGTTGCATGCCGGCCGTCACGAACAGCACCGTTTTGTCGTCGGGCACGAGCGGAGCCGAGGGAATGACGGCATGCCCTTTTTCTCGGAAGAATTCAAGGAATTTCTGCCGTACTTCATTAGTCGTCATAGCGTCCATCATAGTAAATTTTTCCCATGATTGCAATAAAAAAAGCGCCACGACAGATTTCGTCATGGCGCTGTTGTGTTATACCCTTTAAAACCGCTTAACCGCCAAGATTATAGTCCTCGACGAACGCCTCGAAACATTCCTTGCAATTAAGGGCTTTTTGACGATTTTTCTCTTGTTCTTCATCCACATACTGCAACGAGTCGGGAAGAAAGAACAACAGATACCGTCGCAAAACAAATGCTTCATCTCCGATGAGATGAGCATGCTTTAAAACCACATAGGGTATCGTTTCCACGATTCTCCTCCTCTTGTGTGAGAAATGAAATGAACATAAAACAACCCGTTCTCTAATATACTTTTTTTATATACTTTGTCAACCCCATACTCAACAAGGATAATTACCTCATGAATTGGTCTTGCACATTCTTGTTATGCTATTTCTTGTTGACAGTAAAAAAACCTCTTGGCGCCAAGGGGGCAATCCTTGTTGAGTATGGGGTCAAACTTTTTGCACGATTACGGCACCGCCAAGGACCGTATCCCCGTCATAAAAAACAACAGACTGGCCAGGCGTGATAGCGCGCTGGGGCTCGTCGAACTCAACGTGAAACATGAAACGTGAAACATGAAACAGAGAATTCACAATACACTTCTGTAATGATTGTCTATACCGTATTCTGGCTTCACAGCGTAACGGCAACTCTGGCTCGTTGCCGGAAATCCAATGCGCTGCCCTGGCTTCAAGCGCCATGCCGTAGAGCTCTTTGTCATCCGCGCCCTCGCCGACATACAAGATATTCTTCTTTGCATCCTTGCCAACCACATAATACGCCGTTCCGCCACCAGGCGAACCGATGCCATGGCGCTGGCCGATAGTGTAAAATTCCACACCCTCGTGCTCGCCGACCTCCCTGCCGCTTGCGGTCATGATCTTTCCCTTGTGCGTCGGGATTTGACTCTTTAAAAATTCAAACACATCCAAGTCGCCCACGAAGCACACTCCCTGGCTGTCTTTCTTCTGGGCGTTATGCAAACCGTATTTCCGCGCCATCTCGCGCACCTCCGGCTTGGTATATTCTCCAATGGGAAAAACGCAATATTTCAACTGTTCTTGCGTAAGAGTCCACAAAAAATAAGATTGGTCTTTATTTCGATCTTTTGCTTGTAACAACTGGCAACCTAATTTTGAATTTTGAATTTTAAGTTTTGAATCAATTTCGAAATTCGAAATTCGAAATTCGTCATTCCGCCGAAGGCGGACGTAATGGCCGGTCGCCACAAAATCGGCGCCAAGCTCGAGCGCTTTTTGTAAGAACAGTCCAAACTTTATCTCCTTGTTGCACATCACGTCCGGGTTGGGCGTAATCCCCGCCTTGTATCCCGCTATCATATACGCGACGACTTTTTCCCGATATTCTTTTTCAAAATCGAACGTATACAAAGGAATGCCGATGACCGCGGCCGCCTTGCGCGCATCTTCCTGGTCCGCCACCCACGGGCACATAGTCGTGTCTTTCAAAAACGCACTGTCAGACCAGTTCTTCATGAATATGCCTGTTACGTCGCGCCCCTGCTCTTTAAGCAGAGCGGCAGTAACAGAGCTATCCACGCCTCCCGACATAGCTACAAAAATTTTCTTTGCGGCCGCTTCCATACTGCTTTATTCTTACGATAAAAAACGTGAGATGTCAAAAAGGGTCGTTTCGCTCAAAAAGCGAAACGACCCTTTTATCGGTACTATTTGAAATTCTTCACATCCATTCTGTTGTAAATCACTTTTTCGTCTATATAATTTCCACAACAAATGCAGCCCCACAATTCAATCCAAACTGCGGTTCCTTCTGAATCCGAAGCCCACTCTCGAACCATTAAACCTTTGCAGCGGTTACATTGCATGGCGCACACTCCTTTCCCTGAGTGAAAACCAGTTGTAAACGAGCTACGAATCATCCCTCGCCAACCCCCGTAATATAGCACTTGACGAATAGCGAGTCAACCCCTCGCTTGGAAGGCGCAATCAACCAACGCTGATGCTTTCATAGTCCGTTTTGCAAAACAATACTTCTTTTTTTAAAAAAACATGTTTGCGCTTTGCGCAGCGCTTTCCAAGTGAGGGGTCAATACATTGCTATCATATGTCAATGGGCGTATACTAGAAGGGGGATATTTTTTATAATCAATTAATCGGAAAACTATGAGATATTTCATCGTTCTAGGAATGCTGTTGGCGGGGGTTTTCGCGGTATCGGCCGCGCCAAGTTCGGCGCAAATGGGTATGATGGGCTATGGCGAAAAAACGGACGGCCATACCGCAAAAGAAGAAGCGGAGGGCAAGGAAATCTGGGAAAAATTGCAGGCGAAGCAGATCACCTGCGCTCAACTGTCCGAGGGAGATTTTGAGGCATTGGGAGAATACTACATGGGCCGGATGATGGGCTCCTCGCACGAAGCCATGAATGAAATGATAGAACGAAGACTGGGAAAAGAGGGTGAAGAAGAGATGCATGCCGCGATGGGAAAACAAATGAGCGGATGCGATATGACCGCGGCATATCCTGCGGGAAGCGGTGATTTCATGTCCATGATGCACAGCGGTTCGTTCGGAGGATTCGGACATTTCGGGGGGTGGGGCATGATGGGCTATGGCCCTTCATACAGCTTCGGCCACGCCGGATGGTTCGGCGGGCTTCTCATGCTCGTCGTGTGGGTTCTGCTTATCGTCGGCTTTGTCGCTTCGGTAAAATGGCTTCTTGCGCAAACGCGCTCCGGCGATAAAAAAGACGATACGCATCGCCAGCCGTAAATCTTTCTCTTTCTCCTTGAAAGCGCAAAATCATACGCATACGGGACACGCTATCCGGAAGGCGAGCCACAGGGACCACGAAATGGCGATGACCGACCCGCGAATGGCGAAAGAGATGGAAGCGGACATGCGGCGGCGTTTCTTTGTCTCGTTGGCGCTTTCCATTCCCACGGTCTTGTACTCATCGCTGGGAACGGCTTTTTTGGGCCCGACGCTTCCCGCTTTCCTGCCGGCAAATTGGATGATGCTGCTTCTGACGACGCCTGTAGTGTTCTGGGCTGGTTCGATCTTCATCACCGGAACGTACTACTCCCTTAAAGCGCGCAAACTCAACATGTCCGTGCTCATCGCGACCGGCGTTTTGACCGCGTACATCGCAAGCGTCCTTCTCACTGTTTTTACGCGAGAAGAAACGTTTTTTGAAGCCGCCGCGATGCTGGTCGCGTTCGTATTGTTCGGCCACTGGATGGAAATGAAATCGCGCAGAGGAACGTTCGACGCCTTGCATGCGTTGTTCGATCTGGTTCCGCCCAAAGCGACCGTCCTGCGCGACGGCACAGAAACGCTCGTGCTTACGGCGGAAATCGCGCCGGGCGACAGGGTCGTGCTGAAACCGGGCGATAAAATCCCCGTTGACGGCGTTGTCGTTTCCGGTGAAAGTTCCGTTGACGAGTCGCTCGTGACGGGAGAATCCATGCCGGTCGTAAAAAAAATAGGTGATAGCGTGATTGGCGGCTCGCTCAACACGTCCGGAGCGCTGGTATTTCAGGCGACCAAGATCGGCAGTGATACCGTGCTCGCGCAGATAGCGAAGCTGGTCCAAACCGCGCAAAACTCTAAAGCGCCCGGCCAGCGTATCGCAGACAGCGCCGCCGCGTGGCTGGTGGTGCTGGCGCTGGGGTCGGGCATCGCGACGTTTTTAGGGTGGTACGTCATCGGCGGTTCCACGCTCCTTGCCGCGCTGACGTTCGCCATTTCGGCCGTCGTCATCGCCTGTCCCGATGCGCTAGGGCTTGCGACGCCGACCGCCGTCGCGGTGGGCACCGGCATCGGCGCGAAATACAACATCCTCATCAAAGACGCCGCCACGCTTGAAAACACGTCAAAAATCAATGCCGTAGTCCTTGATAAAACCGGTACGCTCACCCAGGGAAAGCCGGTTATCACGCGAATCATCGCGCTTGCTCCCTATACCGAGGAAGAAGTGGTGCGCCTGGAGGCGTCGCTTGAAGCAAAATCGAACCACCCGATCGCGCTTGCACTGCTCGCCGCCGCCAGACAAAAAAACATCATGCCGAGCAACGACGTCGAAAAATTCGAAGCGCTGGGAGGCCATGGCATGCGCGGTATGGTGGAAAAAAGACTCGTGCTCGTCGGAACGGAACGCCTGATGCGCGACAATGCTATCGACATGACCCCCCTCGCGCAGGACATGGAGCGCCTGCTTGATGAAGGAAACACTGTTGCCCTGCTGGCCGTCGACGGAAAAGCCGCCGGGGTCGTCGGCATCGCGGACGCGATAAAACCGACGGCGAAAAAAGCCGTTGCGGGCATGCGTGCGCTGGGACTTGAAGTCGCCATGATCACCGGCGACCACCCGAAAATCGCGCAAGCGGTCGCCCGCGAGCTCGGCATCACGCGCGTGTTCGCGCAAGTGCTCCCCCAGGATAAAGCGTCGTACGTGAAAAAACTGCAGGAAGAAGGGAAATTCGTCGCGATGGTGGGCGACGGCATCAACGACGCGCCCGCCCTCGCAGAGGCCGATATCGGCATCGCCATCGGCGCGGGCACCGACGTTGCCATCGAAACCGCGAATATCGTGCTGATGAGATCCGACCCGGCGGACGTGCTTGCCGCCATCACGCTTTCCAAAGCAACCGTGCGCACCATGAAACAAAACCTGTTCTGGGCCGCCATTTACAACATTCTCGCGATTCCCGTCGCCGCCGGAGTTTTTTATCCGTCCCTGGGCTGGTCTTTGCGCCCGGAAATCTCCGCGCTCCTGATGTCGGCCTCCTCCATCATCGTTGCCGCCAACGCCGTCCTGCTCAAGCGCATCGAGCCGAAATTGAAGGTTAAGTGACTCATTGACAATTACGCGTTCTACTGCTACAGTGCAAGGATAATTCAGAGCAATATGGTCTGAATAGAAATGGTCTTTATAGCCATGCTCCCCAGCTCTTTCTGCAATCTCAACGGAAGCGCAGCCCTTCCTTATCATTTTACGATAAAGGGCGCGAGCGGATGGAGGAAAGAGCCGGGAAGCATGGCTGCGGACAAGAAATAAGTTATGTACATATCGCGCAAAACAGATTACGGACTTATTTTGATAGGGGCGTTGAAAGACACGTTCGCTTCGCGGCGCTTTAAATCCCTGCGCAGTATTTCCGCGCAGTACAGGCTCCCCTACTCCTACATCGAAAAGCTCGCCACTATTTTAAAGCAATCGGGCGTCGTCCGGTCACGGGTCGGCAAAGATGGCGGATATCGGCTCGTGCAAGACCCGAAAAAAATAACCCTGCAGTACATTGTGGATGTTTTTCAGGCAAAACCCATCATGCGCTGTCTGCACTCCGTGGTTCCTGAAAAATCGTGCGCGCTCGTTTCGGTATGCCCCACCCGCAAAGGATGGTACAAGGCGGAAATGGAAATCCGTAAAACGCTCGAACGATTCACCCTTGATCAATTATAACCGTATGCTCTCCGTCAAAAAAATCACCGTGGAACGGGAAGGCAAGAAGGTCGTCAACGGCCTTTCTTTGAACGTGCGCAAAGGCGAAATGCACGCCCTGATGGGCCCCAACGGGTCGGGCAAAACATCGCTGTGCGCCACTCTGCTCGGCAGCCCTTCGTATCGCATCATAAAAGGGAGTATTGCATTTGGTAAAAAAAACATCGCGAAATTAGAGACGGAAGAGCGCGCGAAACAGGGCATGTTCCTGTCGTTTCAGGAAGTACCTGAAATCCAGGGCGTGGGCATGTCTTCTTTCCTACGCACCGTCGCAAAAAAGCAAAAAGGCGGCGACCCCCGCGCGGCCGTGGAGCATGTGGAAAAAATCGCCAAACAGCTCGGGCTTTCGGCACATTTCATGGAGCGGTTCTTAAACGACGGGTTTTCCGGCGGAGAAAAGAGAAAAAGCGAAATACTCCAGCTTGTCGCGGCGAACCCCAAGCTCGCCATTTTGGACGAAATCGATTCGGGGCTCGATATCGATTCGCTTAAAAGCATCGCGGCGATCTTAAAACGCATGGTCAAAAAAGGCATGGGGCTCCTGCTGGTGAGCCATTCCCCGCGCATCATCAAAATGCTCAAACCCGATTATATCCATGTGATGTGCAAAGGGACCATCGTCACGTCGGGCGGAAAAGAGATCGTTAAAAAACTGGAAAAAGAAGGATACAAATCATATGCCCAGTAATACAACCTCCAGCACGAAATACCAATACGGATTTCACAGCGACGTGAAGCCCGCATATCAGACCGAACGCGGACTTTCCCGCGAGATCGTCGAGCGCATTTCGGCGGAGAAGAACGACCCGCAGTGGATGCGCGACTTCCGCGTGCGCGCGTTTGAGATATTCAACGCAAAAAAAATGCCCGCGTGGGGCCCCGACCTGTCCGCCATCGATTTTGGAAACATCATCTACTACGCGAAGCCTGAAGGGGCGCAAACCCGGGAATGGAAGGATGTGCCCAAAGACATCAAAAAAACATTCGACAAGCTGGGCGTGCCCGAAGCCGAACGGAAATTCTTCGCGGGCGTGGGCGCGCAATACGACTCCGAAACGGTATACCACAACATCCAGAAAAATCTCGAGAAGCAGGGCATCATCTTCACCGACACGGGCACCGCCCTCAAGAAATATCCCGACCTGTTCCGGCAATACTTCGGGACGGTGGTGCCCATCGGCGACAACAAATTCGCGGCGCTCAACTCCGCGTGCTGGTCGGGCGGCAGTTTCATCTACGTGCCCAAGGGGGTGAAGGTCGCGATGCCCCTGCAGGCGTATTTCCGCATCAACACCAAGAATATCGGGCAGTTCGAGCGCACGCTCATCATCGCCGACGAGGGCAGCGATGTGCACTACATTGAAGGGTGCACCGCGCCCGTGTACACCACCGATGCGCTCCACGCCGCCGTGGTGGAGATAATCGCAAAGAAGGGCTCCCGGGTGCGCTACACGACCATCCAGAACTGGTCTGCCAACGTGTACAATCTGGTGACCAAGCGGGCGCGGGCGGAAGAAAACGCGCTTGTAGAATGGATAGACGGCAACCTGGGCTCGAAGATCACCATGAAATACCCTTCGGTGTTTTTGGTCGGACGGGGCGCGCGGGCGGATATCTTGTCCGTGGCGCTGGCGGGCAAGGGGCAGTGCCAGGACGCGGGCGCGAAAGTGGTGCATATGGCATCCGACACTTCTTCCAACATCGTCTCAAAATCCGTCGCGTTTGGCGGCGGGCGCACCGCGTATCGCGGGCTCGCGCAAGTCGTGAAAGGCGCGAAAAACGCCAAGATAAAAGTGCGGTGCGACGCCCTCATACTGGACAAGCAGTCACGCTCGGACACGTATCCGACCATGAAGATAGAAGAACAGGATACCAGGATTGAACATGAAGCCACGGTGTCCCGCATCAGCGAGAAGGAGCTTTTTTATCTTAAGTCGCGCGGGTTTTCCGAAACGGAAGCGGCATCCTTAGTCGTTGCCGGTTTTTTCGAGCCGCTGGCAAAAATACTCCCCGCCGACTACGCTCTTGAGCTCAACCGTCTCATTGAAATGGAAATGGAGAACGCGATCGGTTAGCATAGAAGCTAGAATTTAGAAAATAGAAAATAGAAAAAATCCAACTCTACTTTAACATGCAAGATATTACCATTCATTCAAATACCCTGCCGGAAACGTTCGAGCATGCCATCGTCCTTGCGAAAGCGAACGAAGCGCGGCGCCTTGTTTTTCTTTTTGAGAAGCACGCGCCCAGAAAGATGCATCTTTCCGTCACGCTCGCGGGCAAAAAAAGCTCCGTTGAAATACTATGGGCATATAAAGGTTCGGGCGACATGCAAACGGACATCGCGCTTGATATCGTCCATAAAGCAGAAGGGACGGCGTCAAACGTGAATTTCAAAGGGGCGCTCGCAGACTCGTCGCGCGTAACGTTTCACGGCACGGTGCGCATCGAAAAAAGCGCGAAATACGCCGATGCCAAACTGGGCGCCAAAGCGCTCTTGCTTTCGGAACAAGCGCGCGCGTTCATCAAGCCCGACCTGGAGATACTGCAAAACGAAGTGAAGGCAAGCCACGGCTCGAGCATCGGGCGCGTCAGCGCAAAGGACCTGTTTTACCTGCGGTCGCGCGGGCTTTCCGAAAAAGAAGCGAAAAAAATCTGCGTCGCCGGATTTTTCCAAGATATGAGCAATGTTCTCGCTCTGACGCCATGATAAACAAAAACACCATTAAAAAAGACTTCCCTATTTTCAAAGCCAATCCTAAATTGGTGTATTTGGACAGCGCCGCAACGACGCAAAAGCCGCAGGCGGTGATAGACGCGCTGGTGAAGCATTATGAAAACACCAACGCGAACATCCACCGGGGCATTTATGAAATGAGCGAACAAGCGACGAAGCACTACGAGGAAGCGCGCGCAAAGATTGCCCGCTTCATCGGCGCGCAAGGTGCGAGAAACATCATTTTCACCCGCAATACGACCGAGGCCGTCAATCTGGTGGCGCAGAGCTTCGCGCGTCACCATCTGAAAGCGGGCGATGAAATCCTGCTGACCGTCATGGAGCACCACTCCAATATCGTGCCGTGGTATCTGGTCGCAAAAGAAAAGAAGCTGAAACTGCGGTTTGTACGCATCACAAGCGACGGAACGCTGGACCCCAAAGATCTGGTGGCAAAAGCGACCAAGAAGGTGAAATTGGCGGCGTTCACCCATGTTTCCAACGTGCTTGGCACCGTGAACCCCGCGCGCGACCTGGTTTCATTTTTCCACGCGCGCGGGATTCCCGCGCTGATTGACGGCGCGCAGGCGGTGCCGCACATGAGCGTGGACGTGTCGGCGATGGACTGCGACTTTTACGCGTTTTCGGGGCACAAAATGCTCGCGCCGACCGGCATCGGCGTTTTATACATGAAAGACAAATATCTTGGTTCCCTGCCCCCGTTTTTGGGCGGCGGCGAGATGATACGCTCGGTTTCGGAAACGAACGTCGTCTTTGCCGACGCGCCCGCGAAATTCGAAGCGGGGACGCCCGCCATCGAAGCGGCCATCGCTTTGGGCGCGGCGGTCGATTATCTGGAACATATCGGCATGAAAAACATCGAGCGCCATGAAAAAGAGCTTGCACAGTACACTCTGGAAAAATTGCGGCAGGTCCCCGGCGTGACTGTCTACGGTCCCACAGACATGAAGCGCCGAAGCGGCGCGGTCGCGTTCAACCTCAAGGGCATCCATCCGCACGATATCGCTTCCCTGCTGGATGAACAAAACATCGCCGTGCGCGCGGGCAACCACTGCGCGATGCCCCTGCACAAATTCCTCGGCGTTCCGGCGACCTGCCGCATCAGTCCCTACATCTATAACACCAAAAAAGACATCGGCGTGCTGTATGACGCTTTGGGTGATATCAATAAAACCATGTTTGGAAGTTGAACTTCCAAACATGGGCTATACACATACCATGGACATAAACGCTTTCAAACAACTGCGGAACCACGCCGAACTCTCGCCTTACAAGGGGAAACTGAAAAAACCGGACCTGCGCGCGTCAGGCGACAATCTGCTGTGCGGCGACAAAATAAGCATCGACCTTGCCCTTACGAAAGGAAAGATAAAAGAGGCGAAATTCATCCATCAAGGATGTGTCTTGAGCGGCGCGGCCGCTTCGGTGCTTTTGGAATACGCTAAAGGCAAAGAGCTTGAAAAGATACAAAATCTCGCGCCGGAAAAAATGTTCAAGCTTCTAGGGGTGGATGTCAGCCCCGCGCGCGTGCCGTGCGCCCTGCTTGCGCTTGCTGTGTTAAGATCGGGTAAAACGCATTCTTGACAAGAACTGCTGTTCATCTTATTGTAACAAATACCGCTTTTTATCGTCTTTAATTGTGTAATTCGTGAACATTCAACCCCATCAACAACTATCGCAAGAATTTACGGACCTGTATGATGCCTACGCGGACGCTGTCTACCGGTTCATCTTTTTCAGGACAAGCAACCAGGCCCTTGCGTGGGATTTGACGCAGGAGTGCTTTTTGAAAATGTGGGAATATGTGCGCGACGGGAAGCGCGAGAAGGTAAAGAACCAAAGGGCGTTTCTTTATACTATAGCCCGCAACATCGTCATCGATCATTGGCGGCAGAAAGAAAAGCAGACAACGATAGACCTGGAAGAGGTCGCGCATGCCATTCCCGATGGTAACGATATGCACGAGAAGACCGTCTTGAAAGATGAGATCGGCAACATGCTGAAATTGCTCAAACTGCTGCCGGAACATCACCGGGAGATCCTGACCATGCGCTACACGCAAGAACTGTCGTTTTCCGAAATCGCGGGAATTCTGAGCAAAAGCGCCGTCTCCGTTCGGGTGGAAGCGCACCGCGCAATTAAAAAGCTCAAACGCATGGCGCAAACGAAAAATATCCATGAGTAACACTATCAAAAACAGACTGCAACGGCTTGGACGCATGAGCGCCGGCGAAAAACGCAAAGCGGAATTTCGGGTTGTGCTCCGGTCGCACATGGCGGCATACCCGGCGCTTGAACAAAGACGTGAATTTGGCGCGATGTTCTTTTTCTTCGCGCACAAAGGCGCCGCGGCATTGTTGGTCGTTGCGGTCGTGCTGACGACCGGCGGCGTTACGCTTGCTTCGCAGAATGCTTTGCCGGGCGATACGCTCTACCCGTTGAAACTTAGGACCGAACAGGTACGCGTCGCATTAAGCGCAAGCCCGGCAAAAAAAAGCGGGCTTCATTTGGAATTCGCCTCACGGCGCTTGAACGAGCTTGAAAAGATCGTTCAGGAAGAATCGGCGCGACAGATGAACGTAGACGCCTTGCTCATCAACTATAAGACTGAACTGGAAGAAAGCCAAAAACTGCTCGATGAAGATCCGCGGGAAACCGAAGAGATCGCGACGCGCATCGACCGAGCCACCTCGGCGCACCAGCAGACCATCAAGGAGATCTCGGAAAAATCACAGAAAAAGACATTTGCCGATACGCTTAAACGATACCTTGATGATGCTGACGAGCATGCGGAATCACAGAACGAATTCGCCAATCTCGCTCTTTTAGCAGGCACCTCCACAGAGGACGCGCTAGTTCCCGGTACGGGCGAGACATTGTTAACGGAGCAAAAAGCCGTTCGCAAGGAGTTCCAGGAAAAATCACGCAAAAAAATAAGATCCGTCCAAGACAGGGTTAGCGAGATGGAGCAGACCCTTAAGAAAGCGCAGTCTGAAGGCGCAAGCCGGCCGAACGCGGAACAAAAACTGGAAGAAGCAAAGCATGCGCTTGAGAACGCAAGAACTCAATCAGAGCGCGGTTCATACGGAGACTCCTTTATCACATCCGTCCAAGCGCGCAAAGCGGCGAAAGAAGCCGAGCGCATGATGGAAGAACCAGAGCAAGAAAGATCGGAACACGACG
>MEYP01000006.1:12997-16376 GCA_001775835.1 Candidatus Azambacteria bacterium RIFCSPHIGHO2_02_FULL_52_12 | reverse complement strand
GGCGCAAAGGAAAAATTCTGACCGTTCACGTTCATAATCGTTTCGGCCATCATTTCGCCCGGCATCATATTCCCCATGTCGTGCGCCGGCTCCTCCTGCTTTTTCATAAGCTCGCTCTCGCGCTCTTGTATTTCTTTTTGTATGTCTCTTTCGACGTCTTCCGCCCCTTTAGCTTCCTCGGCTTCTTCTTTTTCATCGCTTAATCTTTCCAGGGCGTCACCCTCCTGTTCGAGCGCTTTCTTCGCCTGCCGTGCCTGCAGTGCGGCTCCCTTATAGTTTTCCTTCGCAAAAAGCTCTTTCGCCTGCGCCAAGTGCTGGTCGAACTGCTTGAACGCGTCAGCGGGCAACGCAAATCCCTTCGCCGCAGCTTCATCGGTGAATTCCTGCTTCTTCGCTTCCGCTTCGCTGATCATTTTTTCCGCCTCATCCTTTTTCTCCATGGTGCGCTCAAGTTTCTCTTCGTCGTCTTCAAACGCGCTCTCTTGTTCGTCCTCTTTCTTTTCCAATTCTTTTTTCTCTGCTTTCAAAGCCGCAAGCTGGGTTTCGAGCGCCGCTACCTGCGCCGTGTCATTGATTTCCCGCGCCGCGACTATCTTTGCTTTCACTTCCTTTTCCTGTTGCTCAAGCACGCGCTTTTTTTCTTTAAAAACGTCTTCAAGCGCAGATTTGCTCGCATCAAAGTCTTCATTCAAGCTTTTGGCGAGCGCGCGGACATCCTTGCCTTTCGCTTTTTCCGCATCCAGCACGCCGGCCGCCCTTGTAAGATGCTCCTGTAAGCGGCCTTCAGCGACGGCAAGCCCCGGCGCCGCCACCCCTTTCGCTTCCAGCAAGACTTTTATTTCCGCGATGCGTTCCGCGGCGAACACTATCTGCAAGCGCGCCTTCGCTTCTTTGTTGAAGGTGAAGAGATCCCTCATCGCTTCGCCGAGTTTATCGAAAAAATACCACGCGCTGTCGGGGGTAAGCCCTGCGTTGGGCAATATAGTAGAAGGACCCTGACCAAAAACCAACAACGGCACAAAGAGAGTCGCAATGGCAATGCTTTTTATGATACGCATAATGAGATTGTTACTGATAAAAGTCCTCTCTTGCCAGTATACCATATGCATTCCCCAGTTGCACCATTTTTTTATTGTGATAGAATGTGTCTATGCAAATTATCAAAATTGCATTTCAAACAGTCTTTTTATGGGGTATCCCCCTCTTTGTTTTTTCGGCAAGTCCGAGCGATGTGGTTATCAACGAGATCGCATGGATAGGGACGAAGGCAAACAGCGCGGATGAGTGGGTGGAACTGAAAAACAACACGGCAAGCGAGATCGACCTTGCGGGTTTTGGGATTTACAAAGACGGCGGCAGTGCGCTCATGATCGCCTTGACGAAGAAAATTCCCGGCGGAGGATACTATCTTATCGAACGTACGGATGATAGTGCAGTTGCCAATGTTGCCGCGGATGATGCCGGGCCGTTTGCGGGATCCGGCTTAGGCAATAGCGGCGAGCATCTTGTGTTGAAAGATTCAGCGGGAAACATAATCGACAGCGTTAATTCCGCGGGCGGCTGGCCGGCGGGCATTGCATCACCCGATTACAAAACGATGGAGCGCGATGCATCGGGATGGCATACCAATGATGGCGCGGTACGCAATGGCGCCGATGCGAAAGGAAACCCGATACAGGGAACGCCCAAAGCGGCAAACAGCGCGGGAGTTTCAAGCCCTAATCAGACGCAGGAACAAAGCGCAACATCAACCGAGCCGACGCTTACGGTTCCACAATCTTCATCGACAGGAGCCGCGGCAAGCCAATTACAAGCGGACGCGGGAGAGAATATCGTCGGCCGCGCCCATGATGCTATTTTTTTTAATGGACTTGGTACGGGAGGAACCGGCGGCACGCTCATTTTTACATGGAACTTCGGCGACGGCGCAATTGAAAAAAAAGCGGGTATTCTGCACCAGTACCAATTTCCGGGAACGTATATCGCGACCTTAACGGCATCTGACGGCACGCGACAAAGCGATGACCAGATCGAGGTTCGCATTTTTCCCGATGCCATCGCGATTTCTGAATTCATGCCGAATCCGGAAGAAGGCGGTGAAGAATGGATTGAGCTTTCCAACTCTGCCGGCTACAGCGCCGACATCTCCGGATGGGGGCTCGGCACAAAAAAGGAAAAGCCGAGTTTTCTTATTCCCGACAACACTTTTCTCGCGCATGACGGGTTTCTCGTATTCCCCCGCAACGCGACGCAGCTTGCGTTTGGCAATGCAAAAGGCAGCCTGTTCTTGTTTTATCCCAACGGCCAATCGGCCGGCGAGGTGGCGTATGAAAACCCTCGGCGTGGATTTTCCGCGGCATCAAGAAACGGTACGCAATTTTTCTGGACCAAAGAGCAGACGCCCGGCATGAAAAACGTATTTATCGGAACGACGGCAAGCAGAAGCGGCGGCGCGGCGGCAGTCGTTGGAGAAGAGAAGGGCGCAAGCGATGGCGTTTCGCACAACCCCGCCCCTTTTGCGGTATATGAAAAACAAGGCGGGATAAAGTCGTTTCTCGGGCAACCGGCATTTGCCGCGGTCATATCTGACGCAACGCCGCTTGCGGATACGGACTCTCGGGAGAAAAACATGGCCGCTTCCGTTTTAGGCGCATTCTCTTGGGTGTCGTTTCTCGCGGTATTAAGCGTCCTCGCCGCTTCATGGATCGGATTGCGCTATGTGAGGAAAAAGAAAGCTGTAGGACGGGTATGGTAAAATAAAGGCATGATAAATACATCTCTTAATCTTAAAGGCGTGAAGTTTGCGCTCGCGGCGGCGGCCGTTTCTGGCTTCGCGGTGTTTTTAAATTCGTTCGGCGTGAAACTATGGCAGAGCTCAAGCGGATACACCACGGCAAAAAATATCGTTGCCGCGCTTTTTCTCGCGGCCTTGCTTGTGGTGTTGCACAAACTGCCTGAACTGAAGCGGCATACCGGAAAAACATGGGGAAAGCTCGCGCTCATCGGATTTATCGGCGGCTCGGTGCCGTTCCTTCTTTTTTTCAAGTCGCTGACGCTCATGTCGCCGGTCGAAGCTGCGTTCATCCATAAGACCCTTTTCATATGGGTCGCGCTTTTGGCCTACCCCTTCCTGAAAGAGCGCATCGGCGCCATCCAGTTCCTCGCGTTTGGAATACTTTTGGGCGGCGTGTTCATGCTCGGCGCTCCGCCAGCTGGCGGAAGCAACTGGACGTTCGGCGCCGGCTTCTGGCTTGCCCTGTGCGCGACGGTTTTGTGGGCTATTGAAAACATCATCGCGAAAATCATCTTGAAGGAGGTTTCTGCGAGCGTGGTGGGCGCCGCGCGCATGGGATTTGGCGCGCTCTTTCTGCTTTTGTAT
>MEYP01000006.1:9117-12951 GCA_001775835.1 Candidatus Azambacteria bacterium RIFCSPHIGHO2_02_FULL_52_12 | reverse complement strand
GTGGCTTCCGTACTGGTCATCGCCGCTCCCATCACCTCCCTTCTGCAGGCGCTTTTCATAACGCACACGCTTGCGTGGAGCGCTCTGGGCGCCGCGCTTCTTATCGTCTTGGGTATTGCTGTTTTCCTGTACGGCTTTATACGCTCTCTTCGTTCCGCTCGATCGTATGACAATACACCAGACAACGCTTCGGCGCATTGACGGCCTCCTGCGCTGTTCCCGCTACGCATTTGGCCCTAACCGGCTTCACTATTGCGGCCCCGACGCGAACCGCGAAATAGCTTCCTATATAGAAGCCGGCGCGACGGACGCCGGTCTGGCGAGCTTGCTTGCCGCTTTCGGTACGATGTACCCCTACCTGCGCTACATCGCAGAGGCGAACAACATTAAAGACCCGTTCGACGAAAGCGTGGTCGAGGCATACTGGCTTGGCAACGGACTGCTTGAAACAGTAAGCAAGCAGAGTTTTTACCGCCACCTTTTCGAAGACCACGGCATGCGAAGCCGCGCCGGCGCGCGTACAAAAGAATATTTAGGTCAAAAAATATCTCTGGGAGCCGTACCGCACCATTCTTTCCATGTCCTGAACATCTGGAAACGCACCGGGCACGCGGAGCAGGACCACACGCTTGAAAGCATGGACTCATGCATTGTCAGCTCGGGTAAGATTGTTGAAATAGCGGGCGCGCGCATCGTTGTTGAAACAGAGCCGCTTTCCTACGCAGAAGGAAAGCTTTTTTTGGGCACGCCCGTGCGCAAAACGCTCACGCGCATGCTCGACGCACCCGAGGATATTTCCGCGCTTGCCGTGGGCGACATCGTCACCATGCACTGGGGCGTGCCGTGCGAAGTCATCACGCTTTTTCAGCAGATGGAGCTTAAAAAATACACCCTGCTTTCTGTTGCACTTGCCAATAAAACGCTATGATATTTTATGTTTTCGGCAACCAAGACCTTGCGCAGGACTCGCTTCCCCTGCGCATACTCCCCTGCCTTCGGGAACGCTTTCCCGATGCCTTATTTGAAATAAAAGACCCTAACGAAGAGTGGGATGTTTTTGAGCATCTATATATCATCGACACCGTCGTGGGAGCACAAGACGCCGCCGTCTACGACGACATTTCCGTGTTCGCCAAAAGCCCGAATCTCACGCTTCACGACTTCGACGCGCACGCCAACCTCCTTTTTTTAAAAAAGCTCGGGAAAATAAAAGGATGCACGGTCATCGGCATCCCCCCTCACCTCTCGGAACATGAAGCGTGCGAGAAAACTACTGCTATGATACGCTCCATTTCACCTTGAGGAAGTGCGCGGCACAGCTCATGCACGGGTCGTAGGCGCGGATGAGCTTTTCCATTTCAAATTCTATTTTTTCTTTCGGCATCGTTTCAAGCAGGCCGCCCACCAGCACGGCGATGTCTTTTTCGATATTGATCTGGTTTTGCCCCGTCGGCACCACGATTTCGCCGCCCGTCACAATGCTTTTGGCGTCGATCGTGACTTTATGCAGCAGGGTGCCCCGCGGCGCTTCCACGATACCGATGCCGGTCGCCTCGCGCGGATTGCCTTTCACCAGCGGTTCGGGCTTTATCTCATGCGTTTCCAAAAGCTCGAGCGCATCGTCAACGCTGTGCAGGATCTCTATCGCCTGCGCCAGATTGTTGAAATAGATGTTTTTGGACGGGAACAGCGCAAGGGCGTCTTTGGCCGATTCCTTGGTGCGCGGATGGAGCGCGTCTTTGTTGAGATTCATGCGCGAGAGCGCTCCCACCATGTATTCCTTCCCCGCGTGCGTAAACCCCGTTGCTTGCGAATACGGCAGGGCGACGCGCTCGAAAAAATCAGCGAACGCCGTTTCGGGAAGGCACACGCCTTCGGCGGTGCTCAAGCACCCGTTGCGAAAACCGTACCGCTCGGGCCGAAGCGCGACATAGTTCGTCTCGCGCTCGAATGTGAAGGATCGGTCTTTGAGAAACGCTATCAGGCGGAGCACGGCGGGACGCCCCTCGTTGAGCTTCCCGATTGCCGTCTTCACTTCGTCTTGGGTCGGGAAACGGAGGAATCCCCCGATGGTCGGATACAAGCCGTGCACGCTTCTGCCCGCGATGATGGTGGCAAGGTGATTCCCCGCCGCCTTGATGGCGAACGCGTCGTGAAGCAGTTGGTCTTCTTCCGGAATGTTCTCGTCGAATTCAAGGAATGAATCTTTGCCGATGATATCCGGCATCGAAAAAAGGTAGATATGCAGGGCATGGTCGCGGATATTGAGCCCGTACATCACCAGGTCGCGCAGGCGTTCGGTTTGCGGCGTCGAGCCCATGCCGAGCGCGTCTTCGCACGCTTCGATGCTCGCCAGAAGATGCGCGTTGGAACAGGTGCCGCAGATGCGCGCCAGAAGCTGGGGCAGGGCGATGATCGGCTTGCCCCGCATCGCTTTGGTATAAAAACGCTTGAATTCCGTGATGCGGAACTGGACGGTCTCGACTTTGTCGTCTTTCACGCTGACCGAAAGCGCGGCGGACCCTTCCACTTTCGTTATCCTTTCAAGATTGAGATCGAAGGTATGCATGGGTTAGAAATTAGAATCTAGAAGTTAGAAAATAGAATGGGAAGTTAAATTCCAGCTTCTATGTTCTGTTCTTTACTTTTTAGATACGACGCCGAATTCTTCAAGCGCGCCTGAAACTACGGCAAGGAACTGGTCGGGGTTCATCGGGCACCCGCCCACCGAGGCGTCAACCGTCACCACATCGGCGACTTTCAGCACCTTGGGCAAATGCTTGAAGCGGTCAATAAGATGCTGGATCTCCGCCCACGTCTTTTCATCGAACTGATTGCGCTGGCCCGATGGCATCCCCACCACCGCGCACGCGCCGATGGCGACGATTTTTTTTGCCTTCGCGCGGATCTCTTTGAGTTCGTCCATGTGCTTTTGCGAAGCGATGGCGCCCTCCACGAAAGCGACGTCCATCTCGTCCATGACGTTGTGGGACTTCAGCACGCGCGCATGGCGGAAGTCTATGAACTTTTTCCATTCCTGCCAGTGGTCGTTCAAAAGCTCGGTCATCACGACCGTGGAATCCTCACAGCAGGAAAACGAGAACCAGCCGACGCGAAGTTTTTTAGTTGTCGTTTGTTCTGTCATAGTTATGCTTGCGTTAAAGCCGCAAGATTAAAAGCGGGGTCGCCAAGCTCATGCTCCTTCCCCGACACCTTCACGTCGCGCTCGATGATCTTTGAAATAGAGCCCAGTTCCTGCGTCCTATTGATGAGCGTCGCGCCGATAAGCTCGCCGTCTTTCACCAAAAGCCGCGCGTAAGAATTGGCTTCCTGCGAACCGCGCGCGATGACCGTCCTGTCCCCGACCGGCCGCACGTCTCCCACGAACGCGATGGTGATGCCAAACCCCTGCGTCGTGTAGAATGATACCATGCGGAACGGCTCCTTTGTCCCCTGCGCGCTCAAAGATGCGAGCATATTCAGCGCCACGGTCCTTCCTTGCCGCTGAGCGTTCACCCAGTTGCCAAGCTGGATCTGCTCTCCAAGCACAATGTCCTTGAATTCCGCGACGTCGCCCGCCACCCACACGTCGGGCACGCTCGTTTCGAGATATTCGTTGGCCAGAATGCCCCGCCCCACCGCAACGCTGGCATCTTTCAGCCAGTCCGTTTCGCAAACGATGCCGATGCCGACGATGATGATTTCGCACGGAATGAGCGTGCCGTCTTTGAGTTTGACGCCTTCGGCCGCTTCGCCGCCGGTGATCTCCTCGACATCCGCGTTGCGGACAATCTTCACGCCGCCTTTTTCAAGCGCTTGCTCGATCATACGGCT
>MEYP01000006.1:0-9101 GCA_001775835.1 Candidatus Azambacteria bacterium RIFCSPHIGHO2_02_FULL_52_12 | reverse complement strand
ATCCCCGCGAGCCGGAGCATCTCGCACATTTCAAAGCTGACGAATCCGCCGCCGATGGTGACGGCATGTTTGGCATGCTTGACCGTTTCGATGATCGCTTTGGCGTCGTCGAGCGTCCTCACGTAAAAAATATTCCGTTTTTCTGAACCGGGAACGTCGTATTTTCGCGCGGCGCCGCCCACGGCTACCAAGAGCTTCTCGTACGACACTTCCGCGCCATCGTCCAGCGTAACGGCCTTTTTCTGCGGGTCGAGCCGCACCGCTTTTTTGCCCGAGATGAATGCGACATTGTTATCCGCGTACCATGATTCCTTTTTCAGCCACACCTGATCAAACGGTATTTTTTCAAGGAAAAAGTTCGGCTTGGACAGCATGATGCGCGAGTAGAAACGATACGGCTCATCGGACACAATGGCGATGCCCGCCTCTTTATCGCGGCTACGGATGGTTTCCGCGGCAGTCGTGCCCGCCACCCCGCCGCCGATAATGAGATAGTGCGTCTTCATATATCAATATCAAGGATAGACTTGCTTTCCTTCTTCGTCGTAAAGAAAAATAGCCCGCGTCGGGCATGATTGGGCCGCGGTCAAGAGCATGTCGTCGCCTATCGCGTCGCTTTCGAGGTCCTTTTTCTCTGCCGGGCCGGAATTTTTCGTGCCGCCCTTGAGCTTCATCACCGCTTTGTTCTCGGCATCAAGCTCGAACACCTCTGCGGCCGCGACCACGCACGTCGCCGCGCCGATGCATAAATTCCTATCTACAACAACTCTTCCAATCTTTTTTGGTTCTTCCGCCATAGGGTTATAAAAAAATAAAGATATTCTTCTTTATTTCATTATACCACACAACCTCATTTCTCCCGAAGTTCCAGGCACACCGAGTTCATGCAGTAGCGCTTTCCCGTTGTCGCTTTCGGGCCATCATCGAAAACATGCCCCAGATGCGAGCCGCACCGCGAGCACAGGACTTCGGTACGCTCCATGCCGTACTGCGCGTCGTGTTCGTATTTCACACTGCCCGGCAACGCCTGGTCAAAGCTCGGCCAGCCGGTTCCGGAATCGAATTTCGCGTCCGACGAAAAAAGCCGGTTGCCACATGCGGCGCACGCATACATTCCTTTCCGTTTTTCATGCACATACGCGCCTGAAAAGGGCGCTTCCGTCCCCTTCTCGCGCAGGACCCTATACTGTTCCGGCGTCAGTTTTTTCTTCCATTCTTCTTCCGTTTTTGGCATTGGTTTTTTATCGTCCATAAGTATAATTTTTATTGTCCTACCCGAATGTGAACGTGAAGGCGCGCAGGCCCGGTGATTCTATGATCATCTCAAGCGTATGTTCGCCATATGAAGAATCTTCTATAAGCTTATACAACCGGTCTTCTCTTACGGTCACCGTGCTTGATTCTGTATCAACGTCTTCCCCCGCTTCAAGACCAAGCGGCTTGCCGTCTTTAAGGATTTTTATCTTCACATCGCTGTCAGCGCTTGCGACAAAATATACGTCACGCCCCTGATAGCGAAAGATGATCTTTGAACCTGCGCTTGTATTTTCCGCGAACTCCGGTTCGAATTGCCATGTACCGGCCATGTACAGCGCATTTGTCTTTACGCGAACCGGCTCGATGAGCGTTTGCGCGCCGCTTGTTTTTTGCTTTCCGTTGCCTAAATACTCATTTCTCCCGGAACCGAAGTAAATTTCGGGACTTCGCGGTTTTGAAGCGTCGACGTCAGAAATCCCTTGCGGCTTGGCAATGTCTTTTGCAATCGCGCCCTCCATATTAAACACCACCATGCGCTCCTCCAAAAGCTCTTGAATCTTTTTTTCCGTTTCTTCATACCCGCCTTCGCCAATATGATCGTACACGATGAAACCGTCGATGTCTATCAGATATTTACGCGGCCAGTAGCGATTTTTATATGCCGTCCACGTCGCATAGCCGTTATCCTGTACCACGGGATAAGTGATGTTGAACTTTTTAACCGCAGCAAGCACGTTTTCGTATTTTTTCTCAAATTCAAACTCCGGCGTGTGCACGCCGATAATCTCCAAACCCTTGTCTTTGTATTTTTCATACCACGCATTCAGATATGGCGTCGTGCGCTGGCAGTTGATACAGCTGTACGTCCAAAAATCGACAAGTATCACTTTTTTTCCGATGAGTTCGCTGATAGTTATCGGCGTCGTCTGACCCGAGTCCATGAGCGTGGTGTTGATGAACCCTGCGGGAGACGCAATTTCCGGAGCAAGCTGATACCGCGCCGCTTTTTCTTTCACCGCCATAGAAGCCGCGCGGGAGGAGGAACTGCCAGCATCTCGTGCCGGCATCGCTTTTTGCGCCGAAGAAGAAACGCGCGCGGGCTTGGTTGATTCAAGCGCAATGATGGATCCTATGATCAAACCAAAGGCTCCTAAAAGAACAATGGTGCGAACGCTAAAACTCATTGAAGCAATATTTTGTTAAGAAATTCAAAGTTGGCAATGCGGCTTAAGGTTTGGGTGAACACGAGCACGCCAAGGCCTATGAGGATAATGCCGAATCCTTTGTTCACATATGCGACAATATGGGCATAGCGGTTAATGAAAGCAGATGCTTGCGCGGCGAATAATCCAACCAACAGGAATGGCAGCCCCAGCCCGAGTGAATAGGCGAACAAGAGTGAAAATGCGGAACCCGGTTGTGTCGCGGCAAGTCCTAAGATGCTCCCCAGAGCCGGCCCGACGCACGGCGTCCAGCCGGCGGCGAACGCGGAACCAAAAAGCAAAGAAGTGAGGTATCGGGACTTGAATCTTGTTTTAACGACAAACTTGTAATCCCTGTTAAGGAAAGAAAGCTTCAGGAGCCCCGTCAGATACAAGCCGAAAAAGATGATGATCGCGCCCCCGATGCGGGAAAGCCAGATTTGCACGTCGTAGGCTATCGCTTCTAGAAGCGTATTGAGCAGAACGCCAAGCACTGCAAAAACAAGTGAGAAGCCGATAACAAAAAACAGGCTGTTTAGAAAAATATCCCTGCGATGCGTCCGGGCATCCGCAAGCGATGACCCCGCAAGATACGCGAGAAAGCCGGGAATGATAGGAAGCACGCACGGTGCGAGAAAGGAAACCAGTCCGGCAAAGAATGCGACAAAAATAGTGAGCGATCCTGCCATGAATTTATTGGCCGAGCGCCTTACTTATTTCCATGTCATAGCGTTTGTCGTCCCAGCCTTCCGGCGATTTAAGGATCCTCTGCCCGTTTTTCACGAATACCTTTGTGTGCTGATAGGCAACGCCGAATTCTCTGGCAAGCGCTTCTTCGTTGGTGTCGGTATCGCTATCGTTGTAATTAACCCGGAAGCCAATCGCTTTATCCGTCGTTAATTCATTAAATGCACCCTGCATCACCGGGAATTCCGCCTTGCAGACCGGGCACCAGTTGGCATAGAAATAAAGCGCGATGAGCTTATCCGTTTTAAGCGCCGCATCGTAATCGGCTTTGTTGAAATCAAGGAGAGGCGCAGACTTGCCGGCAAAAACCGTTCCCGTATATTTTTGCATCATCGCGTCACCCATGACAACTCCATCTTTTTTATCCATCATGGCACCGTCATTTCTTCTCATCATCGCATCTTCAGCGGTCGTGGCCGTTTTATCGGCCATCATCGCATCTCCTTCCTTCTTCATCATAGTCTCCCCTTTCTTTTCCATGACTGCCTGCTCCCCCGGTCTGTTGGAAACCGAAAAATAAAGCACTCCTAAAACCACCGCCGCGACCACAACGATGAGAACCATCATCGGCATCGTCGCTCCCCGTTCAAAATAATTCTTCATAACAATAAAAAAATTAATGGCTTATAGTTCCAGTATAAGCCCTGCAATAATAATGTCAAGTTGACTTTACATTCCTTGTGGATAACCTTAGCACCGACTGCGGCTGTATATGAAACCGATGATTTTCGCGATGATCATCGCGCCAAGCGCGACCGGAAGCCACGGATCAAGGTTGTGCGCGAATTCCTGAACCACAATGCCCGCAACCAGCACTCCCGTGCCCGCGAGAAAACCAAGCCGCCCCGCAAACGAACGATGCAGGTGCTCCCTTTCATCCTGTGGCCGTTCACGCCACACAAATGCCGTAAACGCAACGAACATTACCACAAGCGCCGCCGTGAGCATCATCGCCGTTGCTGTCGGCATCCACCAGCCGAATGGATTTAAAAGAACGAGCAAGAGCGCCACAAGCGCCGCCACCACGAATATTTCCGCAATAAGATTATTTTTCATAGGTTATATAAAAAGCTTTTTTTACCGATGTTTTAAAAAATTCTGCGATCTTAAGCGCCAAAAACACCGAGGGAGTGTAATTCCCCTTCTCGATGGCAATGATCGTCTGGCGCGTCACGCCGACTTTTTCGGCAAGCTCCTCCTGCGTCACGCCTATCTTTGTCCGAAATTCGTACACCAGATTTGACACTGTTTCTTTCATAGAGAGTCCGGGAGAAAAATCCCTCTCAGCCAGATACAGCGTAATGCTAACCGTATGGAATGTCAAGTTGACTTTACGGCAAGCAGTTCTGCGAAATGTTCCTGCACTTTTTTGAGTTTTGGATTGATGACGACCTCGCAATAACGATTTTTTGGATTGCGCGCGTAATAGTCCTTATGATATTCTTCGGCCTCGTAAAATCTGTCCAGCGGTTTCACTTCGGTCACGACCGGCGCGCCTTCTTTGCTTGAGGCGTTCAGTTCCCCGATGAACCGTTCCGCTTCTTGTTTCTGTTCATCGCTGGCATACAAAATAACCGAACGGTACTGCGTGCCCACGTCATTCCCCTGCCGGTTTCGCGTATTCGGATCATGCGTCGCGAAAAAAACGGTCAGCAAGTCGTGAAAGGAAATCTGCGCAGGGTCATATTCTATCCGAATCACTTCAGCATGCCCCGTCTCCCCGCTTGAAACTTCTTCATAGGTTGGAGCTTGTCCTGAACCCGTCAAACCACCCGCGTAGCCGGGCGTCACGGATTTTATTCCTTTGAGCATGCCAAACACCGCTTCCGTGCACCAGAAGCATCCCCCGCCAAAAACCGCCGTTTCATTTTTTTTATCCGTTTCCACAAAAGACAGCATACCAAATTTTAAGAGACTCTGCCAGCGTATACGCGTACGAAAACTTGTATCATTATGCCCTTCATGGTATGAATAGAAAATATGGAAAATCGCACGGATGAACAATTGATGCAATCGGCCGCACGGGGTGATGATAACGCTCTGGAAACGCTTATTGCGCGCTCGCTGAAGCTTATGTACGGTTTTGCGTACCGTTTCACACACAACCGCGCGGAAGCGGAGGATATCACCCAGGAAGTATTCGTGAAAGTGTGGCGCAACGTAAAGAAATTTGACCACGCGAAACCTTTCAAGCCGTGGCTGTACCGCATCGCAAAAAACACCTGCCTTGATTTCGTGAAGAAAAAATATGCCGTTCCGTTTTCGGCGTTTGACACCCAAGATGGCGGAAATTGGCTCGCGCAAATCGTGCCGGACGGGGCGCCCGCGCCCGACGCCCTGGCGGAACGCAACATGCTTGCCGGAAAACTCGCCGCCGCAGTGAAAAGCCTGCCCCAAAAATACGCGAACGTCGTTTCCCTCCATAACGGACAAGGCCTGCGTTTTAATGAAATCGCCCGCGCGACAAATGAATCTCAAAACACGGTGAAAAGCCGGTATCGGCGCGCTCTGTTTGCGCTTAAAAAAATACTCCGTACTTAAAAAGAAAGATGCACCAAAATGCATCTTTCTTTCGTAATACCCGTATGGACGACGATTTTGAAAAATTCAACACCGACAATAATAATGAACCGCCCAGCGGACTTTTAAACGCGGTAATGGCCCGCATTGAAAGAGAACGGCGCCAAACAGCGAGAAAAAAGAGAATCGTCCTGTTTTCCCTATGCGCCATCGGTTCCCTGCTTGCCATAACCCCCACCTCAAAAGCCCTCGTGGCGGATATTTCACAATCGGGTTTTGCGCACTTTCTTTCTCTCGCGTTCTCGGACCCGGGTATGGTGCTCGCCTCATGGAATGACTTTGCCTTATCCATCCTGGAATCGCTGCCAGCATTGAGCATGGCTGCTTTTCTTCTGACCATATTCGCCTTCCTCGGCTCGGTCCGACTGCTTGCCCGGGACATTACGATGGTTTTTATCCAGCCGCGGCTTATCAGAAATAATTAATACGCTATGGATTTCAACAAACTGTTCCAGTCAAAAAAATTCAAGATGGCGCTTTTCATATTGGGAGCGCTCGTCATCCTGCTTTTGACGTTTAAAGCGGGCATGTTCGTGGGATACAAAAAAGCCGGCTTCTCCCGCCTCTGGGGCGATAATTACTACCGCACGTTCGGCGGACACAAAGAAAGATCCAAGATGGACTTTTCTTTGCGTGAAAGGGATTTTTCCAACGCGCATGGAGCCGCCGGAAAGATCATCAAGATCGAATTGCCGGAATTCATGCTTGCCGACAGGGATGGCGTTGAAAAGATCATTGTCATCAAAGACACTACGGAAATAAGGCGTTTCCGGGAAACCATCAAGCCGACCGACCTGAAAATCGATGATTTTGCGGTCGTTATCGGCTCTCCCAACGACAAAGCAGAGATTGAAGCGAAATTCATCCGGCTGCTTCCCGCTCCTTTGCCCGATTTCATGATGGGAACCGGCACGCCGTATCGCATGATGAAATAATATGAAAAAATTTCTGAAAACGCACAAGTTTATAAGCGGCGCCGTTGTTGTCATGGTCTTTGCTTTGGGTTACTGGTGGTACGCATCGTCCACGAGCACCGGCGGGGAGACGCGCTATGTCATGGCGACAGCGCAAAAAACGACCATCGTTTCTTCGGTCACCGGGAGCGGACAAGTATCCGCTTCAAACAGCATTGATATAAAAGCGAGGGTGTCCGGAGATCTTGTGGCCGTGCCCGCTGTCAACGGACAAACGGTGAACGCGGGCGCGCTCATCGCGCGGTTGGATGATTCTGACGCGCAAAAAAACGTGCGAAACGCGGAGACGGATCTTGAAACGGCAAAATTGGAACTGGATAAACTGCTTGCGCCGCCGGATGCGCTCACTCTCCTGCAAGCGGAGAACTCTATCATACAGGCGCGCGAATCAAAACAGAAAGCCGAGGACGACCTTGCCACGGCGTATGAAACCGGCTTCAACGCCGTTGCGAACGCGTTTTTGGACCTTCCCGCCGTGGTAACGGGGCTGAATGACATATTTTTCACCAGCACCATCGACAAAGGCCAGCTGAACATCGAGTGGTACGCGAACCAGGCATCGGAAGATCTCCGCATATACGACTACAAAAACAACGTCACGGCCCTCTATCAGGCGGCGCGGACGCAGTACAATAAAAATCTTGACAGCTATAAAGCGGCCGGGAGAAGCTCTAACCCGGCGGTCATCGAAGCGCTTATCCTTGAAACGTACGAAACGACAAAAGCGATTGCCGACGCCGTGAAAGCCGGGCATGATTATGTGAGTTTCGTCATCGATATAAAAGTTCAACACAATGCGCCCATTCTTTCAAATGTTTCAGCGCACAACACGACACTCAACGGTTATATCGGAACCGTGAACGGCACGCTCTCCGATTTGCTGTCCTCCCGGCGGTCCATACAGAGCGCGAAGGACGCCATTACCGCCGCCGAGAGATCCATCGAGGAAAAAGAGCTGTCACTGAAAAAAACAAAAGAGGGTCCGGACGATCTTGATATCCGCGCAAAAAAGATCGCGATCCGGCAGCGCGAAGACACGCTGTTGACGGTACGGCAGGCGCTTGCGGACCATTCCGTCTATGCCCCGTTTGGAGGCGTCATCGCAAAGGTCAGCGTGAAAAAAGGAGATTCCCTGAATTCCGGCGCGGCTGTTGCCACGCTCATCAGCGAGCAAAAGATCGCGGAAGCATCATTGAACGAAGTTGATGTGGCAAAGATCAGGGTCGGACAGAAAGCGACGCTGACCTTTGCCGCCGTGGACGGGTTGAATATTGCCGGACAAGTCGCAGACGTGGATACTATCGGAACCGTCTCTCAAGGCGTGGTGACCTATGCCGTGAAGATCGGCTTTGGCACCGAGGACGACCGCGTGAAGCCGGGCATGAGCGTGTCGGCCGCCATCATCACGGACGTCAAACAAGACGTGCTTGCCGTGCAAAACAGCGCGGTGAAATCGCAGGGAACCGGATATTCCGTGGAAGTATTCGATCAAAAAATGCCGGAAAGCCAGGGCAACCAGGGCGTAACGTCGGCAACACTGCCCCGCTCTCAAACGGTGGAGATCGGCGTCTCTAACGACACGTTGACGGAAATCACTTCCGGCCTCAAAGAAGGAGACCAGCTGATCACCAGAACCATTGCCCCCTCCACGACCGCCACGACGCAAGCACCGAGTCTTTTCGGGGGCGGCGGAGCGCGGATCGGGCGATGATGCAGCGAGAATCCACCGCCTATGATCGAGATTAAAAACGTCACGAAAGTATACAACACCGGCGTAACATTCCATGCGCTGGCGGGGGTCAGCTTCACCATCAACGACGGGGAGTTTGTCGCCATTATGGGCCCTTCTGGCTCGGGCAAGTCGACTCTGATGCATATCCTGGGAGCGCTCGACACCCCGACAAGCGGAAGCTATTTTCTGGACGGAAAAGACATGTCAAAACTTTCCGATGATGATCTGGCCGATATCCGAAAGAACAAAGTAGGGTTCGTATTCCAGTCGTTCAATCTTCTGCCGCGCGCGACTGCGTTGCGCAACGTGATGCTGCCCCTGGTATATCAAGGCGGGGAAAGAAGCAAACGGAAAGGAACCGCCGAAGCGGCATTGCGCGCCGCCGGATTGGATGAAGGGCATTTTAATCATCTTTCCAACCAGCTTTCCGGCGGACAGATCCAGCGCATCGCCATCGCACGGGCGCTGGTCAACAATCCCACGCTCATCCTTGCCGACGAACCGACGGGAAATCTTGACACGAAAACCGGCGAAATCGTCCTTGGGACCTTTCAGCGGCTCAACGAGGAGCAAAACCGGACGGTCATCCTCATCACCCACGAATCGGAC
>MEYP01000005.1:53696-58359 GCA_001775835.1 Candidatus Azambacteria bacterium RIFCSPHIGHO2_02_FULL_52_12 | reverse complement strand
ACTGACGGCGCAGGATGCTTCCGGCAACATTTCCCGTTATTCGTCCGCGGTGTCCGATATTCCCGACGGGCAAGGCGGCACCGACGCGACTCCCCCGACGATTATCGGCATCGCCGTTTCCGGCATCAAAACAACGCAGGCGACGGTGACGTGGACGACCGACGAACTTGCAGACAGCACCGTGTATTATTCAATAAGTCCTTCCACCGCATATGGCAGTTCCAAGGCGGCGGCATCCATGGTGACTGCGCATTCCATAACGCTCACCGGCCTTACTCCCGCGACGACCTACAACATCCGCGCGAAGTCCGTTGATCCGTCCGCAAACAGCGCACAGGCGGACGCGGCGTCGCCCGGATCAAACACCGCCGCCAACTTTTCTTTCGCCACTGCGAGCGGACCGGTGATTTCTTCGGTAACGACCGTGACGGTTGCGGGCAGTTCGGCGACTGTCGTCTGGAACACCAACGCTGATTCCGATTCTTATGTTGTGTACAGTACCGACTCCGGCTTGGCGGGAGCGCAAACGACGGGCACCACGACTTTTGTGGGCGGCTCGGGTACCTACGAGCATCGTGTAACGCTCACCGGGCTCACAACCAACGTGAAGTATTACTACAAAGTCCGTTCCGCCGACGCAAGCTCCAACATGGCGGAAGACGACAACGGCGGCGCGTATTATACTTTTTCAACGACGCAGGATATGACGGCGCCCGTCATTTCTTCCGTAGCGTCCGCGTTGGCCTCGCAAACCTCGGCGGTTGTTACATGGACCACTAATGAACTTGCCGATTCGCAGGTGCTGTATGGTCTTGATCAGAATAGCTTGAACCAGCAGACTGCCGTAAACTCAACCATGACTATCAGCCATTCCATGGCGATTTCAAACCTTATCGCGGGCACGAAGTATTACTACAAAGTCGTTTCCGCGGACCCGTCCGCGAATTCTGCAACCTCGGCGGTGTATGACTTTACGACCAGCGCGCAGGAGTTTTTGGTTTCCACGCGCTACATAGAGCCTATCACCGACAAAACGTCGCCGCTGATAACGGAGTTTTCCGTTACTGACGTGAGCGACTTGGGAGCGCGTGTGTCGTGGAGCACCGATGAGCCGGCGGATTCATTTGTCGTATACGGCAGAACGGAACTGCTTGGCAGAACCGTCGGCGACTTTGCGCAGACGCGGCGGCATACGGTTACTCTTGAGAACTTGCAGGAAAACGCCGATTACTATGTGAAAGCAAAGTCGCGAGACGACGCGAATAATGCAAGCGAGTCAAAAACGCTTGTATTCCGCACCGTCGCGAAAAAAACCGTCGTTGAAGAAGCGATACAAAAAATCGTGGAAGGAAAAGACGTCGCAGAGATGACGAAGGAAGTGGAGCAGCTCCTCGCTGAACTTGCGACGAAAATCGCTCCTCCGCAGATCTCGGGCGTGAAGCCGGAAGTGAGCGTGACATCCGGGTTTGCGCAGATTGCGTGGACGACGGATAAAAAGTCAAACAGCATTATCGCGTACGCGCATGAAAAAGATTACTTGCCCTCGGCGGATGAGCCGTACCAGACGTTTGTGGGGAATCCTGACGAAAGCGTGACGGATCACGCGGTAACGCTTGCCAATCTTGTACCGGGCGCGCTCTACCACTTCCAGGTGCGCAGCAAGGGTATTGTCGGCGGCATAGGCACATCGCAGGATTTTACTTTTAAAACCAAGGATGAAGCGGGAATATCGGAAATTGAATTACGGGAGGTTACGAAAGACTCCGCTACGGTGTTTTGGAAGACAAACATGCTGACGACCACGAAGCTTGAATACGGCCTTTCGGCTGATTATGCTTCGTCGCAGTCGGATAACTCAATGAATGCGTCACATCTCATTATCATCAAGAAACTCGCACCCGGGACATTCTATCACTACCGGGTGGGGGGTGTGGACCAGCAGGGAAGCCCGTTTTTCTCGCCCGATCTTACTTTCACGACGGAAAGCTTGCCGAGCGTCCTTGACGTAAAGATTGATTCGGTGAAAGAAAAGGAAATGACCATCCGATGGTTCACGAATGTGCTGTCTGATTCTACGGTTGAATACACGAATACGGCAACCGGCAAGACGGAATCGTTCGGAGACCGGCAGCTCGTAAAAAATCATGGTGTGACGATCGTTGGCCTCGCGGAAGATACGCAGTATACCTTCAAAGTTATCTCGAAAGATGAGAAGGGAAGCGAGGTGACCAGCTCCTCGTATAATTTGCAGACGCTCAAAGACATCGAACAGCCGTTTATCACGAATATGCAGAATCAGAGCGCGGTGTCGGGCAAAGACAGGGTACAGACGATCATCTCATGGAAAACATCGGAGCCTTCCTCAACCCGCGTATTCTATCAAGAAGGCGTCGCTGTCAAACCGGAACTTGAAAAATCAACCCCGCTTGACAGCGAATTGACTCAAAATCACACGATAGTCTTTACGAACTTCAAGCCCGGGACGGCGTATCGTCTGCGCGTTGAGAGCGTCGATGCGTCGGGGAACATCGCGACGTCCCGTTATTTCACCATTTTGACTCCTCAACAGCGCGAGACGGTGTTTGATCTTCTTGTCAAGAATTTTCAGGACGTCTTTCAATGGACGGGAAAAATATTTTAACGGTTGATAGCCAGGTATGACGGAAAAAACTCCTCTTATTGAAGTGAAAGACCTTTCGCTGATTTATGATATCGGTACGCCTGCCGAGACGCTGGCGCTTAAAAAGATCAACCTCAAAATTTATCCCGAGGAATATATTATTTTTTTTGGGCCGTCAGGATGCGGAAAATCAACATTACTGTACTGCATTTCTGGCCTTTTGACACCAACCGATGGGGGTATTTTTACGGGCGGCAAAGACATTACCAAGTTTTCTTCGCGGGATATGGCCGATTTTCATCGGCGCGGCATGGGAATCGTTTTTCAGGCGTATAATCTTATTCAGACGCTTTCTGTTTTGGATAACATCGCTTTGCCGCAGCTATGGCGGGGTGGTTCCGCGCCCGTGCGTGAACGAGCCGCAAAGCAACAACTTGAGCGTTTCAGTCTTTCCTATGTTGCCGATCGTCTTCCGCAAGAATTGTCGGGCGGCCAGCAACAGCGCGTTTCAATCGCGCGAGCGCTCGTGAATAATCCACCGCTTATGCTTGCTGACGAGCCGGTGGGAAACCTCGATTCCGTTGCGTCAAAGGGCGTCCTTGAGATTTTTTCCGAATTGAATGCGATTGATAAAAAAACGGTTGTGATGGTAACGCATAATTCGTCCCATTTCGCGTACGCAGATAGGATTATTTACATGAAAGACGGACAAATCATCAAAGAAGAGGTGAACAATCACAAAGAAAGGCCGTTATCCGCGGCGCCGCTTGAAAAAGGGGCGCAGGAACTCGAAAGAATGCAAGAATTTGCCGATGCTTTATCCGATGATTTCTTGCATGTCTCTGAATTATATTTAAAGGAAAAGATAATGTCCTTGATCGTGGGGATCATTAAAGGAGACATGTCGCTGGAAGAATTTCAGCGCATACTCATAAAACCCATCCGTGATGGCGGGATTGATATTGGTAAAGAAAGAGCAGCCGAGCTGATGAAGCGCCTCGAGACAGTGATGTTTGAAAGCCGTCTGTTAAAAGGGAAAAATGAAGGAGAGCTACGGCAGGTTCCGCTGTCTATGGAAATCGGCGAGTTGCGCAGGTATATGCTTTCCGAGCATCGGAAGCCGTTCGCATTTCTTCAGATCAAGAGGCTTGAGGAGGCAATCGGCAATCTTGTGCGGGGGATTATTGATGAAGACGGCTTTTCGAAAGTGCTGATGTTGCCCGAGGCGCTTGGAGGGGTCGGATTAACGAGGGAGATATCCTCCATTTTTTTATTTAAGATGAAATTAGTATTGAAGCTTCGGTAAAATCAGCTTCCAGCTGCATTAGCTTTTAGAGCGGAATTCCTAAAGGCTGAAAGCTGATGAAGCTATAACCTATATTAGCATGCGCGACTGGCAAAACGAACTGGATTCCTATATTAAGAAAATGTTCGCGCTTGGCTATTCAAAGCGCGAGATTAAGGACGCTCTTTCTGGCGTCGGTTGGACGGACGATCTCATTGTTAGAGGCATGCGTCGTATCGAAAAAGCGGGAGAACCATTTTTGTTGCTCGAGGAATCCGATCAAAAAAAACATGCGCAGGAATTCCTTCTTCCCGCTCCTCCGCCGCGCGACGCCATGCTTCTTATCGGCGCAGCCTCATGGACAACAAGGATTGGAATCCGCAAGAAATCTTTTTTGAAGGCAGTGTGGCTGACCATCGCTTTTTTCACGGAAAAAATTTTTGATAGCGCAGAAATTATTTACGCCGCTCTTCTTCGCGCGGTGCTTTTTCCGCTTGTTCTTTTTAGCATCGCCGGAAAAGGATTATGGCATATGGCGTCAAAGGCGCGAGCGCGCAAAGAGAAAGGCGCACAAGAAAACAATATCGCCGTCAAAGAGGCGCATAGCGCGCAAGCGATTCAGAAATTTCCCGAACATGTTCTAGCAAGGGACATCGTCAAGCTCGCGGGAAGAATGTTCCGCGCGCGCCGGTTGCGGACATTTCTTACGATTTTGGGCATGAGCGTTGGTATTGGCACCATTCTTTTTCTGGTGTCGT
>MEYP01000005.1:50304-53677 GCA_001775835.1 Candidatus Azambacteria bacterium RIFCSPHIGHO2_02_FULL_52_12 | reverse complement strand
GGTGGAAAAAATAAAAAGTATGGCGCATGTGAAAGAGGTGAGCATGCTGGCGCTGTTAAGCAGTGAAATGGCGCTGGATAATTTTACAGCGGCCGGAGCATTGTATGCCGTTGATGCGGGTTACCTGAAATTGTCCGGCTTAAGGCCGCTTGCCGGAACGCTTCTTCAAAACAAATCTGAATATGAGACGGTCATTTCTTCCGCGACGCTCAAGTTATTGAATTTTAATGATCCGAAAGAGGCCCTGGGAAAGGAACTCAAATTTTCCGTTTCTCTACCGCTTGATAAAGAGAGCGGGGAGACCGAAGTGTTTGAACTGGAACATAGTTATGTTATCGCGGGCGTATTGGATGATCCTTTCTCGGTATTCGCGTATCTTCCTTTTGGCGCTCTTGCGGGTAGAGCGCAGCTGTCCTACGCGCAGCTTAAAATAAAAGTTGATATGCCGGAATCTTTGAATGAGGTTCGGGATCAGGTGTTGGCACAGGGGCTTTTAGTGTCGGCGCTTTCGGAGACGGTCAGCCAGGCAAAAAAGATTTTTAACATTATTACCATTATCTTAGGGCTTTTTGGCATTATTACGCTGGTGGTTTCCGCCATAGGCATGCTTAACACCATGACAATCGCGCTTCTTGAGCGTACGCAGGAAGTCGGGATCATGAAAGCGGTCGGCGCTTCCAATCTTGACATTTGGAAGTTATTTCTTGCCGAAGCGATGATTATGGGATTTTTAGGGGGAGTTGGCGGTATTATTATGGGTTTCGTGACAGCTCAAGCGTTTAATTACGGTATCAATGTTTTAGCTGAAGCATTTGGCGGCCAATCGCTTAATCTTTTTCAAAGTCCCGTATGGTTTGTGCTGACCATCATTGTTTTTTCTTCCGCCGTGGGTGTCGTTACAGGATTGTGGCCGGCGCGCCGCGCCTCAAAACTCGACCCGCTTGAAGCATTGAAATATAAATAAGCTCTGTTTGACTTATTATTCCGGTGGTGATATCGTTGGAGAGGGGTGAGGCAGGCTCTTTCATAATATAAGAGAAGGGGGGATTCCCATGTTCAAGAGAATCAGTGAGCAATTTCCGACCGGCCCGTCATTATGGGTATGCGTGTTTCTTGAGACATTTGTTATGTGGGGAGTTTTTACGCTCGTGTGGAACTTTTTAGGACGGGATGCGGCAGTGGTTCTGCTTTTGCTTTTTTTTGTTCCGGCAATGCTTTTTTGGGTCCTCTCTTTTAGCGCGAACATCGTGAAAGATCGAGTTGTGCCCTTAAGAGTTGTCGGCGATTTCTTTTGTTGCTCATTTTTTGTGTCAGGGGCGTTTATCTATTCTTTCCAGTTCCTTATTATTGTGAGCGTTGTGCTTGGCTATTTCTCGCACGATCGAATGGTGAGTAGGCTTCCGCAAGGATGGAAAACGCCGCTATGGGGTTCTCCCCATAAAAATTAGAAGTCGTAAGTTTTACGAAAACAAAACGGCGCTCGTTATAATGACGGCGTCGTTTGACTTTTATATCCTTTCGTTGTATACTCTGAAAGTTCTTTAAGAAATGCACATGCGGAGCAAACCCCGTTAGAAGTTGCGAATGCAGTTTGCGTTCGACTTCTAACGGGGCAAACCGAAAGATGCCGGGCAATCGCTCTCTGTGCTTCGCACAGAACCCATAACTATAACATTTGCGTATTTTTTTATCAGTTATTTGTTATTGGTTACGCGCGGAGCGCGGGGAGAGGAAAGTCCGGACTCCCGATTTGGCGCAAGCCAGGTCAACGTAGCGGCTAACAGCCGTCCAGGGCGACTTGAGAGGTGCGAACAGAGACGCCGAGTGCCGAAAGGCATGAGGCGCCGAGCATATAACTTATTATGCGCTCGGCGAGTCTCGATGGCAACATCGGGGTATGAAACGGCTAAATCCTTACGGGGTGCAAGACAGATTATTTTTGCGGTATTCGCGGAAATAGGTAGTCGCACGAGCACGGCAGTAATGCCGTGCCAAGAGAAATGATTGCCGCCGAGCATATAACTTGTTATGTGCTTGGTACAGAATCCGGCTTATAGGCATCTTTCCGGTTTGCCCCGTTAGAAGTTGCGAATGCAGTTTGCGTTCTACTTCTAACGGGGTTTGCTCCGCATGTGCGTTTGACCCTGCCCCTTGCCTACAGACAGAGCGCTATTTAATCAAGTGACTTAAAGGGTGGGGTTTGAGTTGAAAAGAAGGGCTCTTTCTTGTATGATAGACCCATGAAAAGAGTTGCTCTCTATTTTGCCGTGGCGCTCGTTCCCTTCGATTTTGTCATGCTTTTTCTGGCGGGCGTTTCCGCTTATTTTTTCCGCACCAGCGAATTCATCGCTCAGTACCGCCCAGTGCTTTTTTACCTGAATCTTCCGTTCTCGAAATTCGCTTTCCTGCTTCTTCTGGTGATACCGTTTTGGATACTTATCTTTTCCGTCACCGGACTCTACACCGTCAAGCGCAAGGATATCATGGAAGAATTTTTCCAGCTCATCGCTTCGGTCTCGTTCGCGCTGATGATGGTGATCATTTACATCTTCATCCGCGGTGAGTTTTTCGATTCCCGTTTCATCGTTCTGGCAGCCGGCGTGTTTTCCATCTTATATGTGTTCGCGGGGCGGCTTTTTTTGCGCGGCATAGAACGCCATATCAGGACAAAATACCGGTTCGGCATCGAGCGCGTGCTGATAGTGGGGGATGACGAGACGTCGCTCGGCCTTGCCAGGCAGATAGAAAAAAACCCGGCGCTCGGGTACAAAGTGGTAAAACAGATCGCCGCGCTCGATCTGACCCAAATAAAAGCGTCTATAGCCAATCCGAAGATAGACACCGTCGTGGTGGGGTCTGCCGATTACGGCAAAGACGCGCTCGTTGAGCTCGCGGAATTCTGCCGGGACGCGCACCTGCATTTTTTGTTCGCGCCCACGCTGTTTCAAACGCTCACTACCAACGTCGCGCTGGATATGATAGGGGGAATTCCGCTCATCGAGGTGAAGCACACCGCGCTTGACGGATGGGGGAAGGTGCTCAAGCGCATCATTGATGTTGCGGGCTCTCTGGCGGGGCTGGCCGTGCTTTCGCCGGCGTTTGGCGTGATAGCCGCGCTGGTAAAGCTCAATTCAAAGGGGCCGGTGTTCGTTGCTTTGCCGCGCGTGAGCATGGGCAAACTGTTCAAACTATACAAATTCCGCTCGATGATCGACAACGCGCACGCGCTGAAATCGCAACTGCTCCGGCACAACGAGCGCAAGGACGGCGGGCCGCTGTTTAAAATGCATGATGACCCGCGCGTGACACGCATCGGGCGCGTCCTGCGCAGGACGCGCCTGGACGAATTCCCCCAGCTGTTCAATGTCCTGGC